>JANLPN010000063.1:0-5989 GCA_031367285.1 Betaproteobacteria bacterium | reverse complement strand
GCGGAAAAGCTCGGTCACCACATGCAGCGCGGAACCGGTTCCGGATGAGCCGTAGAACAATTTGTTCGGATTGGCCTTTGCGTAGGCAATGAGTTCAGCCACCGACTTGACGGGCAGGCTGGTCGTCACGCTCAGCAGGTTGGGGCTGGCACACATCATGGCGATGGGGGTGAAGTCCTGCGTCGGCTTGTAGGGCAGCTTCTTGGCGACCACGTTCGCCACCACAAACGTCGACAAGGTTGCCAGGCCCAGCGTGTAACCGTCGGGCGCGGCCTTGGCAGCCGCATCGTTGGCAATCAGGCCGGTAGCACCCGGCCGGTTGTCGATGATGATGGGCTGCCCCCAGCGCTCACTGACCGCGGTGGCTACAACGCGGGCAAGGGAGTCGGCGGCACCACCAGCAGCACCTGGAATAATCAAACGGACGGGCTTTTCCGGATAAGCCGCATGTGCGGTGTGTACCACGCCTGCACAACACAGCAGCATGACAATGCTCTTGTGGCGCATGGTCGAAAAATCGAATTTCATAAATCTTCTCCAAAAAAATGGCGCAATGGTGATGATGGAAATTAGGTCAACAGTCGATTTGACTAAACGGTCTTTCGCTTATTCATGTTAGCGAGCCGCGGCTCTTTTCAAAACAGTATCAACCACTAGTGATGTTGTTCCGCAATAGTTGGGCCATGCAATACTAAGTTGTTGTTTTTATTAAGATTTGTAATCCAAATTTCTGTTTAAGATAGCAAAAAGCAATTTCACCATGCCCTTATGCTATGGATAAACGAATCACCCTCAGACACCTCGAAGCGTTTCGCGCCATCATGGTGCGGCGCACGGTTACCGGAGCCGCGGAAATGCTGGCAGTCACTCAGCCCGTGGTGACGCGCCTGATCGCCGATCTCGAAGAACGCATCGCAATCCCTCTCTTCAAGCGCGCGAACGGACGTCTGGTGCCCACGCCGGAGGCCGCCCTGCTGTTTGAAGATGTGCACCAGTCGTTGATGGCCATCGAGCGTATTGCCAACGCGGCATCCAACCTCAAGACGCTGAAGCTCGCGCATCTCAGGATCGCCGCAGCTCCGGCCATGGCGCTGTCCTTCCTGCCTCGCACCATTGCGAGCTTCACGAAAGAAAACTCGGAGACTTTGGTGTCCCTGGAGACGCACGGCACGCCCGTCGTGCTCGACATGGTTCAGAGCGGCCGCTGCGATCTGGGCTTCGCGATGCTGAACATGCGAAAGACCCGGCACGGGAATAGCGAAGTCCTGGTGTCGGCCAGGATGGTGGGCGTGGTGCCGATACACCACCGCTTGGCAAGTCGCAAAGTTCTACATCCGGAGGACTTCGAAGGCGAAAGCTTCATCGCGCCGGCGGCCTTGATGGAATCGCGCACCAAGATCGACGCGCTGATGCTGTCGCACGGTGTCAGTCGCCGCATCAACGTCGAGACCCAGTTTTCCGCCGCAATGGTCAAGCTGGTCGAAGCGGGTGCAGGTATCGCCCTCATCGAACCGCTGACGGCCAGCGCCTATACGGGCGGCTTGGTCAAGTTCATCGCATTTGAGCCCGAGATCGTGACCGACTATTCCATCCTGATTTCGCCGCGCATGTCATCCACGCTCATCCTCAAGCCATTCATTGACCATGCCCGACGGGAGATCCGCAAGATGTTGCCCGCGCACCTGATTGTTCGTAGTTGAATGAATGAAGCGGTATCGTCAAGACGCTGAAGCTCACCACCGAATGGTGCAACGGCAAACCGGCGAGGCTATTTACTCCGTCTTGGCATCCGCCCACGCATGGGTGATGCGAAGCCGACCTTGACGCGGTCCATCACGACCATCAACCATGAGCCGGCGCATTCGATGGCCTCTCGTGCTCAATCCTGCTTTGGCACCTCACGCATCGCCTCGCCGTCGTAGGTCGGCATGTACTGCCGCGGAATGGGGCCCTTGATACGACCGCCCTGTTGCATCTGCTCCCACGCATGGGCCAGGATACCGACGGAACGGGAAATGCAGAACAGCCCGCGCGCCAGCGGTGCCGGGAAACCCAGCTCGGCGTAGATCACGGCGGTGGCGCCATCAATGTTCATGGGAATCGGCTTTCCCTTCTTCAAACGCAGGTTCGCTTCGACGGCGCGGCCGATCCGGGCGAATCGCCCGCTCACCTCCTTGTGTGCGGCCGCCTCGTCAATCAATTCGAGCAGCGGCGCACTGCGCGGGTCTACCGGGTGAAAGCGATGGCCGAAGCCGGGGATTACCTTTCCGTGCACGGCCGTGAAGGCTTCGATGCCGCCGCTCACCGCGTCCGCTTCGCTTGCACCGGCGTTCATCCGGGCCGCGATGTCCTCATACAGCTGCACGGCCTGTTCGCCAGCGCCGCCATGCACGTCGCCGAGTACATTCACTGCGGATGCCATGGCACTGTTGAGACCGATGCCGCAGGTTGCCGCCATGCGCGCAATGGCGATACTCGGTGCCTGTGGGCCGTGGTCCACGGCCGCCATCAGCGCCGCCTCCAGCAATTGCCCCTGGATGCGGGTTGGCAGTTCGCCGCGCGTCATCAACCAGACCATCTGGGCCAGGCTGACGCGCTCGCGGATCAGATCTTCGATCGGATAACCTCGATAACGGATGACGCCGGGCGCCATGTCGATGATGCCCGTGTGCCACCAATCTTCGGTGATCTTGCGCTGGTCTGGCGCGGCGCTCATATGGCCTGCTCCATTCTCAGAGCCGTTATCTGTTCGCCGGAATAACCCAGGCTGGACAGGATCTCGTCGGAATGTTGCCCGAGGGTGGGCGGTGGCGCGTCGACGCGGGGCGCCTGGCCATTGACCTTGAACCCGGTACGGACCAGGCGAATATCACGGCCGACGCCCGGTGCATTTTCAAAGCTGCCGACCATGCCGCGTTCGGCCACCTGAGGATGGGCTAGCGCCTGTGGCACGCTGTACACCGGGCCTGCCGGTACACCGGCCTGGTTCAGAAGCCGCCACCACTCGTCGGTCGACTTCGTGGCCATGGCATCCTCAAGGGCGGCCTTCAACTCAAAGCGGTGCTGCAGCCGGCTTTGGCGGTCGTTGAAACGTGTGTCAGTTATCAGTTCGGGCCGACCAACGACCCGGCAAACCGCTTCGAACTGCTCCTGCTTGTTGGCCGCGATGTTGAGCAAGCCGTCGCCGGTGCGGAAGGTGCCCGACGGACTGGCCGTGACGTTTTCATTGCCCATGGGCTTCGGCTCCCGGCCCGCGATCAGGTGGTTGGACACCGCCCAGCCCATGGTCGCCATGACCGCCTCCAGCATCGAGACGTCGATGAAGGTGCCGCCCGCGCGCTCACGGTCCGCCAGCGCCGCGGCGACCGCGAAGGCAGCGGTGATACCCCCAATGGTGTCGGCCATCGGATAACCGACGCGGTAGGGCGCGTTCTCGGGTGCCCCGGTAATGCTCATCACCCCGGACATGCCCTGGATGATCTGGTCGTAGGCCGGCAAGTCGCGCAGGGGGCCGTCCTGTCCGAAGCCGGAAATGGCGCAGTAGATCAGCCGGGCATTCTCCTGCAGCAACTCCTCAAACCCAAGACCCAGGCGCTTCATCACCCCAGGCCGGAAGTTCTCGACCAGTACGTCTGCCGTGCGCACCAGCTTGCAGAACACCTCCTTTCCGGCCGGATGCTTCAGGTCGATGGTGATGGACCGCTTGCCGGGGTTTTGCGCCAGGAACGAAACGCCCATGTAGCGCCGGTTCAGATCGGGATCGGCGCCGAGTTGGCGCGCCAGATCGCCACCGTTGCGCGTCTCCACCTTGATGACGTCGGCGCCCATGTGCGCGAGCTGGTGGCAGGCAAAAGGCCCGGCAAGCACGTTGGTCAGGTCGAGAACGCGAATTCCCCGCAGCGGATTGGACATGACGCTCTCCTTCAGTCGGGCTTGATGCCTGCTTGCTTGATCACGGCACTCCAGCGCTGGATCTCGCTGTTGACCAATTGTGTGGCCTGTGCAGGTGTGTTCGCCACTACGGTGAGGCCCATTTCCGCGATCTTTTTCCTGGCCTCCGGCTGCGCCAGCGCGGCGTTGAAATCCTTGTTCAGTTTGTCAATGACCGGTTGGGGTGTCCCGGCCGGCGCGCCGATGCCGATCCAATAGTCGATGTCCATCCCCGGGATACCCGCCTCCTTGGCGCTTGGCACGTCCGGCAACATGGCGTTGCGCTCCGCACCCGTGACCATCAGGGCTTTTAGCTTGCCACTCTTGATGTGCGGCAACGCGGTCGGCACCGAAGTGATGAGCGCCTGCACCTGGTTGCCCATGAGGTCGGTGAGCACGGCGCCCGCACCCTTGTAAGGAACGTGAACAATGTTCGTGCCCGTGGTGCTCTTGAACAGCTCTCCGGCCAGGTGGGTGTTGGTGCCATTGCCGCCCGATCCGTAGTTGAGTTTGCCCGGCTGGGCCTTGGCCAGCGCGATGAACTCCTGCACGGTCTTGGCGGGCACCGCCGGGTTGACCACCAGCACATGCGGAACCTTTACCGCGGTGGTGATTTGTGAGAACGCTTTCTGTGGATCGAAAGGCAAGGTCTGGACCAGGCCGGCGGCGATGGCATAAGACAACTCGACGGTCAGCAGCGTGTTGCCGTCGGGCGCGGCGCGTGCGGCGCTGCCCCAGCCCACTACGCCACCGCCGCCGGTGCGGTTGTCGACGATCAGTGGAGCCCCCACCACCGGCGCCGCAAACTGGGCGATGACACGCGTCACCAGGTCGGCGCTACCGCCCGGTGCATACGGAACGATGATGGTGATCGACTTGTTCTGCGCGAAAGCCGGCGTACCGAGCAGGCAGGCGGCGCCTGCGAGGCCAAGCGTCGCGCGGCGGAGGGAACTGAATTGCATGATGGTCTCCTGGGTTAAAGCGTGGGTGATGAAGCGTGGGTTATGGGAAATCGGTCGAGCCTGTAAACACGGCTTGCGGTGCCTTCGAAAAGCGACAGGCGCTCGGCAGCGGTGGCGCCGGCCGTCAGGCGTTTGAAGGCGTTCCAGCAGGTGGCGTAGCTGTAGGAACCCTTGTCGACCGGGAAATTGCTCTCGAACATGCAGCGGCTGGCACCGAAGGCTTCGATGCAGGTCTCCATCCAGGGCTTCCAGGTATCGGCCAGTTGCTGAGAGCTGGGTGGTGTCTCACCCTTCTCGAAGTCGAAGCCATTGATGCGCATACCGAGGCCGCCGAGCTTGACCTGTACGTTGGGCAATCTCGCAAGATCACGCATGGCCCTCGCCCAGATCTCGAAGATTTCCGGCCGGCGATCCTCGTAGGCCCCGATGCGAACGATGCCCCCGCAGTGGTTGATGATTACGGTCGTGTCGGTGAACGTACTGGCCAGGTCGAACAGCTCCCACAATTGCGGAAAGAACAGCCACGCGTCGTACGAGAGTCCCAGTGGCGCAAGTTGCGCCACGCCCTCGCGATAGGCCCGATCCAGCAACAAGCCGCTTGGCGCCGCCGTCAGTGGATTGACCAGCGACGGATCGGCGTCCCACGCGGTCAGATGCCGAATACCGCGAAAGCGCCCCTTGCCAGCTTGCACATGGGCCTCCAGCACATCGCGCACCGCCGCGCCAAGGCGCAGGTTGGCATACCCGACGATGCCCTGCGCAATCTTCGTAAGGCCGCCGCCCTTGCCCTCGGTAGCGGCAAGCACATAGTCGGTTTCTCCAACCGGCTTCATGGCTTGCGGGCCGTCCGCGCGATAACGCGTCAAGGCCTGCATGTAAACCGAGGCCCGGATGTTGTGCCCTGAGCCTGCGTCGGCGCGGTATTCGTCTGCCAGGTAAGTCCAGCCTGGGCGGTCATAGAAGTGGTGATGCGCGTCGATGATGGGCAGCGCCGGATCAAGAATTTCCTCTTTGTGAAGGGCGAGCCAGTCGCCTCTGACGGCGAGGTAGTTGCCGGACGAGGGTTCTGATAGCGCTTTCTGCATTCGTGTCTCCAG
>JANLPN010000024.1:0-10587 GCA_031367285.1 Betaproteobacteria bacterium | reverse complement strand
CAAGATCCCCATGCTCACGCTGCATACCTTGGGTGACCTGTTCGTGCCGTTCCTGATGGAGCAGGTCTACGCCGAACGCGTTGCAGCGAAAGGAAATTCGTCACGGCTGGTGCAACGGGCCACCAGGGATCTCGGTCATTGCACATTCACGCCAACAGAACTGGTGACAACGTTTGTCGACTTGGTCAAATGGGTGGAAGCAGGCGTCAAACCTGCAGGCGACAATGTGCTCAATGCAACTACGGTGGCCGACCCTCAATTTGGTTGCCAATTCACGGACAAAGTGACACCCCGCCTATGGGACGTTGTCCCACAAGTGGCATTCCTGAAACCGCCAGCCTGCAACTAGGCACTCTGCTGGCGGTCAAAGACAACGGGTCCATCGGATTTCGTGTAGCCGAGCTGGATCCACCAAATTACAAATGCGTGAAAGGCACCCAGGTCAATAGCTCTGGCGCATGTCCTCGACTAATGTCGTCCAGCTGGACGAATCGGACGCCGCCTGGAATGTGGTGAGCTTCATGCGTTGCAGCACGCTGTCGTCAATCATGCTGCGCCACGGTGAAGCAAGCTAGCGGCTGCGTCAGCTTGCCAGGGCAACGTCTTGCGCGGCGCGCAGCTCTATCACCGGCCCCAGGGAGAGATGGGGAAGGGTGGCGTTTTCGTGGGCGCGTATCTGTGCGCCGGTCGCGTGGCTCTTGCCGTGGGTGGTATGGGCATCCGACACCAGCACCACGGGGAAGCCCCGTGTCAACGCACTTCGGGTCGTGGTGTCTACGCAAAAATCAGAGGCGTAACCACAGATCACAAGTTTTCGCGCACCCAGTTCTTCGAGCATATCGGCTAGATCGGTACGCAGAAACGAGTCGGGCGTTGTTTTGCGGACCAGCCTGTCGGAGGGATCGACCACCAGGCGGCGGTCCAGCTGCCACGGCCCGGAGCCATGTTGTAAGGGGGTTCCGTCAGCTTCGTGTTGAATGAACACCACCGGTACCGCGGCCGCGCGCGCACGGCGGGTCAGCCCGTTGATGCGCTCCAGCACTGCGCCAGCCTCATCGGGTGGCGGCTCGGATTCAAACAGGCCGCGTTGGACATCGATGACGAGGAGGGCAGTTTTCATGGCGGGGTAGTTGGTGCGGCGCGTGGCCTTGGGTCAGGTTTCTACCGTAAATACTCGGACACCACCTTCCATTTGCCGGCTCGGGCGCGTGTATCGTGTCCTGAAAGAAGAAAGCCGCCTGAAGCGGCGGCTTTCCTGCCGGGGATTTGGCTTGCCGGATCAGTGGGTGTAGTCCGAGATCACTTTCCACTTGCCTTCCTGGATCTGCGACAGGCGCGCCAGATCGGAACCCTGGCGCTTGTTGGGGCCGAATTTCGCCTCGGGGCTGCCAAAGATGTCGGCCGGGAACTTGATGGTTTCCATGGCCTTGACGAAGCTGTCGGAGGTCAGGTTGGGTCCGGCCGCCTGGGCCGCGGTAATGAAGGCGTCGATCGAGGTGTAGCCGTACACGGAAAACACCGCCGGATCCTCGTTGAACTTGGTCCGGTACTTGGTGGCCCAGAAACGCAGCGGCTGCGAGGCATCGTCCAGGTACGGATTTTGTACCGTCATGGTGGCATACAAACCGTTCATGGCCGGGCCGCCCAATTTGTGGACGAGGTCGAAATACACGGCGCTGGATCCGAGAAATACCGGATTGAAGCCGGTCCTGCGGCTGGTGCCTATGGTGCCTATGGTCTCGCGCAGCACCGTACCCAGCACCACCATGTCGCACTCGGCCGCCTTCAAACGCGCCACCTGGGACGAAAAGTCGGTGGCACCGGTCTTGTACGTGGTCTTCTCGACCAGCGCCATGCCGATGCTCTTGAGGCCCGCCTCGGCGCCCTGCATCACCTCGGCGCCGAAATCATCGTCCTGGTAGATCGTGCAGACCTTCTTGGCGTTTTTTTCCTTGACCACTTTGGGTACGAAGACACGCATCTGGTCGAAGTAACTGGCGGAGAAACCGAACTTGAGTTTGTGGAAGGGTTCGTACATCTCCTTCGAAGCCGTGATCGGGTAAAGGTTGGGAACGTTTTTGGCAAACTGGATCGGCATGGCCGCCAGGTTGTCCGTGGTGCCCAGATGCGCCACCATGGCGAAAATCTTGTCCTGGTTCACCAGTTTCTGCGTCGCCAGTACCGACTTCTTCGGGTCGTACTGCGAGTCCTCGATCAGCAGCTTGATCTTGCGCCCATGGATGCCGCCGGACTGCTCGTTGAGCTCGTCCACGCGCAGCTGCATGCCGAAGCGTACCTGTTTGCCCAGGGCCGCAAGCGGCCCCGACAGATCCTGGATCGAGCCGATCACGATCTCATTCTTGCTCACACCCTGCGTTTGCGCGGTGGCGTAGCTGGTTGCCAGGGCCAGGGTGGCCAGGCTTAGGACGGTCTTCAGTTTCATCATGGGTCTCCTTGTTGAAAATCGGTGCGGCAAAAACGCGGTCTGGGGCTTCACTGGTACATTGCTTCGATCTGCGGGGCGTATTTCTTCTCGACCAGCTTGCGCTTGAGCTTCATGGTCGGGGTCAGTTCCTCGTCCTCGGCGCTCAGCTGCGTGTCGAGCAGGAAGAACTTCTTGATCTGCTCCACGCGCGCAAACTTCTTGTTCACGCGCTCCATCTCCGCACGGATCAGCGCCTGTATTTCCGGCGCCTTGGTCAGGCTGGCGTAGTTGGAGAACGGTACGTCGCTGTCCTGCGCGAATTTCTCCACATTCTCCTGGTCGATCATGACGATGACCGTCAGGTAGGGCCGTTTGTCGCCTATCACCACGGCGTCGGTGATGTAGGGCGAAAACTTGAGTTCATTTTCGAGTTCGCTGGGCGTGATGTTCTTGCCACCGGCCGTGATGATGATGTCCTTCATGCGGTCGGTGATGCGGAAGTAGCCGTCGGCGTCAACGCTGCCCACGTCCCCGGTATGCAGCCAGCCGTCCTTGTCTACGGTTTCCGCGGTTCGCTCGGGCTGGTTCAGGTAGCCCATGAAGACATTCGGGCCGCGTATCAGCAGTTCGCCGGATTGCGCGTCGACGCGCACTTCGACCCCATCGGTGGCACGCCCTATGGTGCCCGGACGCATGGCGTCCACCGTGGTGAAGGTGCCAAGCGCGCCCGATTCGGTCATGCCCCAGCCCTCCAGCATCGGAATGCCCAGCGCCAGGTACCAGCGAATCAACTCGGGCGAGATCGGCGCGGCACCCGAGAGCAGGGCACGCGCACGGTGGATGCCTATCATCCGGCGCACGTTGTTCAGTGCCAGCAGCCGCCCCAGCTCGAATTTGAACTTGAGCCAGGCGCTCACCGGTTGCCCCGCCAGAACCCGCTCGGCGACCTGGCCGCCGATACCGATGGACCACGCGTAGGCGAGCTGTTGCAGCGCGGACGCCTCCTTGATGCCGATGGCCACGCCCGAGTAGAACTTTTCCCAGACCCGGGGCACGGCGAACAGGAAGGTGGGCGAAATCTCACGTACGTTTTCGGGAATCGTGTCGGGGTTCTCGACGAAGTTCAGCACGCTGCCGGTATAGATGGACGAAAACTCGCCGATTACGCGTTCGGCAATGTGGCATAGCGGCAGGAAACACATGCGTTCGTCTACCTCCAGCGGCGGGATGCGGATGTTGGCCTGCCTGACGCCGTAGACCAGGCCGCCGTGGCTCTGCATGGCGCCCTTGGGTCTGCCGGTGGTGCCCGAGGTGTAGACCAGAATCGCCAGGTCCTCGGGCCGGCACAAGCGGACGCGTTCTTCCAGCGCCTGCGGATGCTGCCGCAGCCAGTTGCGCCCGGCTTCGCGCAAGGCTTGCAGCGACATCACGCCGGGGTCGTCCAGGCCGCGCAGGCCCTCCATGTCGAACACCACGATCTTGCGCAGGCGCGGCAACTGTTCCCGAACCTCGAGCGCCTTGTCGAGCTGTTCCTCGTCCTCCGCGAACAGGATGACCGTGGCGGAGTCGTCGCACAGGTAGTGGACCTGGCTGGCTGCGTCGGTCGGGTAGATGCCGTTGGACACGCCGGCGCAACTGAGGATGGCCAGGTCGGTCAGTATCCATTCCACGATGGTGTTGGAGAGGATCGCCGCACGCTCGCCGCGCTCGAACCCCAGGCTCAGCAGCCCGGCACCGATCTCGCGCACCGCCTGGGCCGCCTCGTCCCAGGTCCAGCTGCGCCAGATGCCGAGCTTCTTCTGGCGCATCCAGACCTTGGGGCCGCGCGCCGCGACGGCATTCCAGAACAATTGCGGCATCGTGTCACCGGGCATCTGCAGCGCGGTGTTGGGCTCGTACTTGGTAAGTGTCCAGAGATTACTCATGCCTTCATCTCCATGTCTTTTTCTTCTTCCAGCGCCGGTCGCCGCGCACCCCGGTTTCCTTCATGCCGAGGTAGAACTCCTTGATGTCTTCCTTCTCGCGCAGGTTGGCACAGGTGTCCTGCATCACGATGCGCCCGTTTTCCAGCACGTAGCCGTAGTCCGACGCATTCAGCGCCATGTTGGCGTTCTGTTCGACCAGCAGTATCGTCATGCCGCGTTCACGGTTGATGCGCACCACGATCTCGAAAATTTCCCGCGTCAATTTGGGACTCAGGCCAAGGCTGGGTTCGTCCAGCAGGATCATGTCGGGATTGGCCATCAGCGCACGCGAGATCGCCAGCATCTGCTGTTGGCCACCTGACAGCAGGCCGGCGGGTTGGCTCGCGCGCTCGCGCAGGATAGGGAAGTAGCCAAACACCACTTCCATGTCTTTCTGGACGCCGTCGGAATCGGAGCGTGTATACGCGCCCATCTGCAGGTTGTCGCGCACCGTCAGCAGCGGAAACACTTCGCGTCCCTCGGGCACGTGGCACAGGCCCTGCTGCACGATGAAGGCAGGGTCGCGCGCGGTGACGTCCTCGCCCTTGAACTCTATCGATCCCCGGCGCGGATCGATGATGCCCGAGATGGTCTTCAGTATGGTGGTCTTGCCGGCGCCATTGGAGCCGAGCACGGTGGCGATCTCGCCCCGGCGCACCTGCAGGCTGACGCCGCGGATTGCCTTGATCGGGCCATAGGCACTCTCCACGTTGAGGAGCTTGAGCACCGGCTGGTCGCTGACGGGTGGTGGTGAAGCGCTCATAAGCTAACCTCTGCCCAACGGGCTGCGGTGCGAGCTAGTCTGGGGCGTCCCGGCGCGGCGTTCATAAGGCCACCCCCGCGCCCGCGGACACCGTTCTTCTCAGGGACGCCACATCATCAACCGAACCCAGGTAAGCCTCGATCACACCGGGGTCGTTCTGCACTTCGGCTGGTGTGCCCTGGGCCAGCAAGCTGCCCTGGTTCATGGCCAGCACGCGGTCCGACACTTTGGATACCAGGCTCATGTCGTGTTCCACCATCAGCACCGTAATCCCCAGCTCATGCTGGATGTCCTTGATCCAGAACGCCATGTCGCCGGTTTCCTCCACGTTGAGGCCGGAGGAGGGCTCGTCGAGCAGCAGCATCTTGGGGGCCGTCGACAGCGCACGCGCGAGCTCGACCACCTTGCGCACGCCGTAGGGCAGGCCGGCCACCAGCGAGTCGCGGTAATGCTGCAGATCCAGCAGGTCGATCACACGCTCGACGTGTTCACGCGCGGCAATCTCGGCCGCCCGCGTCTTGCGCGTGAAGAAGATTTCGCTCCATAACCCGGTACTGCGGTGCGCGTGGCGCCCCACCAGCAGGTTGTGCAATACCGAAGCATGTTCAAACAGCTCGATGTTCTGGAATGTACGCGCTATGCCCAGCGAGGCAATCTGGTGCGGCGGCGCGTGTGTCAGGTCAACGCCCTGGAAATGTATTTCACCCGTGGTCGCCGTGTAGAAGCGGCTGATCAGGTTGAAGACGGTCGTCTTGCCGGCCCCGTTGGGTCCGATCAGCGTGAACACTTCCCCCTTGCGCACGTCAAAACTCACGTTGTTGACGGCCAGCACGCCGCCAAAACGCATGCTCAGATTCTTTGCGGAGAGCAGTACTTCAGTCATGACAGCCGGTCCGACTTCTGGAACGCCTTTTGCCGCTTGAACATGCCCTTGCGGTAGAAGGGGAAATTTTGCAGGTAGGTACGGATCTTCAGCCAGCGCCCGTAGATGCCCAGGGGCTCGAACAGCACAAAGGCGATCAGGATTACGCCGAACACCACCCCTTGCAAGCCGGGGGCCATGCCTATGGCCGGAGGGAGATAGTCTTTGGTCAGGGCGATCAGCTGGGGCATGCTGATTAGGAAGATGGCCCCCAGAAAAGCACCATGCACCGAACCCAGGCCACCCACCACGATCAGCAGCAGCAGTTCGATCGACTGCAACAGGCCAAACTGGTCGGGAGAGATGAATTGCAGCTTGTGGGCGTACAGGGCGCCGGCGATGCCGGTCATCGCGGCCGACAACGCAAACGACGTGGTCTTGTAGCGGGCCAGGTGGATGCCCATGCTCTGGGCCGAGACCTCCGAGTCCCGGATCGCCACGAAGGCGCGGCCGGTGGAGGAGCGCAAGAGGTTCAGGATGGCCAGGGTGCACAACACGGTCAGCACCAGGCACAGGTAGAAGAACTGCTCGCCGCTTTCGAGCTTCCAGCCGAACAGGTTGGGCGCCTCGACATGAAAGCCCTTGTTGCCGCCCGTGACGCTTTGCCAGCGGGTGAACACCTCCTCGACGATGAAGCCGAAGGACAGGGTTGCGATGCCCAGATAAATGCCCTTGACCCTTAGCGCCGGCAGGCCCACAACGACGCCGACCGCCGCGGACAGGCCGGCCGCCAGCGCCAGCGCGAACGGGAAAGGCAGCCCCTTGGCAGCCAACACCGCGTGTGCGTAGGCGCCCACGCCCAGGAACGCCGCGTGGCCTATCGAGAACTGGCCGGTGAAACCCGCCAGCAGCATCAGGCCCAACCCGGCGATGGAATAGATCAGCACAAAAGTCAGTTGTGCCAGCCAGTACTCCGGCAACACCCAGGGCGCCAGCACCATGGCCGCCATCAGCAGCGAATACCAGAACACATGGCCGCCATGTTTGGCGAGCCGGACGTCCTGCGCGTAATCGGTCTTGAAGATGAAACGCACGTCAACCTTTCCTGAAGGTTGACGCGTAATTTTCCGACGGGCCGCCCCTAGGAAAATTCTCCCCCTCGGGGGGCAGTTCAGTACGTGCGTCACCGGCCAGAGCCGGCGCCGGGGAAGTGACAAACGTGGGGGCCATGTCCTAGACTTTCTTGCGCAGCTTTTCGCCGAAGATTCCATTCGGCTTGACCCACAACATCACCAGCACGGCGACGTAAGGGGCGACATCCTTCCAGCCTTCCGGCGCGAAGAAACCCGCCAGCGATTCGATGATGCCGATGATGAGCCCGCCGACGATGGCCCCCGGCAGGCTTCCGAATCCACCCACCACGGCGGCCGGAAACGCCTTGAGCCCGACAAAGCCCATGTTGGCGTGCACAAAAGTGATGGGCGCCAGCAGCAGGCCAGCGATGGCCGCCACCGCCGCGGCCAGGCCCCACACCAGGCCGTTGAGCTTCTTTACCGGTATACCCATGTAGTAGGCAGCCAGCTGGTTTTGCGAAGAGGCCTGCATGGCAACACCGACCTTGCTGTACTTGAAGATGGCAAACAGCAGCAGGCACAGCAGTCCGGTGCAGGCGATGACCATCATCTGTTCGACGTTGAGCACCAGCGCGCCGACGTTCCAGATCTGGTCCTTGTAGGGCACCGGCAGCACATGGGTTTCCGTGCCAAGGCCTGGGATCATCGTGATCAGCCCACGCAGCACGTAGCCTATGCCTATCGTGAGCATGACGATGGAAAACGCGGGCTGCCCGAGGATAGGGCGTATCACGACGCGCTCGAGCGCCATCCCGGCCAGACCCATGGCGACGATGGAACTCACCACCGCCAGCCAGTACGGGAAATTCAGAAAAGTCATCAGGGTCAGGCCGCAGAAGGCGCCCAGCATCATCAGGTCGCCCTGCACGAAACTGACCGTTTCAGTGCCTTTGTAGATCAGCACGAAGCCCAGCGCAATCAGGCCGTAGATACACCCCTGCGCGATCCCGCTGATCAGCAGTTGAAGAACTTGCAAACTATCCCCTCTTTTTTTCTTGTCTTGTTTATAGCTGCTTTGCCGGCAATCGCCTTGAGGGTTGTCCCCGATAGAAGCCTCTGTATTGCGCCTGTCCAATAGGCACCATGGGTAAACCAGTAGAAGTCACCAGCCACGGGGTAGTCACCGTGGTGACACTGTCGCGGCCGGATGTGCGCAATGCGGTGGACGCGGACACCGCGCGCGCCTTGTACGAGGCCTTCCTCGCGTTTGACGCCGACACCGAAGCCAGGGTGGCGGTGTTCCATGGCGCCAACGGGCATTTCTGCGCCGGATGGGACTTGCAGGCCGGCGCGCGGGTGCTGCAGCAGTCACCTGCCGGCGCCAAGGATATATTTTCGGATCTCGAGTTCGCACCCGGTGACCCGCGGCCCCAGGGACCCATGGGCCCGTCGCGGCTGCTGTTGTCCAAGCCGGTGATCGCCGCCGTCAGCGGCGCGGCCGTGGCCGGTGGCATGGAACTGGCGCTGTGGTGCGATATGCGCGTGATGGAAGCCGACGCCTACTTCGGTGTCTACTGCCGCCGCTTCGGTGTGCCCTTGATAGACGGCGGCACCGTGCGCCTGCCGCGGCTGATCGGCATGGGCCATGCCATGGACCTTATCCTCACGGGCCGCAAGGTTGAAGCCGCCGAGGCGCTGCAAATGGGTTTATGCAACCGGGTCGTGCCCACGGGGTCTGCGCTGGAGGCCGCCCTGGAACTGGCGAACCAGATCGCAGCCTTTCCGCAGGCCACGATGCGGGCCGACCGAGTTAGCGCCTACGCCCAGTGGGGCCTACCCTTGCCCGAGGCCCTGCACCAGGAGTGGGAACGCGGCAAGCTGTGCATCGGTGAAGGCCTGCAAGGCGCGGCGCGGTTTGCGTCGGGGGCGGGGCGGCACGGGAAGTTTTAGTGCCCGCGCGGCCGGCAAAGATGCTAGTGGTTCGCCAACGTCAGGTAGCCGTACCACACGCCAACCCCTATCAACGCCAGCGCGACACTTACCGTCAAGTGGCGACCCGATAGGCGGCCGAATAGCCACATTCGACCCAGCGTTCCGGTAACAAGAAGACCGCCAAGGTCGGCGCGTAAGCGCCAAACCGATGCTGTCTGAGCTGAAGGCGAGTTCATCGGTTTGCCTGGGTCGGCGAGCATCGCAGGGCAGTCCTGAAGCGAAGCGGAACGACCCAGCAGTCAAGCGCCGGCGGTGGCCCGCCCGTGGCTTTGCCCGCGAGGGCGTACAAGTTGTGTCGCTGGAAACCTGGAGTCCAAGATCCCTGGCGCGGTTAACAGGCAAGCCTACGGTTTTGCAGGTATTGGAGTGCCCGCCAGCCCCGGTAGCTCGCGAGGTCGCCCATCGTCGCCGACGGAAACATAGGTCAGCGAGGCTTCGGTGACCTTGACATAAGTCTTCTGCGCCCGGAAGCGCTCCGCGTACACCTCGACCTGCACCGTGACCGATGTCCGGCCGACCCGTGTCACCGCCGAGAAAAACGACAGGATGTCGCCCACCCGCACCGGCTGTTTGAAGATGAACTGGTTCACCGCCACCGTAGCCTGCCGGCCTTGCGTGTAGCGCGCCGGTATCACCGCGCCGGCCAGGTCCACCTGCGCCATCACCCAGCCGCCGAAAATATCGCCATTGGCATTGCAGTCGGACGGCATGGGGATGACCTTCATCACCAGCTCTTTGTCGGTGGGTAACTGGACGCCGGGTGGGCTCGAATTGGCGGACATGGTCACAATACTTGGTAGTCAATAATTTTTTAAGACACAACACCGTTCGGGCCGAGCCCGCCGGCCCCGGGCTTGCCGGAGGTGCCAAGCCTTCGCAAGCCCAAAGGCCGGCCCGCAGTGAACGGAACTTCAAGATTGTCCTCCATGCGCCGCGCAGCCGAACTAGCCTCCCCCTCCATTACCCTCTCCACCGGCCCCGCTGCCGCCGCCGCACGGTCCGACTGGGCCACGCTGCAGCGCCTGTTCCCCTACCTGTGGCACTACAAGTGGCGCGTGATTGCCGCGCTGGTGTTCATGGTGGGCGCCAAGGTGGCCAACGTGGGTGTGCCGCTGCTGCTCAAGAACCTGGTGGATGCGATGAGCCCCAACGGCGGCCGCAACCCGATTGCGGGTGCCACCGGTGCCGAAGTTTTGCAGGCGGTGCTGGTAGTGCCGATGGCGCTGTTGGTGGCCTATGGCCTGTTGCGCCTGTCCACTTCGCTGTTCACCGAGTTGCGCGAGCTGGTGTTCGCCAAGGCCACCGAAGGCGCGGCGCGCAGCATCTCGCTCGAGGTGTTTCGCCACCTGCATGCCCTGAGCCTGCGTTTCCACCTGGAGCGGCAAACCGGCGGCATGACGCGCGACATCGAACGCGGCACGCGCGGCGTGCATTCGCTGATCTCGTATTCGCTTTACAGCATCATCCCCACGCTGATCGAGGTCACGCTGGTACTGAGTGTGCTGGCG
>JANLPN010000001.1:0-31162 GCA_031367285.1 Betaproteobacteria bacterium | reverse complement strand
CTTGCGCGGATGGACCCATTCGGCCCGTAGAAATATTCACATGCCTCCAGGTTCTGTTACCTTGCCGGTGTGAAATCCACCCGCTATTTCCAGTTCACAAGAACAAGGCCCGACCGGGCTATCAATAAAGAACCCCGCCCCAAGGGGCGGGGTATTAGAAGAAGGCAAGCTGGCGATCTTCGTGCAGCTTGCTGTATTCGTTACCCTGGTTCTTGACGTACAGAGGTGGCTCGACAAATCTGAACAGCGCGCTAAGTGGAAACTCGGCCTATTTTGAATTGCTGGGCGCAAGCCCGGCGCAAAGGAGTTTTCACCATGAAGTTGAAGAAGAAAGCCAGTGTGGCCAGGCGGGTGCGGCGCACGCACAGCGCGGAGTTCAAAGCGCGCGTGGCGCTTGCCGCCTTGCGCGAGGAAAGGACCATGGCCGAGCTGTGCCAGGAGTTTGACCTGCACGTCGACCAGATCACTGAGTGGAAGCGCCAGCTCGTCCATGACAACTCCCGTCGATCAACGATGGGGCAAAGCCTACCATGACGGCTCATATTAAGTTAGCGCTTATGCCCTCAAGGGGGCCGGGGCTGCGTTGGCGCGTGCCCCAAAAGCCCCTGCGGTAGGCGCTCAGCCGGAGAAAGACCAAACAGTGCCGCAACAAGCACTTCTCATACAGCCCGGGCGTCCGGCGAAGGCCGTTGGTGAGCCTAAAACTTCGGCATGCCCTTCATGCCGCCCATGCCCCCCATCCCTCCCATGCGCTTCATCATCTTCATCATGCCGCCGCCCTTCATCTTCTTCATCATGTCCTGCATCTGCTCGAACTCCTTGAGCATGCGGTTGACCTCCTGCACCTGCACGCCGGCGCCCTGTGCAATACGGCGCTTGCGTGTGGCCTTGATGAGCTCGGGCTTGCGCCGCTCCAGCGGCGTCATGCTGTGGATGATGCCCTCCTTGCGCCTGATGTCTTTTTCGGCCCGGTTCATGTCTACCTGGCCGGCTTTGGCGGCCATGGCCGCGGGCAGTTTGTCCATCAGGCTGGACAGGCCCCCCATCTGTTTCATCTGCTGTATCTGGGCCAGGAAGTCGGACAGATCAAAGCTGGCGCCACTCTTTACCTTGGCCGCGAGTTTTTGCGCGGCCTGCATGTCCACGCCCGACGTGACCTGCTCCACCAGGGCCAGGATGTCGCCCATGCCCAGGATGCGGCCGGCGTGGCGCTGCGCGTCGAATACCTCCAGGCCGTCGATCTTCTCGCTGGTGCCGGCAAACTTGATCGGTGCGCCGGTGACCTGGCGCACCGACAGGGCGGCGCCGCCGCGTGAGTCGCCGTCGGTCTTGGTCAGGATGATGCCGGTCAGCGGCAGCGCCTGCTTGAACGCCAGCGCGGTATTGACCGCGTCCTGCCCCTGCATGGCGTCTACCACGAACAGGGTCTCGACCGGGTTCAGCGCCTGGTGCAGCTCCTTGATCTCGCGCATCAGCACTTCATCGATAGCCAGCCGGCCGGCGGTATCGACCAGCAACACGTCAAAGTAGTGCTTGCGTGCGTAGTCGAGCGCGGCCAGGCCAATGTCCACCGGCTTCTGGTCCGCGGAGCTGGGAAACCATTCGGCGCCGGCCTGTTTGGTGACCGTCTTGAGTTGTTCGATGGCCGCCGGGCGGTAGACGTCGCCCGACACGGTCAGCACCTTCTTCTTGCGTTTCTCGATCAGGTACTTGGCCAGCTTGGCGGTGCTGGTGGTTTTGCCCGAGCCCTGCAAGCCGGCCATCAGGATCACGACCGGTGGCTGGGCAGCGAGGTTGATGTCGCTCACGCCTTCGCCCATCGTCGCCGCGAGTTCCTTGTTGACTATGCCTACCAGCGCCTGGCCGGGCGAGAGCGAGCCCAGCACTTCCTGGCCCAGGGCCTTTTCCTTGACGCGGGCGATAAAGTCGCGCACCACCGGCAAGGCCACGTCGGCTTCCAGCAAGGCCATGCGCACTTCGCGCAGCATGTCGGTCACATTCGACTCGGTGATGCGGGCCTGGCCACGCATCTCCTTGACGAGGCGGGATAGTTTGTCGGTGAGGGATGAGGCCATGAAGCTAAACTGTACCCATGATTCTAGCCAGTGCGTCCGCGCTCACTTTAAGCCTGACCTTGGCGGTGGCTGTTGGTTATCTGGTGCCGGCGGTAGCCCTGGGCCGCAACGACAAGGCCGCGCGGCTGGTTGTGCTGGTGGCCTGGCTGCTGCACGCGCTGTTGCTGGCCGGCAGCCTGGCCGGCGAAGCGCCGCGTTTCGGCTTTGCCGCCGCGCTGTCGGTGACGGCCTGGCTGGTGGCCGCCGTGTATGCGGTGGAGAGCCAGTTTTATCCGCAGCTCCAGATTCGCTGGGCCCTGTGCGCGCTGGGTTCCGCGGCGGTGGTGTTGGCCCAGATTTTCCCAGGCGCCCCGTTGCACGCCAACGCATCGGTCTGGCTGCCCCTGCACCTGGCGCTGGGCATTGGATCGTACGGCCTGTTTGGTGCGGCGGTGGCCCATGCCTGGTTCATGGGCCGGGCCGAAGAACGCATCCGGATGGCGGCCGACCCGCACAGTGGCATGCCGCTATTGACCATTGAGCGGCTGACGTTCCGGTTTGTCGGCGCCGGCTTTGTGCTGTTGACGGCAACGCTGGTAGTGGCCTTCGTGTTCAGCGAATCACTCTATGGCAAAGGCGCCGCCTGGCGCTGGGACCACAAGACCGTGTTCTCCGTGCTTTCCTGGATAACCTTTGCGGCCCTGTTGCTGGGGCGTGCCCGTTTTGGCTGGCGCGGCCGCCGCGCGGTGCGCTTGTTGTATGTCGGTTCGGGCTTGTTGTTTCTGGCCTATGTGGGCTCGCGTTTCGTGCTCGAAGTAGTGCTTGGGCGCATGCCATGAAATACCTGCTGGTGCTTGCCGTGGTTTTTATCGGTGTCTGGATATGGCGTTCCAACCGCGGCGGGCGCATGCCGCCGCCTGGCCGCTCCGGGACCGACGCCCCCCGTGTGATCGAGATGGTCCGATGCGACGTCTGCGGCATACACTGCGCGAAGCTGGATGCTTTGCCGGGCAAGCGGGGCGTGTACTGCACCGCGCAACACCGCAGCCAGGCGGAGCCATAGGTCCTTAGCCGATGACTGCGACCCGCGCCCCTTCGTGGCTGGACCCGCGGCTACCTGAAAGCGAGAGTGAAGCAGGAGGAGGCCCGGGAGAGTTCGTGCGGCTGTGGCGCGGCTTCATGACCGCCCGCGTGACACTGGGCTTGGTGCTGGTGGTTCTGCAAGCCACGCTGTATGCGCTGGCGCAGCCGCATGACAAATTGCTGATTGTGGTGTGTGGCGTCTACCTGACGGCCACGCTGGTCACCCGGTTGACCGGCAAGCCGCGCCGCCTGGGGTCAAGCTTCGACCCGCAATGGGTGCTTACGATTGGCGTGGACCTGGCGGCCTTTGCCACGCTGCAGTTTGTTCAGGGCCATGCCGGCATCAACTACACGCCGTTGCTGGCGCTTCCCATCTTGCTGGCGTCGGTGCTGGGTTCGCTCTCGCTGGCCATGGGCACCGCGGCCGGCGTGACTTTGTTGTTGCTGGGGCAGGCGGCTTCGGTGTCGCTGGGTCGGGACACCGACCCTACGCCCCTGTTTGCACAGGCGGCGCTGACCGGCGCCGGTTACTTTGTCATCGCTTTTCTTGCGACCCAGTTGTCGGCGCGGCTGGCCAGCGAGGAGCAACGTTCCCGGCGCAGCCAGATTGCCGTACAGGTACAACGCCAGGTGAATGCGCTGGTGATTGAGTCGTTGACCGACGGCATCCTGGTGGTGGATTCCAGGGGCATGGTGTGGGCGGCCAATCCGGCCGCCTGCGATTTGCTCGGACGGGCCCGCATGGTTGTGCAGACGCCGTTTGACCTCAGCGCCGAACCGGGGTGGCGCGAACTTGGCCGTCTGACGGACCTGAGCTTCACGGCCAACCGGTCGCAGCGCGCGAGTGTTGTGTTCAGACATGCCCGCGCCGGGCCGCTGCACGCGCTGGTGCGCACGCGCATGACCGCCATGGACGACGGCAACGCGGAGCCGCTGTGTGTGGTGTTCCTGCAGGACCAGCGGGAAATGGAGGCACGCATGCGCACCGAAAAACTGGCCAGCATGGGGCGTATGTCCACCGCGGTGGCCCATGAAATCCGCAATCCACTGGCGGCCATCGTGCAGGCCAATGCCTTGCTGGACGAGGACATCAGCGAGCCGAAACTTAAACGCCTGATCCAGATGGTGCAGCAAAACGCACGCCGGCTCGAGAGCATTGTGGACGAGGTGCTGAATATCTCGCGCGTGCAAAGTGGTCAGGACGATGCCGGACCGGCCAGCGTGGCGCTCGACGACGCGGTGGAACGTATCTGCCGCGACTGGTCGCAGCACACGGGCAGCGGCGCCGTGCTCCACACCGATCTGCGCGGCGCCGGCATGGTGGTGGCCTTCGATCCGGAACACCTGCGCCGGGTGCTGATCAACCTGCTCGACAATGCCAGGCGCTACGCGAGTGCCCAGCCGCACGCTATCCAGGTGTCGACCCGCCTGGCCGACGGCGCACAGGTGGTGCTGGGTATCTGGAGCGATGGCCAGCCGATGGAGCATTCGGTGGAACGGCATTTGTTTGAACCCTTCTTTTCGTCCGAGAGCCGCTCTACCGGGCTTGGACTCTACATCTGCCGCGAACTGTGCGAGCGCCACGGTGCCACGATCAACTTTGAACGAACCCCAAGGCCCGTTGGCCCGGGAGCGGTCGACGGCAACGAGTTTTTGATTACTTTTGATCAAACAGCGCAGCGCGCGCTGTTTGATGGCGCATCTGACAAAATGGCCGCCACACCATGGCTGTAAAACCGTCTTCGAGCGATGCGCAAATTCTTGTCGTGGACGACGAACCGGATCTGCGCACCCTGTACGAACTGGCGCTGGTGCGCGAGGGTTATAACGTCCAGGGTGTTGGCGCCCTGGACGCGGCCTGGGAAGCTTTGGGCCGGCAGCGCTTCGACGTGGTGATCACCGACATGCGCTTGCCCGACGGGCTGGGCATGAGTCTGCTGCACCGCTTGCGCGAGCAGCGCCGCACCGAACGCTGCGTCGTGATCACGGCCTATGGTTCAGCGGAAAACGCGGTGGAGTCTCTCAAAGCGGGGGCTTTTGACTATCTCACCAAGCCGGTCGATATCAAGCAGTTCCGCGCGGTGGTTGCGTCGGCCATTCTGGGCGCCCGGAACGAGGCCCTGGCCGGGCGCCGGCACACGGCAGGCGGCATGGCGCGGGCGGGCGCCAACCGGCGCCGGACCGACACCATCCAGGGCGTGGGCGAGGCGGCTTTGCAACGGCTGGTGGGTGATTCGCTGGTCATGCGGCAAGTCAAGGAGCGTGTCGCCAAAGTGGCACGCAGCATGGCGCCGGTGCTGGTCAGCGGCGAGTCGGGTACCGGCAAGGAACTGGTGGCGCGAGCCCTGCATGCCAACAGCCATCGCTTCGCCGGCCCCCTGGTAGCGGTCAATTGCAGCGCCATTCCCGAAAATCTGCTGGAGGCCGAATTTTTTGGCGTCAGAAAGGGCGCCTATACCGGTGCCAGCCAGGACCGGGAAGGCTTTTTCCAGGCGGCGCAGGGGGGCAGTCTTTTTCTCGACGAGATCGGCGACCTGCCGCTGGCCATGCAGTCCAAACTGCTGCGCGCGATCCAGGAGCGAAGCGTGCGCTCGGTCGGTGCGACGATGGAGGAGCCGGTCGATGTCCGCATCATCAGCGCCACCCACAGGGACCTGGCGGCCGACGTGCAGGCCGGGCGTTTTCGCCAGGACCTGTATTACCGCCTCAACGTGATCGACATCGTGATCCCGCCGCTGCGTGAGCGGCTGGACGACTTGCCTGCCCTCTGCGCAAGCCTGCTGGCGCGAATCGCGTCGGAGTCCGGCATTGCCGCGCCCACGCTGACGCCAAGCCTGCTGGAGCAGATATGCCTGGCTCCCTTGAAAGGCAATGTGCGTGAGCTTGAGAACCTGCTGCACCGCGCGCTTGCGTTGAGCGAGGGCAATGACCTGCAGGTGGACATCCTGAGTGAACAGACAATGCCGGCGCCGCTGCTGGTGCAACCCGAACCGGCGCGGCCGGTGAACGTGCCGCCTGCGCCGTTCGCCGGCTTGCCGCTTGACTTGCAAGGCCACCTCGACCGCCAGGAGCGGGAAATCCTGGTTCAGACCTTGCGCGAAACCGGATTTAACCGGACGGCCGCGGCGGTGCGCCTCGGACTGAGCCTGCGCCAGATCAGGTACCGCATCGCGCGCCTGAATATCGACGCGCCGCCAGGTCCCGAACCGCAAGACGAACCGGGCTGAAAACCGGTGCCGTGGATGCCATCGTGGCGCGCGCGCAAATTATTGTGAAACACTACCTGTAGTGGCTTGTATTCGCCTCGCACCCCATATATAGTGTGCGCTGGTTGCAGAGTTGGCCGTTCAAATTTCCCGCGACGGCACCGCTTTCAATCCAAAAATTCCAATAAGACCCTGTGAAGACGAGGAAATAAATGCAAACTGCTTTGGATACCCCGATGGCCTTTCATCCCGCCGTCGGAGCGCTGTCACGCGCCGACGGCGTGCTCGGCACTAGCACCAGCGCCTTGAGCCAATACCAGATCATCCGCCGCAATGGCGCGGTGGTTCCGTTCGAGCCCGCGAAGATCGCGGTGGCCATGATGAAGGCTTTTCTTGCCGTGCACGGAACGCAGGGCGCTGCGTCCGCCAGCGTGCGTGAGGTGGTGGACGGCCTGACCCAGGTGGTGATTCGGGCGCTGGCGCGTTCGCGTCCCGCCGGCGGGACCTTCCATATTGAAGACGTGCAGGACCACGTGGAGCTTGGCCTGATGCGTGGTGGCCACCATGAAATTGCGCGGGCCTATGTGTTGTACCGCGAGAAACGTACCCAGGAGCGGGCCCGCAAGGTGGAGCAGGCGGCGCCCAACGCCGCCGCGCTGCATGTGATCGACGGTGGCCGGCGCATCGTGCTGGACATGGGACGTCTTGCCGGCCTGATTGAGTCCGCATGTGCGGGATTGGGCCCGGACATCCGCAGCGAGCCCATACTGGCCGAGACACTGCGCAATCTGTACGACGGCGTGCCCATGGACGAGGTCTATAAGGCTTCGGTGCTGGCGGCGCGCACGCTGATCGAGAAGGACCCCGACTACACCTTTGCCACCGCGCGTTTGCTGTTCCACACCATGGCCAAAGAGGTGTTGGGCAAGGATGTTGCGCAGGCCGACATGGGTCAGGCCTATGTGGAGTACTTTCCCCAATTCATCCGCAAGGGCGTGGACGCCGAGCTGCTGGACGAAAGACTTTTGCAGTTTGATCTGAAACGTATCGGAGCCGCCTTGAAGGCCGAGCGTGATCTGCAGTTTGACTACCTCGGCCTGCAAACGCTGTACGACCGTTACTTCCTGCATGTGGACAAGGCGCGCATCGAATTGCCGCAGGCTTTTTTTATGCGGGTGGCGATGGGTCTGTCGCTGAACGAAATCGACCGCGAAGCCAGGGCGATAGAGTTTTACGAAGTGCTGTCTTCGTTCGACTTCATGTCCAGCACGCCGACGCTGTTCAACAGCGGCACGCTGCGCTCGCAGCTATCGTCGTGTTATCTGACCACGGTGCCGGACGATCTGGATGGCATCTACGAGTCGATCAAGGAAAACGCGCTGTTGTCCAAATTTGCCGGTGGTCTTGGCAATGACTGGACCAGGGTACGTGCCCTGGGTTCCCACATCAAGGGCACCAACGGGGAGTCGCAGGGCGTGGTGCCGTTCCTGAAGGTGGTCAATGACACCGCCGTGGCGGTCAACCAGGGCGGCAAGCGCAAGGGCGCGGTCTGCACCTACCTGGAAGCCTGGCATCTGGATATTGAAGAGTTCCTGGAATTGCGCAAGAACACCGGCGATGACCGCCGCCGCACGCACGACATGAACACCGCCAACTGGATTCCCGACCTGTTCATGCGCCGCGTGATGGAGAAGGGATCGTGGACCCTGTTTTCTCCGTCCAACGTGCCGGATCTGCACGACCGCTTTGGCGCCGATTTCGAGCGCGCCTATGTTGTCTACGAAGAAAAAGCGGCGCGTGGCGAAATCAGGCCGTCGCGCACTTTGCCGGCGGCGGACCTGTGGCGCAAGATGCTCACGATGCTGTTCGAGACCGGCCACCCCTGGATCACATTCAAGGACGCCTGCAACATCCGCTCGCCGCAGCAACACGCGGGTGTGGTGCACTCGTCCAATCTGTGCACCGAGATCACGCTCAACACCAGCGACACCGAAACGGCGGTCTGCAACCTGGGCTCCGTCAACCTGCTGCAGCATTTGAAGGACGGCGCACGCGATGCCAACGGCGTCGCCTCCACCGTGATCGACCACGCCAAACTGCAAAAGACGATTGCGATCGCCATGCGCATGCTCGACAACGTGATCGACATCAACTACTACGCGGTCAAGAAGGCGCGCGACTCGAACATGCGGCACCGTCCGGTGGGTCTGGGCGTGATGGCATTTCAGGACAGTCTTTACAAGCTGCGTATTCCCTATGCAAGCCAGGCCGCGGTCGAGTTTGCCGACCAGTCCATGGAAGCGATCTGTTACTACGCCTATTGGGCCTCGACCGAGCTGGCGCGCGAACGTGGCCGGTATTCCAGTTACGCCGGGTCCTTGTGGGAGCGGGGCATTTTGCCGCTGGACACGCTGGACCTGCTGGCGGCCGAGCGCGGCGGGTATGTCGAAGTGGACCGGTCATCGACGATGGACTGGGATGCATTGCGCAAAAAAATCGCGTTGGATGGCATGCGCAATTCCAACTGCGTGGCGATCGCGCCCACGGCGACCATCTCCAACATAATTGGTGTAGACGCGTCGATCGAGCCGTGTTTTGGCAATCTGTCGGTCAAGTCCAACCTGTCGGGTGAGTTTACGATCATCAACGGCGGATTGGTGCGCGATCTCAAGCGTCTGGGCCTGTGGGACGACGTGATGGTGATGGACCTGAAGCATTTCGACGGCTCGCTCAATCCCATAGACCGCGTGCCACAGGAAATCAAGTCACTCTATGCGACGGCGTTTGAAGTCGAGACGCATTGGCTGGTCGAGGCCGCGGCGCGGCGCCAGAAGTGGATCGACCAGGCACAGTCGCTCAACATCTATATGGCGGGGGCTTCGGGCAAGAAGCTCGACGACACCTACAAGCTTGCGTGGGTGCGTGGACTCAAGACCACCTACTACCTGCGCACCATGTCGGCAACCCACGCCGAGAAGTCCACCGTGACGGCAGGACGCCTGAACGCGGTGTCCTCCGGCGGCGACGCGCGTGGCGGTGGGATGGCTATGAGCGCGCTCGAGAAAGCGGCCATTGCGGCGCAGATCCAGCTGTCCGCGGAAGCCGCAACCGACGTCAAATTTTGCGGTGTCGATGACCCGACTTGCGAAGCTTGCCAATGATGCTTTTGCGCTGCAATGCTGAGGTGGCCGATGGGGTGCGATGCAATTGAACAACACAAAACAGCGGTGATGTGAATGAACACTTTTCATTTCATGTTGCTGCTCTCATAATTCGCTGATTGGAACCATCTATGTTGACCTGGGACGAAGAAGTCAAGCCCACATCGCCATTGCTTTTTAAACGCGGCTCATCTGCAAGCCGTTCGGCCGAGCATCCCCTGCATTCCCCTGAACCTCGCGCACTCGACGACGTGCCGTTGGCCTCTGCGTTGCCGCTGCGTGTCCCGCCATCTCCTGCCAGGGCGGCTGCCGTTGCCGCGCCGATACCACCACTGCGCAGGGTGAGGGCGGACGACAAACGCATCATCAATGGCCAGACCGACGTCAACCAGCTGGTGCCGTTCAAGTACAAGTGGGCGTGGGAAAAATACTTGGCCAGTTGCGCAAACCACTGGATGCCGCAAGAAGTCAACATGACGCGTGACATCGCGCTGTGGAAAGACCCGAACGGTTTGACCGAGGACGAGCGGCGCATCGTCAAACGCAATCTCGGTTTTTTCGTGACCGCGGACTCACTCGCGGCCAACAATATCGTGCTGGGCAGCTATCGCCACATCACGGCGCCGGAGTGCCGCCAGTTCCTGCTGCGCCAGGCCTTCGAAGAGGCCATTCATACCCATGCCTACCAGTACATCGTCGAGTCGCTCGGGCTGGACGAGAGCGAGATATTCAATGCCTACAACGAAGTTGATTCGATCCGCAACAAGGATCAGTTCCTGATCCCGTTCATCGAGACGCTGACCAACCCGCATTTCAAGACCGGTACGCCGGAAAACGACCAGAAGCTGCTCAAGTCGCTGATCGTGTTCGCCTGCCTGATGGAAGGCCTGTTTTTCTATGTCGGCTTCACGCAGATTCTTGCCCTCGGCCGGCAGAACAAGATGACGGGCGCGGCCGAGCAATACCAGTACATCCTGCGTGACGAATCCATGCACTGCAACTTCGGCATCGATCTGATCAACCAGATCAAGCTGGAGAACCCGCAGTTGTGGACGACCACGTTCAAGGCCGAAATCAATGCCCTGTTCCTTGAGGCCGTGGAGCTGGAATACAAGTACGCCGAAGACACCATGCCGCGTGGCGTGTTGGGCATGAATGCCTCAATGTTCAAAGGTTACCTGCGCTATATCGCCAACCGGCGTGCCACTCAGATTGGTCTGGGGGCACTGTTTCCCAATGAGGAGAATCCGTTTCCCTGGATGAGCGAAATGATTGATCTCAAGAAAGAACGCAATTTCTTTGAGACCCGCGTGATCGAATACCAGTCCGGTGGTGCTCTTTCGTGGGACTAGACGTCGCTACAACCATGGCTTACCCAATTTCACGAACCGGCGACCGCACCACAGAGTGCCGCGCCGTTTTGTGTTACCGAGTTCATGCTGCTGGGATCCCGCCCAACAGCATGAATCGCTTCATGCATTCCAACTCGCATGAAGTGCTCTTTGTTACTTGATCAAGGAGAAAATTATGGCAACTGCAAAAAAACCGGCCGCGAAAAAGGCCGCACCAGCGAAGAAAGCTGCGCCAGCCAAAAAAGCTGCGCCAGCCAAAAAAGTAGCAGCGAAGAAAGCTGCGCCGGCCAAGAAGGCGGCTCCTGCTAAAAAAGCAGCAGCGAAGAAAGCTCCCGCGAAAAAGGCAGCAGCGAAGAAAGCTGCTCCAGCCAAGAAAGCAGCCGCCAAAAAAGCGCCTGCCAAAAAGGCCGCTGCCGCCAAGAAACCTGCTGCCAAAAAGCCAGCCGCCAAGAAAGCAGCCAAAAAGCCGGCTGCGAAGAAAGCCGCGAAAGCACCCGCTGCCCCCGCAGCGCCTGCTCCCGCTGCACCCGCAGCCCCTGCAGCTCAGACAACTCTGAACCCGCAGGCGGCCTGGCCGTTTCCTACAGCCAGCAAGCCTTAATCGGCGACAGCGGTTCTTGCTCTAGCCCGATGTCGAAAGGCATCGGGCTTTTTTTATGCCTGTGAAAGCGCGCCCTACAGGCCGATGTCCGCCAGCTTGACGCCGTAGTTCTGCGGCCCGCGCTGGGCGATCTTGATGGAACCCAGATGGTTGCCGAGCGCAGCGCAACGCTCCAGCGACCAACCGTTTTCCAGGCCGAACAGCAACGCTCCCCGGTAAGCGTCTCCACAGCCCGTGGGGTCCACCACGGCCTGCGCCGGGATCGCCGGCACATGGGTCTTCTGGCCGTCGATCCAGACCTCGCTGCCCATGGCTCCCAAAGTGACTATCAGGCCGCGCACGTGGCGCGAGATTTCGACGATATCCCAGCCGGTGCGGTCGCTGAGCATCTTGCCTTCATAGTCATTCACCGCGACCCAACTCGCCTGCTCGACAAAGGTGCGCAGTTCAGCGCCGTCAAATCTTGGCAATTGCTGGCCAGGGTCAAATACAAACGGTATGTTCGCGGCCGCGAACTGGGCCGCGTGCAGCACCATCGCATCGCGCCCGTCCGGCGCGATGATGCCCAACTTGATGTCATTGCGCGCCAGCACCTCGGTCCGCCACGCCTGCTCCATTGCACCGGGGTGAAAGCCGTTAATCTGGTTGTTGTCGATGTCGGTGATGATCATGGCCTGCGCGGTATAGGCGTCGGCAATGGTTCGCACGAATTCGGTATGGATACCCAGTTTGCCAAAGCGCTCAAGGTAGACAACACCATCCCGGCCGATAGTGGCCATCGGCAGGGGTGTGCCTCCCAGCAGCTTCAAGGCGTAGGCAATGTTGCCGGCGCAGCCTCCGAAGTCGCGCCGCAGCGACGGCACCAGGAAGGACACATTGAGAATGTGGAGCTGGTCGGGCATGATCTGATCGGCAAAACGGCCCTCAAAATTCATGATCGTGTCAAACGCCAGCGAGCCGCAAATAATGGAAGCCATGAATTTCTTTGGTAGTGGGTCAGGGGTAAAACGCGAGCAACCGGTAACCCGCAATCCGTTCGCCATTGGGCACCGGCTTCACGCTCAGCGACAGCGAACTGCTCCAGTCCGAGCCGGCAGCCAGCAGCCTCGTCGCGGCGCCAAACTCGGCCGGCGCGATCACGCGCCGCACGACGGCCTGGTCCTGCGTGTCGGTCAGCGCCAGTTCAATCGCCGGCATGGCCAGGTCAAGGGCCGCATTGTTTTTGAGTGAAAAGGCGAGGCGATAATTCTCTCCACGCACCCGGCTGAAAGAGGAACTGTCGATAACAATGGACTCGATCTGCCGCACCGGTCCCAATTTGCATCCGGACCATGCGCACAATACCGTCAACAGCGGCCGGGTGGACGGTTCCATCGATGCGATGCGGTCACGCTCGTGCACCAGGAACTGGGCTGCAAGGACCGCCACCAGCAACAGGACCAGCAGCAACAGCGTGATACGAACGGCGGGCCTGCGCCAAATGGAGTCCTTCTTGCCATCACGCATGAAAGAGACCTCGGGCGCCTTTTCTTCCGCCTGTGTCGGCTCGAACTCCGGACTGGAAACCACGGCGACTGCTGGTGGCGGCAAAACGGGCGCAACCGCGGGAGGGACAGTGTCTGCTGGCGCATGTTCGGCCGATTGCGGCTCATCGGGTACAGCAGGCTGAGCGGGCCCGTCTTCGGTGCCCGAACCCAGCAATGGAGCCGACGCCGCGGCATGCTGCACTTCGTGGGGGATTGCCGGAGCCGGAGCATCGGCGCTAACGGTTTCCCGGGCTGCGACCGGAGCCGCCGCGTCCTGGGACAGGGGGCCACCAGCGTCCGGCCGGGCGCCAGCGTCGCCGCCCGTCGGCGCAGCCGCTTCAACCGCGGCGTCGGCGATCAGGTGCTGCGAGGCGTCGAAAATCTCGCCGCATTGCCCGCACCGCGCCCAGCCCTCCGAGATCCGCAACTGGTCCGGCACGACCTTGAACATCGTCTCGCATGCCGGGCATCGTGTGATCAGACTCATTGCCGTCAGATTGTAGTGGCGCGTTGGGTGACGTCAGGTGTTTGCGGTCATCAGTATCCAGCCGTCCATTGACGCCGCAACACGCAGCTGCACGTACGGTGCATAGGCCTGTACCAGCTCGTCGGCCTGCCGCTCCAGGATGCCCGCCAGCACTAGCTGCCCGCCCGGCGCGACGCGCGCGCAAAGCAACGGCGCGAGCACCTTGAGCGGCGTGGCCAGGATGTTTGCCAGCACGGTGTTGTAGTGGCCGGATGCGATCTCGGGCGTTCCGCAGCGTATGGCAACACCGTTGGCCAGCGCATTTGCGTTGGCGGCTTCGACGGCTGCCGCGTCAATATCGAGCGCGTCCACGTCACGCGCACCATGCATCGCCGCCGCAATGGCCAGTATGCCGGAGCCGCAGCCGTAATCCAGCACACGGCCCAATGCGCGTACCGGGCCAGCCTCGTTCGGCGTGCCACCGCGTTCATCGCCTTGCCCCGACGCTATCCAGCGCAGGCACATGCAGGTGGTGGGATGGGTACCAGTGCCAAAGGCCAATCCCGGATCAAGCCGGATCACCTGCTTCGCTTCAGGTGGCGGTTCGTGCCAGGTCGGAACGATCCAGAAGTCCGGGGTAATCGGCACCGGTGCAAACTGCGCCTGGGTCAGGCGAACCCAGTCCTGCTCTGGCACGGCCACAACACCGCTTACCTCGCAGCCCGAAAAAAAGTCCTGCGCGCGGAGTACCCGCAGGGCCTCGTCAGCCAGCACGCGGTCCGCGAACAGCGCCTTGACGCGCGAGTGCTTCCAGCCAATACGGGTGGGCACCATGCCCGGCTCGCCAAACAGCGCCTGTTCCGCATCGGTGAGAGCGTCGGCGTCTTCCACGCTGACGCTCTGGGCCTCCAGCGCTTCGAGCGCGTCCGATACAGTCTCGACTTGGTCTTGCGGGCACTGCAGGCTCAATTCAAACATCGGGAAACTCGGCAAGCGCTAAGGTCACGCTTCAGCGCTTGTGCTGGCTGAGCCACTCTTCCAGGTAGTGGATGTTGGTACCACCACCCATGAATTTGGCGTCCACCATCAGCTCGCGGTGCAGGGCAATATTGGTGCTGATGCCCTCGATCACGGTCTCGCCCAGGGCAGTACGCATGCGGGCCAGCGCCTGCTCGCGGGTGTCTCCATGCACAATGATCTTGCCAATCATGGAGTCGTAATTCGGTGGTACAAAATAGTTGGTGTAAGCATGCGAATCCACCCGCACGCCGGGCCCTCCGGGCGGATGCCACATGGTGATGCGGCCTGGCGAGGGCGTGAACTTGTAGGGGTCTTCGGCGTTGATGCGGCACTCGATCGCATGACCGCGGATTTCTATCTGGCGCTGGGTGAACGGCAGCTTTTCGCCGGCCGCCACCATGATCTGGGTCTTGACGATATCAATGCCCGTAATCAGCTCCGTCACCGGATGTTCCACCTGGACCCGTGTGTTCATCTCGATGAAGTAGAACTCGCCGTTCTCGTACAGGAACTCAAAAGTGCCGGCACCCCGGTAGCCGATCTTTTTGCATGCCGCCACGCAACGTTCGCCAATCCGTTCGATCAGCTTGCGCGCGATGCCGGGCGCGGGCGCCTCTTCAATGATCTTCTGGTGCCGCCGCTGCATCGAACAATCGCGCTCCCCCAAGTAGACCGCGTTCTTGAACTTGTCGGCCATGATCTGGATCTCGATATGGCGCGGGTTCTGGAGAAACTTCTCCATGTAGACCGCAGGGTTGCCAAAGGCGGCACCGGCTTCGGCCTTGGTCATCTGTACCGCATTCACCAGCGCCGCTTCGGTGTGCACCACGCGCATGCCGCGGCCGCCACCGCCGCCGGCGGCCTTGATGATGACCGGGTAACCCACGGCCCTGGCAATCCGTCGAATCTGGACCGGGTCATCCGGAAGCTCCCCCTCCGAGCCTGGAACACAAGGCACACCTGCCTTGATCATGGACTGCTTGGCCGAGACCTTGTCGCCCATGATGCGGATCGACTCGGGGCTGGGGCCAATAAACTGGAATCCGCTTTTTTCGACACGCTCGGCGAACCCCGCGTTTTCGCTCAAGAAGCCGTATCCGGGGTGTATGGCCTCGGCATCCGTTACTTCAGCCGCCGAAATAATGGCCGGCATATTGAGATAACTCTGCGCCGAAGGTGCCGGCCCGATACAGACCGCCTCCTCCGCCAGTTTGATGTACTTGGCGTCCCGGTCCGCCTCCGAATACACCATGACCGCTTTGACGCCGAGCTCGCGGCATGCGCGCTGTATTCGCAGCGCGATCTCGCCCCTGTTGGCGACCAGTATTTTCTTGAACATGGGTTTGTCCGTGCCAGCCCTTAATCGATCACGAACAGTGGCTGCCCATACTCGACCGCCTGCCCGTTTGCACACAGAATCTTCATCACGGTGCCGGATTTGTCGGCTTCGATTTCGTTGAGGATCTTCATCGCCTCCACGATGCAAATGGTCTCCCCCTCCTTGATCGTGTCGCCCACTTCTACAAAGGCCTTTGCCCCTGGCGATGCCGAGCGGTAGAAGGTGCCGACCATAGGCGATTTCACAATGTGTTCAGTGCTTGCGACAGGGGCCGCCACCTCGGCGGCGACGGCCGGCACCAACGTTGCCGTGGCTGGAGCCGCCATGGCCACTGGCGCGGCATAGTGCTGCACAGGAGCAGCCATGCCACCCTTGACAATTCTCACTTTGCCTTCGGCTTCAGTGATTTCCAACTCCGACACGTTGGAATCAGAAACCAGGTCAATCAATGTTTTCAGTTTTCTTAAGTCCATGGGGGCTCCAACGTCTCTGGTTTTATTAATCGCGAATTTACCTTAAATTCCAGCGATCAGCGTCTATCTTTATTTATTTCACGCGATTGTTTTTCTGCCCTGAAACGGTCAACGGCCAAGCTGCAATCCTGGCCGGGCTCGCGCTGGTGTCGAAGTGACCCCGGTTGCGCTACTTGAGGGTGCCCCAAAGAAGCAGGTCCTGGCTGCTGAGACGCCCTATTTTACGGTGCAATACCTGTCCTGATGACCCCAGTACCACAGTGAAAGGAAGTCCACCGCTCATATTGCCCAGAGTTTTGCTCAGCTCAATACCTTGCATGCCCGCGAGCCCGACTGGAAATCGTACCGGGGTCCGACCCAGAAAGGTTTGCACCGCATTAAGCTGATCTGCGGCAATTCCTAGCACTTGCCAACCGTTGTGAGAATTTTCCTGATAAAAACGATCCAATAAAGGAAGTTCCTCCACGCAGGGCGGGCACCAGGTGGCCCAGAAGTTAAGCACCAGGGGTTTGCCGGCAAAGGTCTTCAGGCTCAGGCGTGTTCTGTCCGGTGTTTCAAATGTGAGATCCCACAGCGCAGTTGCGGATGCAGTCGTTTGCGAATCCGGTTGACGATTCCGCCATGCAAGCGCAAGACCCGCCAACGTGGCGGCGCCCGCGACGGCACCGTACAGCCATGAACGGCGTGCCATGTCGGGCTGCGCGGGCACGGACGGTAGCGGGCTGGACGGTGCCGGACTTGAGTCAATCATTGACCCGCATTCTGAACCATCCGGCGCACGCCCGACAAGTCACCGCGGTGTGTCCTGCCTTTGGCGTCCAGCCGCAACGCGCCACGCAAGTCATCGTGGTCATACACCAGCAAGTGTACGCCCACCATTTCGTTCAAGCCGGGGCAAAAGTCATGCACGCTCAGCGTGTCGACGGCGTCACCCCGCATGCCAGTCACGGTGCGCGGCTCGTAGCTCACCTTGAGGTCGATCAGGGCTATCTCGGCCGACTTGGAGTCGTCACAAAAAAGTTCGATATGGATGTCGGAACGCCTGGTTGCGGTACCGCGCCAGACGGCGGCACCCAAATGCGGACGGAACAGGGCCATGCGCTCCATCCAGCGCAACGCGAGCTGTCGCAATGCAGCCAACTCGGCCGCCTGGGTGTCGGCGCAGAACAGGGCGATGTATTCGAAGACGGCATCTTCCAGCTCGTCATTCGCCGGAAGCGGAGTGCGGGTGGGCAGGCCAAGATGCTTGACCGCGCGGCGTTTGGCAGGGCCATATTCGAGGCCCTCTTCCACCACGATACGCGCGGCAGTGGCTGCGATCTCGGCTTTCAGGGTTTGGGCGATGGTCTCCATGCGCTGACATTTTGCAACGGTTTGCCAATTTGACGTGACTAAAATCCCGCTATGCACATTCACATCCTGGGCATCTGCGGGACATTTATGGGCGGCTTGGCCGCCCTCGCACGCGAAAAGGGCCACAAGGTCACGGGTTGCGACACCGGGGTGTACCCACCCATGAGCGACCAACTGCGGGCGCTCGGGATTGAGCTGGTGGAGGGCTATGGTGCGGGGCAACTCGACGTCCGGCCGGACATGTTCGTGATCGGCAATGTCGTCAGCCGGGCCGTAACACCCGATGGGACACCCCGCTACCCCCTCATGGAAGCCATCCTGGATTCCGGTGCACCCTATACCAGCGGGCCCCAGTGGCTGGCCGAACATGTGCTGCTGGGTCGCCATGTACTGGCCGTGGCCGGCACCCATGGCAAGACCACTACAACGGCCATGCTGGCCTGGATTCTCGAAGCGGCGGGATTGCAGCCCGGTTTTCTGGTCGGTGGCGTGCCCATGAATTTTGACGTGTCGGCGCGGCTGGGAGGCGGCCAAACAGGCGAGGCGAATGGACAAGCTACCCAGCCGCAAGCCGGCGCATGTTTCGTGATTGAAGCCGATGAATATGACACCGCGTTTTTTGACAAACGCAGCAAATTCGTGCATTACCGTCCGCGTACCGTGGTGTTGAACAATCTGGAGTTCGACCACGCCGACATTTTTGATGACCTGTCGGCCATCGAGCGGCAATTCCACCACCTGTTGCGTACGGTGCCCGGCACTGGGCCGCATGGCTCGGGCCGTGTGGTGGTCAATGGCCTGGAAGAAAGCCTGGCCCGCGTGTTGCATTCGGGATGCTGGAGCGAAGTGCGCAGCTTTGGTGCTGCCGTGAGCGACTACACCGCCATCGGTGAACCGGACCGCTTCCAGGTACTGTACCGGGGCGCTGTAGTTGGTGAAGTGTGCTGGTCCCTGACCGGTGTACACAACCAGCTCAATGCCCTGGCGGCGATTGCCGCGGCCGAACATGTGGGGCTTGCCCCGGCGCAGTCGGCCCAGGCACTGGGAGGGTTCCAGAACGTGCGACGGCGCATGGAGGTTCGCGGCAGCGTGGTGTTGCGCAATACGGTGTCACCGGGAGCCAGCGTGACCGTGTACGACGACTTCGCGCACCATCCCACCGCGATCCGCACGACGGTGGATGGACTGCGGCGCAAGATTGGCACGTCGCAGCGCATCCTGGCGCTGTTCGAGCCGCGTACCAACACCATGAAACTCGGCGCGGTCAAGGCGCAGCTGCCCTGGAGCCTGGAGCAGACTGATCTGGCGTTTTGCCATGCCGGCGGTCTGGGCTGGAACGCACGGGAGGTGCTGGAGCCGTTGGGAGACAAAGCCTGTGTCGCCGATACGATCGAAGAGCTGACCCGCCAGGTGCTGGCTGCGGTGCGGCCAGGTGACCATATCGTGTGTATGAGCAACGGCGGCTTCGGCGGCATTCACCAGCAGCTTCTTGCGGCGCTGCAATCATTGCGGGAGCGCCAGGAACTGTTGCTGGCCGCCTGATTCAACAACGCTCAGCGTTTGCCGCGGGCCCGCACCGCTTGCGACAGTTGCTCCAGCAGTTCCAGCGAATGGCTCCAACCCAGGCAGGCGTCGGTAATACTTTTGCCGTATTCCAGCTGGGCTGCATCATCTTTGCCGGGCGAGAACTTTTGCGCACCCGCCTGCAGATGGCTTTCCACCATGACGCCAAAAACGCTGCTTGACCCCGCGGTTACCTGAGCGGCGACATTGCGCGCCACGTCGAGCTGCTTTTCATGCTGCTTGCTGCTGTTGGCATGGCTGCAGTCCACCATCAGGGTGGCGGGCAATCCGGCCGCCGCAAGTTCCTTGCAGGCCGCGGCCACGCTCACGGCGTCGTAGTTGGGCGTTTTGCCGCCACGCAGGATGACGTGGCAATGGTGGTTGCCGTTGGTTTGCACAATGGCCACCTGGCCGTTTTTGTGCACCGACAGGAAGTGGTGCCCTCCGGCAGCAGCCTGGATCGCATCGGTGGCAATCTTGATATTGCCGTCGGTTCCATTTTTGAAGCCTATCGGCGCCGACAGGCCGGAAGCCAGCTCGCGGTGGACCTGGCTCTCGGTGGTGCGCGCGCCTATGGCGCCCCAGGAAATCAGGTCGCCGAGGTACTGGGGCGAAATAACGTCCAGGAATTCGCTGCCCGCCGGCAGTCCCAGACGGTTTATCTCTATCAGCAACTGGCGCGCGATACGCAGCCCTTCGTCGATACGGAAGGTCTCGTCCAGGTAGGGGTCGTTGATCAGGCCCTTCCAGCCCACCGTGGTGCGCGGCTTCTCGAAGTACACGCGCATCACGATCTCCAGCGTGTCCCGGTATTTGATGCGCTGCTCGCGCAGCTGGCGCGCATAGTCCAGGGCGGCGACCGGGTCATGGATGGAACATGGTCCTATGACCACCAGCATGCGCCGGTCGCCGCCGGCCATGATGTTCTGGATATTGCGGCGTGTAGTGGAAATCAGTTGTTCGACCGGTGTGCCGCGAATCGGGAAAAACCGGATCAGATGTTCAGGAGGTGGCAACACGGTAATGGCCTTGATGCGTTCGTCGTCGGTTTCGCTGGTCCGGTCGGTCATCGCGTTGCCGCGCCGACGGTCGGGCTGGCTGCGCTGGTTCTGGGGCACGCCCTGGGGCGGTGTGTTTGCTTCTGTCATGCGTGGTTTCCTGTCAAAAACCGGAATTGAAGATCCGGAGCCAAAAACAAAAAACCGCCGGGGTTGCCGGCGGTTTCTGGAGAATGGGAGCGTCTTTTTCGGATACGTCTAATTCTCTCTTCCGCCGTGTGCGTCAGAGAACCAAAAGTAGGCAAAGAAAAACTGCTGCGTCTTCATGGGAACAAATGTAGCACGGAAATCAGCAGCGAAGTCCGGGCGTGAAATTGGCGGCGGGACACCGTCTCACGCGGTACCACCCACCGTCAGGCCGTCAATACGCAGCGTGGGCTGCCCTACGCCCACCGGCACGCTCTGCCCTTCCTTGCCGCAGGTGCCAACACCGCTGTCGAGCTTCATGTCGTTGCCCATCATGGTCACGCGCGTCAAGGCGTCAGGGCCATTGCCCACGATGGTGGCGCCTTTGACCGGGTACAGGATCTTGCCCTTTTCGACCCAATAGGCCTCACTGGCGGAGAACACGAATTTGCCGGAGGTGATGTCCACTTGCCCACCACCAAAATTGGTGGCGTACAGGCCGCGCTGGATGCTCGCCACTATCTCCTGCGGCGCCTTGTCGCCGGCCAGCATGTAGGTGTTGGTCATACGCGGCATCGGCACGTGGGCGTAACTTTCGCGCCGGCCATTGCCGGTTGGCGGCACACCCATCAGCCGCGCGTTCATCGCGTCCTGTATGTAGCCCTTGAGGATGCCGTCTTCGATCAACACGTTGCGCTGGCTGGTATTGCCTTCGTCGTCCACGTTGAGCGAACCGCGCCGGTCCGCAATCGTGCCGTCATCCAGCACCGTGACACCTTTGGCTGCCACGCGTTGGCCGATACGTCCACTGAAGGCGCTCGAACCCTTGCGGTTGAAGTCGCCTTCCAGGCCGTGGCCAATGGCTTCGTGCAACAGTATGCCCGGCCAGCCGGGCCCGAGCACCACGGTCATTTCGCCCGCCGGCGCCGGACGCGATTCCAGATTGGTCAACGCCGCCTTGACGGCTTCATCCACGTATTGAGCGATCATCGCATCGTCGAAATAGGCCAGGCCAAAACGCCCACCGCCGCCCGCGCTGCCCATTTCGCGCCGGCCTTTCTGTTCGGCGATTACGGTCACGCTCAGGCGCACCAGCGGGCGCACATCGGCCGCCAGCGTGCCGTCGGCGCGTGCCACCAGCACCACGTCGTATTCGCTGGCCAGGCCGGCCATGACCTGCGCCACGCGCGGGTCCTTGGCGCGCGCCAGTTTCTCCACCTTGCCCAGCAGATCGACCTTGGCCGTGCTGCCCAGTGTCGCGATGGGGTCGAGGTCGGGATACAGGGAGCGTGCGTTGGCGATTTTCTTGGAGGCGACTTTGGTCTTGGCGCCGGTTGCTGCCGACGAGATGGAGCGCACGGTGCGCGCGGCGTCCAGCAGCGAGGCGTTGGAAATGTCGTCCGAATAGGCGAAGGCTGTTTTCTCGCCGCTCACCGCGCGTACGCCAACACCCTGGTCGATGCTGAAGGAGCCGGTTTTGACGATGCCTTCTTCCAGGCTCCAGCCTTCGCTGCGTGTGTACTGGAAGTAGAGGTCGGCTTCGTCCACCTTGTGTGCCTTGATTTCGGCCAGGGCACGCGAGAGGTGGGATTCAGTGAGGCCAAAAGGCGTAAGCAGCAGGGCTTTGGCAATGGCCAGACGTTCGATGGTGGGTTCGCGAGAGATCATGCTGCATTCTAGGGCGCACGCAATCACCCGGCTCGGCACGCGGAATCACTGGTAGCCCAACAGGCTGCAAGCCCAGGAGCTGTTTGTGAACCGGCTTGAGGGGTTGGTAAATCAGCGCCAGACGCCCAGCCATTGGAGCAGCGCTGCGTCATCCAGGTCAGCCATCCCGCCCGCGCTGGCGCTGGCAAATACGTCATGTGCGGCGGCACCCAGTGGCCCCTGGAAACCGGCATCCCGTGCGGCCTGTACCGCCAACCGGGTGTCCTTCTCCAGCAGCGTCATATGGGCACGTGGCGCATAGTCGCCGGCAATGGCGCGGCGCATGCGGTCCGAGCCGATCCAGCTCTGGCCGCTGGACTGTTCGATCACCGCCAGCGTGGCTGCCATGTCCAGCCCCATGCGCGCGGCCATAACAAGCACTTCCGCGGCAGCAACCAGGTTGATGCCAGCGGCCAGGTTGTTGACCAGCTTGGTGCGTGCGCCATCGCCAACACGTTCACCAACGCGAAACACCCTGGACGACAGGGCCTCGATCAGTGCGCGGTTGCGCTCGAACACGTTGGTGGCGCAGGCCACCATCAAGCTCATGCTGCCATCGCGGGCACGCGCCGGCCCACCCGACATGGGTGCGTCGATGCAAAACAGCCCAAGGGGGCGCAGGCGCAGCGCGATTTCTTCCACATCCGCCGGGGCGATGGTCGGGCACAGGATGATGGTCTGGCCGAGTTGCATCGCATCCGCAACACCACCCGCGCCAAACAGCACGTCTCGCGACTGTTCGGCATCGACGACACAGACGATGGTAGCAGTGGAATGGCCGGCCGCATCGGCCGCGTATGGGAAGGCCTTGGCGCCCAGGGGCAGCAGCGCCCCGCACTTGGTTTGGTCGATGTCGCATACGTTCACCGGCCAGCCCTGGGCCAACAGGTGCGCCGCCATCGCGGCACCCATATTTCCGACACCGATGATGGCGACCGGAGTCACGACTGCACCAGCCGCTTGGACTTGGCAATCGACATCAGTATGCCCAGCGCCAGCCCCAGCGTGACCATGGCGGTGCCGCCGTAACTGATGAAGGGCAGCGGCACACCGACGACCGGCAGTATGCCGCTGACCATGCCCATGTTGACGAAGGCATACGAGAAGAAAATCATGGCCAGTGCGGCCGCCAGCAGGCGCGAAAACACGGTGGGAGCCTCCAGCGCAATGGTCATGGCGCGCAGCACCAGAAACAGGAACGCGACGATCAGCAACAGGTTGCCCACCAAGCCAAACTCTTCGGCATAGGCGGCGAAAATAAAGTCGGTGGTGCGCTCCGGTATGAACTCCAGATGGGTCTGCGTGCCCTGCATGAAGCCTTTGCCCCAGACTCCCCCGGAACCGATGGCGATCATGCCCTGGATAATGTGAAAACCCTTGCCCAGCGGATCCCGGGTCGGGTCCAGCAAGGTGCAGATACGTTGCTGCTGGTAGTCGCGCAGCACCAGCCAGCGCACGCCGTCGGCGCACAGGTCGGGCTCAAATGCCACCACCAGTGCAATGCCAATCAAGGCGATGGCCACCGGAGGCAACACCAGTTTCCAGCGCAGCCCGGCAAAAAAAATCACCGACAGACCAGCCGACAGCACCAGCAAGGCGGTCCCCAGGTCGGGTTGTTTGATGATCAGTGCCACCGGCATGAACAGCAAAACCGCACCCACCAGGAAGTCCAGCGGCCGCAGTTGTCCCTCACGTTTCTGAAACCACCAGGCCAGCACCAGCGGCATGGCGATTTTGAGAATTTCGCTCGGCTGTATGGTGACACCCACGTTGAGCCAACGGGTAGCGCCTTTCTTGGTCACGCCAAAAAACGCCACCGCCACAAGCAGCGCAACACCCAGGGTGTACAGCGGTACCGCGGCTGCCATCAGGCGTTGCGGCGGAACCTGCGCCATCACAAACATGAGTGTTGCCGCGATCAGCATATTGCGGCCATGGTCCTCGAACCGGGTGCCGTGGTCGTAGCCGGACGAATACATGGTCAACAGGCCGGCCGTGGCCAGCACCAGTACAACCACCACAAGCGGCACATCAAAACCCTTGAACCAGGGTAGTGCACGCGCCAACAACGAGGGTTTTTCAAACACAACTGCCATGGCCCGATTATCCCGCGTCGCGGTGCAGGTACACGGCTGCCTATGATGGAGAGATGCACACCACCCATTTGTTATACCTGCACGGCTTCCGGTCTTCGCCCCTGTCAACCAAGGCGACGATGATGGCCGCCAGAGTCGCACACGATTACCCCACGGTGACCTGGTGGTGCCCGCAACTGCCGCCTTCGCCGCGTGTCGCTATGGCAATGGTGATGCGCGGAATTGCCGCCTGGCCCCGGTCCACCCTGTCGGTGGTCGGTTCATCGCTGGGCGGCTTTTATGCGAACTGGGTGGCGGAGCAACTGGGCTGCAAGGCCGTGCTGCTCAACCCGGCAGTTGATCCTGTGCGTGGTCTGGCCAGGCATATCGGCGAACACACGGCGTGGCATGACCCGCAACAGCGTTTCCTTTTCGAGCCCGGGTTCGTGGATGAATTGCGTGCCCTGCAATGCGACGGCCTGGCCAAGCCGCAGCACTACTATGCGGTGATTGCCAAAGGTGATGAGGTGCTGGCCTGGCGCGAAATGCAGGCGCGTTACCAGGGCGCCGCGATCCGTTTGCTGGAGGGTGGTGACCATGCACTGAGCGACTTTGACGCCCACATCGACGGCGTGTTTGGCTTTCTGGACCTGGGGGACAATCCAGCCCATGTTCCTATTGTTTGAAGAAGCCGGAAAATTCATGGCCGGCCGTGTGCTGTCGGAGGCTGAATCGTCGGCCCAGGTAGAGCTGGACAGCGGCAAACGTGTCAAGGTCAAGGCAGCCAATATGCTGCTCAAGTTTGACAAGCCCGCGCCAGCCCTGTTCGTCGACGCGGCCCACGCCGTCAGCCAGACCATAGAACTGGAGATGGCCTGGGAGTTTTCCCCCGAGGAGGAATTTGGTTTTGCCGACCTGGCGCGGGACTATTTCAGCGACAAGGCGACGCTGGAGCAGCAGGCCGGTACGCTGTTTCGCCTGTTCGAGGCGCCGCATTATTTCCGCCGTGCCGGCAAGGGGCGTTTTCGCAAGGCCCCGACGGAGGTAATTGCCCTGGCGCTGGCGGCCATCGAAAAGAAGAAACTGGTGCAATTGCAGATCGAACAGTGGGTGGCGGATCTCAGCCAGGGCCGGTGCCCGGGCGCCATCCGCGAACAGCTCTACAAGATACTCTTCAAGCCGGACAAAAACGCGCCCGAATACAAAGCCGTGGTCGAGGCCTCGCGCGCCACCCATACCGCGCCGCTGGACCTGCTGCAAAAAGTTGGAGCCATTCATTCGCCCTACCAGTTCCACTGGCGCCGTTTCCTGTTCGAGAACTTTCCCAAGGGCACGGCTTTCCCCACGCTGGAGGCGCCGCTTATCAAGGATGTTTTGCCGCTTGCGGCGGTACAGGCGTTTTCGATTGACGATTCGGCCACCACCGAAATCGACGATGCGTTGAGTGTTCAGGGCCTGGGCTCGGGGCAGGTGACCGTGGGCATCCACATTGCGGCGCCGGCGCTGGCGCTGCAGCCGGGCAGCGCGATCGACCAGCTTGGCCGCGCGCGGCTGTCCACGGTCTACATGCCGGGTTTCAAGATCACCATGTTGCCCGACGCCGTGGTGCAAACCTATACCTTGCTGGAGGGGCGCGACTGCCCGGCGGTGTCGCTCTACGTGACGCTGGATGAGGCCACGCTGGACGTCCGGAACAGCGAAACGCGGCTGGAGCGTGTGCCTATCGCGGCCAATCTGCGCCATGACCAGCTCGATGGGCTCGTCACCGCCCAGTGGCTGGAAGACCCAGCGTTTGAACATGCGGGTACCACGGGTGCAGCGGTCGAGCCCGGACAGCGCAGCCAGTTGGCATTCCTGTTCCGTCTGGCCAAGCACCTCAAGGCAGCCCGCGAGCTGGTGCGTGGCAAGCCGGAAACTTTTAACCGGCCCGATTACAACTTCCGCCTGGGGGGTAATAACGGGGCGGAGCCCGACGGCACCGAGCAGGTGCATATCAGCACGCGCCAACGCGGCGCGCCTTTGGACCTGATCGTGGCCGAGGCCATGATCCTGGCCAATAGCCGCTGGGGCAGTTGGATGGCCGAACTGGGTGTGCCGGCTATCTACCGCAGCCAGGCCAGCCTGGCGCCCGGCGTCAAGGTGCGTATGGGAACCAAGGCGCTGCCGCACGCCGGCATTGGCGTGAAGTGTTATGCATGGAGCACCTCACCGCTGCGCCGCTACACCGACCTGGTGAACCAGTGGCAGATCATTGCCTGCGCGCGCCACGGAAAAACAGCCGCTCTGGTGGCGCCGTTCAAGCCCAAGGATGCCGAGCTGTTCTCGATCATTTCCGCATTCGATGCCGCTTACAGCGCCTACAACGCTTACCAGGGTGCGATAGAGCGTTTCTGGACACTCAAGTACCTCCAGCAAAACGGCACCACCGAGCTGGTGGCCAGCGTGTTCAAGGAGAACATGGTGCGTGCGGATGCGCTGCCGCTGGTGTTGCCCGTGGTCGGTGCGCGGGATCTGCCGCGTGGCGCCAAGGTACGCGTGAAGCTGGGAGACATCGACGAAATTACGCTGGACGTGATGGGCACGGTGGTGGAGCGGCTCGATGTGCCTGCCGCGGATCAGGCTGCAACCAAGGCTGACCAGGACAACTCCGAAGACGACGAAGAGGAGCTTGTTGCCGGGCCGATCGCAATCGCGGTGGATATGGCTGAAACAGACGCGCCCGCAGGCGATAATTCGACCTCGTGAACCTGCGTTCCTTCACCACCCTCCAACTTGCGCTCGGCGCCTCGGTCGCCGTACACGCGGCATTGTTGACGGTGCGGTTTGTGGACCCGGAGCGGTTCAAGCGCGTCTTTGAAGACACGCCGCTGGAAGTCATCCTGGTAAACGCCCGCACCAACGAAAAACCCGACAAGGCCAAGGCCATCGCACAGGCGTCCATGGCTGGTGGCGGCGAAGCCGAAAAGGGCCGCTCCACCACGCCTCTGCCTCCTTCGGCCATGGTCGAGTTGGGCGACACGCTGGAGGAGCAGTCCCACAGCAGCGTACAGACCCTGCAGGAGCAGCAGATGCTGATGCTGGCGCGGGTGCGCAACCAGTTGGCCGCATTGCCGCCACCCGAGCCCAAACAACCCGGCCTGTCGGTCGAACAGGTGGCGCGCGAAGAAAAGCGCCGCAAGTTGGTCAAGCAGCTGGCCGAAATAGAGCGCCGCATCAACCAGGAAAATGCCCGCCCCAAGAAGCGTTATGTGAGTCCTGCCACGCGTGAAGAGGTGTATGCCGTTTATTACGACAGCCTGCGTCGCGCGATTGAAGACAAAGGCACCGAGAACTTTCCACAGGCCAGCGGCAAGAAACTCTATGGCGAGTTGACCATGATCGTCACGGTCAACTTTGATGGCCGCGTACTGGCTACCGAAGTGGTCGACAGTTCCGGCAATGCCACGCTTGACCGGCGCGCCGAGATGATTGCCCGTGCGGCCGCCCCGTTTGGCCAGTTCAACGACGAGATGCGCCACAAGGCCGACCAGATTCTGGTGGTGTCGCGTTTCAAGTTCACGCGTGACGAGACGCTTGAAGCCAAGGTAACGGCGAAGTAGCGGCGTGAACCGGACCAAGGCATGAAGCCGCTGTTGCGCTGGACAGTGCTGGTTGTGGCGGCCGGCATGGCATTGCAGCTATTTTTTGTGGCGCGTATCGCGCTTATGGCGGTGGTAGACCCGCAATCAAGCGCGTTCGAACGCTCCGAGGCCTGGCGCATCTGGCACGAGAAGGACAGCCTGCGCTGGCGCCAGCGATGGGTGCCGTACGACCAGATATCCGAACAACTCAAACGCGCGGTGATTGCGTCCGAGGACGACGGCTACAGCAGCCACGACGGTGTCGACTGGGAGGCGCTTGAAAAAGCCTGGAAAAAGAATTCCCAGGCGGAACAAACGGCGGCCAAGCGAGCTGCGGCAAGCGCCGGCAACAAGAGTCAGGGTGGCAAGCCGCCGAAAGTGGTGGGCGGCTCCACCATCACCCAGCAACTTGCCAAAAATCTGTTCCTGTCGGGTGAACGCACCCTGCTGCGCAAGGGCCAGGAACTGGTGTTGACCATGCTGTTGGAGGCGCTGCTGGACAAACGGCGCATCCTGGAGATTTATCTGAACAGCGTGGAGTGGGGCGAGGGCGTGTTCGGCGCGCAGGCGGCCGCCGAACACTACTACCGCAAGCCGGCCTCCAGGCTCACGGCCTACGAGGCCGCACGCCTGGCCGTGATGCTGCCGCGCCCCAAATATTTCGAGAAACTGCCCAATTCGGGCTATCTGGCCAGCCGGGCATCGACCATCACAGCGCGTATGGCCGACGCGCAACTGCCCTGATCCCCCATGCTTGCCAAGCTGATGGGCCTGTTCCTGCTGGGTTTGATCCGGGTGCTCACCGGCTCGCAGGCGCGCTGGGTGGGTTGCCCGCCCAAGGCCGAGCAACGCATCTATTTCGCCAACCACCAAAGCCATGCCGATTTGTTGCTGGTATGGGCCGCGTTGCCGCGCGATCTGCGGGTATTGACGCGGCCGATAGCAGCGCGCGACTACTGGACCAAAACGCCGTTTCGGCAGTGGATCACCACTGAAGTTTTCAACGCCATCTATGTATCCCGCGAACGCACGGGCGACGAAGACCCGTTGCAACCGCTGATCGAAGCGCTGGACAAAGGCGACTCGGTGATCCTGTTCCCCGAAGGCACACGCGGCCACGCCGAAGAGCCGCAGGCTTTCAAATCAGGCCTGTACAACCTCGCGCTGCGTTTTCCGCAGGTGGTGCTGGTGCCGAGCTGGATCAACAATGTGCAACGCGTGATGCCCAAAGGCGAAGTCGTGCCGGTGCCGGTTTTGTGTTCGGTCACTTTCGGCACGCCGGTGCGCCTGGAGGACGGCGAAGCGCGGCGGGTGTTTCTGGATCGGGCCCGTGACGCCGTTGTTGCGTTGCGTGACATGTAGGTCGATGGTGTGAACCACTATCTCAAGTCCCTGAGTGCGAGCCAGCAAGTGGGAGCGATGTTCTTCATCGTTTTCGGTTTTCTGGCACTGGCCAGTGTCACGGTGCTTCTGATGTCCATCCGTGACTGGCCGGACGGCCCGCGGGGTGATGCGCGGCGCCAACTGCTGGCGCGTGCCGACGGTGTGCTGCGCAGCACCTGGGTGATGGCCATCGTATTCTGGATCGGCTGGTTGTCCGGCGACACGGCGGCCACGGTGCTGTTTGCGTTTGTGTCGTTTTTTGCACTGCGCGAGTTCCTCACCTTGTCGCCTACCCGCCGGGGCGACCACCGCAGCCTGGTGCTGGCGTTTTTCGTAGTGTTGCCGGCCCAGTATGTGCTGGTGGGCACCGAACACTTCGACCTGTTCACGGTGTTCATTCCGGTTTACGTGTTCCTCGCTATCCCCGTGGTGAGCGCGCTGGCCAATGACCCGCAGCGTTTTCTGGAGCGCAACGCCAAGCTGCAATGGGGCATCATGGTGTGTATCTACGGCATGAGCCATGTGCCAGCGTTGCTGTTGCTGGACTTTCCCAAATTCAGTGGCAAAAACGCCTTCCTGGTGATTTTTCTAGTACTTGTGGTGCAGGCCTGTATGGTGGTGCAGTTTTTCGCGTCGCGCCGGCTGGACCGGGCTCCTGCCGCTCCCGCCATCAGCCGCAGCTTCAACTGGTCGAGCTGGCTGATCGGCGTGGTGGCAGGGAGTTTGCTTGGCGGCCTGCTGGCCGGCATCACACCCTTTGCGCCGGGCCAGGCTCTGGCCATGGCCTTGGTCGCCTGTATTGCCGGCTCACTGGGCCACCTGGTGATGAAGGCCATCAAGCGCGACCGTGGCATACCCAATTGGGGCGCGCAGGGCGCATCGGTGACCGGCACCGGTGGTTTGCTGGACCTGGTCGATGCCCTGTGTTTTGCCGCGCCGGTGTTTTTTCATTCGGTGCGCTGGTATTTTGATCTTTGACGCCGCCACGCCAGACCACCAACGCCAGGCCCGACCGATGAGAATTCTTGGAATTGACCCTGGCCTGCGCACCACCGGCTTCGGCGTGATCGATGCGGAGGGCTCTGCCCTGGCTTACGTGGCCAGCGGAACCATCAGCACCTTGCACCTGCACAAGGCCGAACTTCCGGCGCGTTTGAAGGTGTTATTCGACGGCGTGCGCGAAGTGGCACAGCGTTACCAGCCCGACGCGGCATCGGTGGAAATCGTATTTGTCAACGTCAACCCACAGTCCACTCTGTTGCTGGGCCAGGCGCGTGGAGCGTGTATCACGGCACTGGTGTCGGGCGCGCTGCCGGTGGCCGAATACACCGCGCTGCAAATGAAGCAGGCCGTGGTTGGTTACGGCAAGGCGCAGAAAAACCAGGTGCAGGAAATGGTGCGGCGCCTGCTTAACCTGCCAAGCCTGCCGGGTACCGATGCGGCCGACGCACTGGGCATGGCAATCACGCATGCGCACGCGGGGCGGGGCATCCAGCTCAGGGCGCTGGCGGTTGCTGACAGTCAAAGGCGTACGCTGCACTCCGAAAGCGAGCACCGACGAAGAAGTTGATTGCGCTGCATGCACGATGGGGAGTGCAAGCTTTGCAGTGTCCCGATCCGGGGAAGGTTGCCTACATCTCATGCCTGGCCACGGCAAGGAGCAAACCAAGGAATAAACTGGCAAAGTACAAATACCTGGATTTAGAAACGAGGCTGGACCTGACGTCCAAAAGTTACGCAGGCCCCACCGCACAGGAACATGTTAAGAGCGCACGTGTCATCTGTATATCCCGCACCATGTCGGCCGGGGCCGAGGACGTTGCGGCCGAGATCGCGAAGCAGCTGCAGTTCCGCTGTGTAGATGAGGAAATCATCGCCCATGCCGCTGAACGCCACAAGCTCGATCCGGCCGACGTAGCCGACGTGGAAAAGCGCAAATCCTTCTTCGCGCGGCTGTTCGACGACATTGGCGGTGCGCGCGGCGGCGAGACCGCCA
>JANLPN010000592.1:0-13476 GCA_031367285.1 Betaproteobacteria bacterium | reverse complement strand
CACTGGTCGGCGCGACGCAAAGTGCCGCTCGGCGAAGAAGTCCACCAAGTACGACGTCGACATCTGCAGCGTAAGCGCGATCATGAACCCGGTTTCCGACCACCCGGCGCGCCAAGCGAGCCCGACCACCGCCACCGTGCTGAGCAATCGCCCCAGGTGCCAGAGCGGAACATAGTGCCACGCGCCGACAATGAGGCATGAGCGGTCGAGTGGCGCAGTGAGAAACGAGAGGAACGAGCTCAGGCACAGAATGGCCGAGAAGATGCCCGCCTGCTTCCACTGCGCACCGAAGACCAGCGGATATAGCCAAGGCGAGAGCAGGGCCAAGCCGGCATACAGCGGGATACCCAGCATCGCGAGCCGGCGTGTGGTGCTGCGCCACAGGTCAACAAAACCATTGCCGTGCGACCAGTGCTCGGCAGCGCGCTGGTAGTACACCTGTCCAATGGCCGTGCCGATGAGTGCTGAGGGCAGGTAGTTCGTTGATAGCACCAACGCGTACTGGCCCAGCGCATCGGCACCGAATGCGTGCGTGAGGTACAGGGTTGGAACGAGCCCGGTCAACGCGAACATCAGGTGCGAGCTGACCATCGAAGTTGACAGCCCTCGATACCGCCGCGCTGCCCGCATGATCAGGCGCCGCCAAGGCCGCAGACGAAGGCCGTGACCGCGTGCTGCAGCCGCGTCAGTGCGAACCAAGGCGAAGATCTTCGCAATCGCGCCGGCGCCCACCGCGCCGATCAGGCCGAGCGCGCCGGGCAGCCACCAATGCCCCGCGATGGCTGTGGCGAAGTAGGCCAGCTTGCCCATGACCTCTGCGCCACCCGAGCGCCGGTAGCGGCGCTCACGCTGCGCCAGATGTTGCACCGCCAGCGACACCGACAGCAGGCCGGCGGTCACTGGCACCAGAGAAAGCCCGGCTTCAAGCATCGGTTGGCCTGCCCAGCGAGCAAGCATGGGTGATAGTGCCCAGGCCGCTGGCGTCAGCACCGTCACACCCAGCAGTGCCAGCACCAGCACGAGCCGCAACACCGCCTGTGCGCCCAGCGTCGCACGCGGCAACTGGATCGCGTACTCAAAGCGCAGCGTCATCACCACGCAAGCGAATGCGACGGCCTGGGCAAAGATATTCAGCGTTGCAAAGTCTGCCGGCGTGTACAGGCGCGTCAGCACGGGCATCGTCAGCAAGCCGATGGCTTGCGCCAGCGCAGTGCCAGACGCAACCCATGAAATGTCCCGCCAGTAGCTGGATTGCGGCAGCCAGCGCGCCAGATGGCGGATTCGGGCGCTCATCCAGCGGCAAGACAGGTGATGGTCGTGATCAGCATCCGCCGCCTGTCAGCGGCCATCCGTGGCTACAAGCACCTTCAGCGCCACCGTGTCCGGCTGCGCACGATCAAAGACCTCGTTCGCCCACAGCATCACGATCATTTCTTCGTCGCCGATGTTGCTGATGTTGTGCGTCCAGCCTGGCACGGTCTCGACGATGCGGGCCTCGCCGCCTCGGGTGATCACCTCATGCAACTGCCCGGTCGCGATGTGCCTGAACCCGAAATGGGCGGTACCTCGGATGACCAGAAACTTCTCGGTCTTGCTGTGGTGGTAGTGCTCACCGCGGGTGATGCCAGGGCCGGCTGTGAAATATGAAAACTGGCCGCAATCGGGCGTCTTGAGCATCTCGACAAACTCGCCGCGGGGGTCAACATGGCGCGCCACGGTGTAGTCAAACAAGTCAGGCGGCAAGTGGCTGACATAAGTGGCGTACAGCGCACGCACCAGGCCTGCGCCCACTCTGGGTGTCATCAAGGAATGGCGGCTGGCGGCAAAGCTTTGCAGCGTCTGGACAAGCTCACCCACCGTGGTGGAGTAGATCGGCCCGGCTTCGACAAAGCCGTCTGTGGCCCGTGCTGCGCTGATCTGCTGAATGAAGGCCGTCACCACGTCATCGACGTAGACCAATTGCAATGGCGCGCTCGGATCGTTGACCGTCACAGTCAAGCCGCGCGTGATGTTGTGGCAGAAGGTGGCGACGGCTGAGTTGTAATTTGGCCTGCACCACTTTCCAAACACATTCGTGAGCCTGAACAACATCACTGGCGCACTGGTGCGGAGGGCATAGTCCAGCAGTGCCGCCTCGGCGGCGATCTTGCTGCGACCGTAGGGGTTGTCGACTGCCGCCTGGGTAGATGACGCGAACAGCACCGGCACGGGCCGGCCAACCGCGGTCAGCGCGGCACACAGCGATTTTGTGAAATCGATATTGCCAGACACAAACGCGGCCGGATCTTGTGGCCGGTTCACGCCAGCGAGGTGAAACACAAAGTCGGCCTGCGCCACAGCGTCATTCAGCTCGGAGTTGCTGGACGCGCTGGTGATGCTGAGCACATCGGTGTAGCCCAGCTCGCGCAGGCGAACGCGCAGGTTCTTGCCGATAAAGCCGTCGGCGCCGGTGACGATGATGCGCACGGTGTCAGTCCTGTGCAGCGGGGGCGATTTCGCCGCGCGTGATTCGTTGCATATAGTCCAACTTGAGCAACAAGCGTTTCATGCCTACCACGTCCAGCCGCTCGGTGTTGTGAGAGTGGTATTCGTCGCTCAGCGAGATTCGCGGCTCACCCTGCTCGACAAACTTGGCGTAGTTGAGGTCACGGCCATCAGGCGGCACGCGGTAGTACTGGCCCAGGTCTTCGGCGCTGGCCATCTCTTCACGGCTGAGCAAGGCCTCATAGAGTTTTTCGCCATGTCGCGTGCCGATCTGCCGCACCTCGTGGGTGGGGCGTTGCATCAGATCGAGCAAGGCCTGTGTCAGCACCCGGACGGTGGCGGCCGGCGCCTTCTGCACGAAGATGTCACCGTTGCTGCCGTGCTTGAACGCGTAGAGCACCAGCTCCACCGCATCGTCCAACGTCATCATGAATCGTGTCATCTCCGGATCGGTAACGGTGATTGCCTTGCCCGCTAGCACCTGCTCGACAAACAGCGGAATCACCGAGCCGCGTGAGGCCATCACATTGCCGTAGCGGGTGCCGCAGATCACCGTCTGGGTGCCTTCGAGATTGCGCGATGCGGCGACCATAACCTTCTCCATCATGGCCTTGGAGATGCCCATCGCGTTGATCGGGTACACCGCCTTGTCGGTGCTCAGGCAAATCACCCGCCTGACGCTCGCAGCGATGGCAGCTTCGAGCACGTTCTCAGTACCCAGCACATTTGTGCGCACCGCCTCCATTGGGTGGAACTCGCACGACGGTACTTGCTTCAGGGCGGCAGCGTGGAAGCAGAAGTCCACACCCCGCATTGCCGCCGCTACACTGCGCACGTCACGCACATCGCCGATGTAGAACTTGAGCTTCGGGTGATTGAAGCGCTTGCGCATGTCGTCCTGCTTCTTCTCGTCGCGGCTGAAAATGCGGATCTCACGCAGATCGGCGCCGAGAAAGCGCTGCAGGACGGCATTGCCGAACGAGCCTGTGCCACCGGTAATCAATAGAACGCGATCAGTGAACATGCTTGGATTTTCGGTGGTGGTGGTGCTGCCGCTGCGTTAGTTGATGTCAGGCAGCCGGCCGCAATGCAGAACGAATGAGGTCGTCCTTCTGGGCCGGGTTGGGGTAGTTGATAAGCACTGCCTTGTAAGCACCTTTGAATACAAACAGGCTGCCTGCCGCAGCACCTACCACGCCGCAGGCATCAATGAGCTTGCCGATGTCGGCCAACGAGCCCGCGCCGCCCAGCACTGTCATCGGCACTTTCAGGGCTTGGCGCATGCGGCTGGCCAGCGGGATGTCATAGCCCAACATGCGACCGTCGTTGTCGATGGCATTGATGACCACCTCGCCCGCCCCGCGGGACTGCGCTTCAATGGCCATATCCAGCGCCGCTCGTTTGGTGTTCTTGTGGCCGTTGTGGGTCCAGATGTCGTACTCCTTTCCGAGCAGGCGCTTCTTCACGTCCAGCACCACCACGACACTCTGGCTGCCGATCTCTTCAGCGATGCGTGAGATCAGGTCCGGGTTGTCAATTGCTGCAGAGCTGAGGGCAACTTTTTCGACACCCAGACCAACGATTCTCTTGGCTTGCTCGACTGTTCGTACGCCTCCGCCATAGCACAGCGGCATGCGACATTCGGCCGCCAGACGCGCGATCAGCTTGAAGTCGGGCTCGGCCTTGTTCAATGTGGCGTCGATGTCCAGTACGATGAGTTCGTCGGCTTCTTTTTCATTGAAGATCTTGACGGCGTTGATCGGGTCGCCAACATATTTCGGATCCTTGAAGCCGACGGTTTTGACGAGACCACCGTCGTGAATCAGAAGGCAGGGCGTGATTCGAGGGCGCAGCATGTCAAATCCCGGCAAAGTTCTGAAGCAGGCGAGCGCCCCAATGGTGGCTCTTTTCCGGGTGAAACTGCACGCCGTAGACGTTGCCGGAATGTACCGCACAACTGAAGTCGATACCGTAGCTTGCCGTCGCGGCGCTGCTCTGCGGGCTTGCACACTCGAAGAAAAATGAGTGTAGAAAATAGAAACGTTTGTCGGCCTCCATTTTGGCGAAAAGCCGCTCATCGGGCTTCGGGTGTACGTCGTTCCATCCCATGTGCGGCAAGGCCAGGCTCGCTGTTTCGGGCAGTGCGCTGAAAGCGCGAACCCGCCCGTTGATCCAACCCAGGCCAGGCAGCTTGCCCTCGTCGCTGCACTTCGCAAGAATCTGCATGCCCACGCAGATGCCAAGCACTGGCACCTGTTTCTCAAGCACCAATTCGTCAAGTACATCGCGCATGCCATAGGCCTGTAGCCGCTCCATCGCGTGGTCGAACGCACCAACGCCTGGCAGGATGATCTTGTCTGCGCCAGCCAAGGCATCCACTGAACTCGCTACGCGCGCATCGATGTTCAATCGTTTGAACATGTTGGCGAACGCAAGAATGTTCCCCAAGCCGTAGTCAACGATGGCGATCATCGGATGATGGATCGTTGCACGCCAACGGCACGCAGCATCCTGGTGCCGAGTTCGATCACTGACATGGCGTTGTCGTAGTCCTTGTAGCTCTTGTTGGGCCCGTCCATCAACTGCTGCAACTCCGGCACGGTCAGGTCGAGCTTGGTGGCGATGTACTCGAAGTCTTCGGCCAGGTTGTCAGCGTTGTAGGCCGTCTTGGCGATACGTTCCAGCGCCTCCTCGCGCAGCAATTGCCCGGTCAGGATCAGACTCGAAAAGTGCGCACGCCGCTTGTCGTAGCCGAACTTTACGGGCAGCCAGTAGCCCTCATAAAAGCGTGTGAAACGCGATTCATAGTGCTTGTGAGCATACTTTTGCCAACCGAACTTGTCGACCAGCTCCTGCATTGCCTCCCCCTTGTGAAACGGCACTTCGTTCAGCGGCTTGACGATGCGCACGCCTTTGACGAAGCGGTAGTACAGCTTATAAGTGAGGATGTCGGCAAGCGGGAAGGTCTTGAGCGGCCGTGTGCCAAAGCGGCGATGGATGTCTTTGAGCTGACGCAAATCCGAAGCATGGTAGTGCCACTCCAAGGGCTCGCGCACACACTCGGTCGAGTAATTGGCGCCGGTAAGGAGATACCTGAACTTGTTCTTGGAAGCAAAGTTGTAAAGTGACGCAAAGAAGGCGTGGTCTTGAGGCGTATCGATATGCGGCACCTGCGCCTTGAAGAATGCCAGTTGCAAGTCCTTCATCTCCTCCCAATTCACCACCTCGGTGTGCAGGTCCAGCCCAAGGCCGTCTACCATCGCTTCGATGTTGTTCACGGCCTGCTGTGAGTTCCAGCCCGCGTCGACATGGAAAAGCAAGGGTCGAAGGCCGAACTTTGCCTTTGCGAGGTAGGCAACGTAGGAACTGTCGACGCCGCCGCTGATACCGATCAGGCAGTCGTGGGCGCGTCCCTGGCCATGGCGCTTGATCTGCGCCACCTGCTCACCAATACGCCTGGCTCCTCGCTCATCGGTGTGCCAGTGCGGAAGGATATTCTGGTGATAATTGTTGCAGTAGTCACACCAGCCCCTGGAATCGAATGTTATTTTCGAATCGGAGGTATCCATGATGCAATTGCAGCAGATTTTGTATTGGGGCTTGCCCATGCTATGGCTCCGGATAAAAAGACGCCCGCCGCGGCGACGTCAATACTTTCTGAGGGCCCTGCGCTTCAGCCTAAGCGCGGGTCTTTCAATCATGAACCACGACAATGCGGCCAGCCCGAAGGTGACCAACAAGGCGGTCAGCACTAAGGCGGGTTGGCCTGTCCAGTATTTGAAAACCATGTAGTTGACGACCGGCATGTGGTAGATGTAGACGCCGTAAGAAATGTCGTTGCCGCGCAGTAGGCGGCGCGCCAATTCAGGCTGGGTGTAAGCCAGTTTGAACACCATAGCAGCGAGCAACAGATAGGAGATCGGGTTGATTTCGTTACCCAGCACGGTCAGCCCGGCAAGCCATCCCAGCAGCGCGACCACAAGGTAGGTTATGAGCGAAAGTTTTACGCTGAACGCCTTTAAGCGCGCTTGCCAATCGGCGCGCACAGACAGCCACGCGCCGAGTACAAACATATAAAACCAAGGCAGAAAACTCACCGAAAACAGCTTGGGACCGAAGCTATTACCGGTCCAAAAAAACATTACAAAATTGGCCACAATACTGCTGCTGGCGATGACAGCCCAAACCCAACGCCGCTGCAATGTCAGGTAGGCCAGCAGCGGCGTAAGCAAGTAGAATTGCAGTTCTACCGAAATCGTCCACAAGCTGCCGTTCAATACACCAACGCCGAAGTTGCGCAAGAATTCTGGATTGTAGAATTGCACCAACGATAATTGAGCGAGCGACCAGAAAATGAAGGGTTTCGAGACCAGGACGCCCGGCTGCAGATATCCCGTTGCCAACACCAACAACACCGAAAATATAAAACAAGCGATCAGGGCTGGGTAGATGCGCAGCAGGCGATTTAGGCTGAACTTTTTCAGATCACCGCTGTTTTGGTAAGACTGAAAAATAAGGAATCCACTGATAAAAAAGAAAATTGGCACACCCGGAAAGATGCTCAGCACATCAATGTAGCGGTTGTCCACCTCCAAGTGCAACATGCAATGCTTGGCCGCAACCTGCGTTGCTGCCAGCAAGCGGATCAGGTCGAAATTGTTTTCTGCCGGCCGATCAGCGATGGGTGACCGCAAAATGGCAGGGCGTTCAAGTTTGGTTTGCATCGACCGCAACAATATTCAAGTTTGTTGCGACGCCGAATTAAATCGCAAAGTGCGCAAAATCAAACGATCCCAATTCAACTCTTCCTCGGCAACCCGTTGGGCGCCGGCGCGCATCTGTGCCAGACGCGACGGCTGGCTCACAATCTGCTCGATGGCAAGTGCAATGCGCCCACTGCGAATCTCGTCGCTTGGCAGAATCACAATGTTCTGGTGCAGGTTCAGGTAGGAAATGTCTTGATGTCCAGTATTGCCGACGATCAGCGGTAGGCCCATTGCAATCGCCTGCTGCCACAGAATTGATTGGCTGGCAGGGAATACCGCAAGATCTGCCATATCGAGACATCGATAAATGTCTTCTTTGCCCAACCAACCCACCATGTGCACGCGGGGATTGCTGGCCGCCAGTTGCTGAAGTTCCTGCTGGTACTCGGCATGTTCTTCGCTGGCCTGGCCGACCACCACAATGTGCAGAGCCAACTGCGTGAGCTGGGTTGCAGCCAGTATCAGCAGTTCGGTTCGTTTTGCTGGCGCCAACTTGCCACCAGTAAAGATCACGGTGGCGTCGTTGGCGATACCAAGGTTGCTGCGTAATGTCAGCCCGGCAGCGCTGCGCTGAACTGCTTGTGCCATGTCTGTATCAGCTCCCAGCGGCAAAAGTTCCATGTCTTGTTCGGGAATATGATAGACCTCGCGGAGAAATTTCTCACTTGCCGGGACAACCGGGAAGATTTTGCTCAAGTACGGTCGAGCCTGGTCAAGAAACCATTTTCGGCAAATGCCGTGCAGTACTCGCAGAGACAAGGCGTTTTTTCCAGAGTTACTGTAGTCGGCGTGGTAATCCATGATCATTCTGCAGTCCGGGTGGCGCTGCATGTAGCGCACGCATTCCGGCAGGTTGAGCATGATGTCGTGCACGAAGATCAGGTCGGGTTCCGTCGCGTCGAGAATGCCTGTGATAGAGGTAAAGGCGCGAAGCTTGTTGAGAATATTGTAGCGATAGCGCAGCTTGATAATGTGCGTGCCGCCGTTGTCATAGTGCCGCTCAGGGCATCTGTTGTCATGTCGGTCGGCGTAGTAGTCAAACACCGACTCGAAGGTTGAAGTCACAATGGTCACCTGGTGACCATGTTTGACGTAGTACTTCGAAAGAAGATTTTCCTGATACTCAAGATTCTCATTGTAAAAGTCGCAAAGCATCAGTATCTTCATGGCTAGACCAATGCCTGACGCGAAGTTATTACTGCCCCGTGCACGCGCCGCAACCGCCGTGCGGCCAGCTCGCGACCATACAGACCCACCAGTACTGGCAGTAGCTGGTGCGTAAAATACTTGGCCGATGCGTAAAGAATTGCAGCGGTGACAAATGTTGTGAGCAGAAGCATGTAATGCGGGTGCCGGGATTGCCGCCGAAAGCCGCGCCACAATAGATTGAGCGGTGCAGTTAACAAGCCGAGGTATAGCAGGAAGCCGATCAAACCAAGGTCGACCCAAGCGGACAGCAGGTTGTGTGCATATTCACCCGGTGGATAACTCGCATAGCTGCCGAGAAAAAAGTGGTCGCTTAACGCCGCCAATGCGCGCTGCATCATGCGCTGGCGATCCAAGCGGGATTCGTCGGTGGCGTAGCCGGCCAGCAGCGACGCAACCCGGTTGTCAGGGAATAAATCGGCAAGCTGGCTGGCGACCAATACCATGGCACTGGCAATGAGCATGACAGCCAGCGCGACAATCAGGCGCCGGCGCGAGCGTAGGAACTCGATAATCAGCACCGCCAACGCAGCGCAGAAGAACTCAGAGCGAGCACCGTTGAGGAAGAGGGCGGGAATTCCAGTCAGGTAGAGTATGGCCCGCGCCGGGGCAGTGCGAGCGCGGCTTGCGCAGATCAGGAAAATCATCAAGTATACAAAGGCGTAACCTTGGTAGTCCGCAAGTTTGTCGTCGGTTTGTTCAAGATCGAGCGCAGCAATGACAAATGCGCCATCGCTGATGTTGGCAAAAATAATTGTCGTCAATGCTGTAAATGAAAACCAGATCCATCGCAAAAGCCGTGGATCATCCAGGTCGGCCAGTTTGAATGTCAGGAAGATCGCTGCAAACTGCAGCATGATTCCCAGGTGCGGCGCGACGCGGCCACCGCTGTTGTTTAATGCGTCGTTGAAAATAACGACCAACAGGTAATAAGCCAAAAAAACCAGCAGGCCTAGGTCAGTCGGGTTGACGAACCAATAGTTGCCGAGCGCGTTGCGCAGATAGGCCGCGCCAAGGAAGGGCAGGGCGGCTGCAGCCACCAGCGTCGAATAGCCACCGAACACCGCTGGTATATAGCCCTGGGCCACCAGCGAGTGGTAAACAAAAAAGCCCGGAAAAATCAGCAATAACGACCATTGCGCCGTCAGTTGTGTGGACCTTTGCAGTGGCGTCATGGCAGGGCTTCGTGCTGAATACCGAAGATCAAGCGCATGGCCAAGCGACCGTAGCAAGGGGTCATTCAGGGCCGCGTCAACCGCGCAGTGCGCTGCTGCCGCTGCTCACTGCAGCAGCAGCGCTCTGCCTCAGCAGGTGCTTGAGTGCGCCAGCGACGCTGTCTTGATCGGCTTCGCTCAGATCGGCACTCATCGGCAGACTCATCACCTGCTCTCCCGCTTGTACGCTGACCGGGCAGCAATCCGGGCAGCAAAAATCGGCATACGCCGGCTGGTGGTGCAGTGGCTTGGGGTAGTGCACTGCTGTTGGAATCCTGTGTTCTTTGAGCGCTGCCTGAAACTGGTTGCGCTGCGCGACGAAGACCGTGTATTGCGCCCAGACGCAATCCCGGTCCGGCCGGACGGCCAGCAGTCGCAGGCCGGGTACATCGGTCAGCAGTGCAGCGTAGTGCTCGCCCAAGATCCGCCGCTGCGCCAACTCCCACTCAAAGCGCTCAAGCTTGCCCAGCACCACGGCACATTGCAGCGTGTCCATTCGCCCGCCCACGCCGATGCGTGTGTGGTGATAGCGCATGCTTTGACCGTGTACGCGAATTTCTCGGCAGGCCTGGGCTAGCGCATCGTCATTGGTGAAGATCGCGCCACCGTCGCCATAGCAACCGAGTGGCTTACTCGGGAAAAAGCTGGTGCAGCCGAAAGTGCTCAGGTTGCAGCTTTTTTTCTCTTTGTAGTTGGCACCAAAACTCTGGGCGGCGTCCTCAATCACCGGGATGCCACCGTGGCTTGCCGCGATGGCATTGATCTCGTCCATGTCAGCCACTTGGCCATACAGGCTTACCGGCATGATGGCCCGGGTGCGGGGCGTGATGGCGGCTTCGATCTTCGACACGTCGATGTTGCAGGTGTCGGGTTCGATGTCAACAAATACTGGTCTACCACCGGTGAGCACAATCATCTCGGCGGTGGCGGCAAATGTGAACGGTGTGGTGACCACCTCGTCACCGGCTTTCAGGTCTAGCGCCATCAGGCAGACAAGCAGCGCCTCAGTGCCGCTGGCCACTGTGATGCAGTGCCTGGCACCGGTGAAGTTGGCAAGCCGGTCCTCCAACTCATTGACCTCAGGCCCCATGATGTACTGACCGTGATCCAGCACCTTCTGGATTCGGCCGTTGATCGATTCGCGCAGCGCGCTGTACTGCGATTTGAGGTCGATGAATTGCAGTGGCTTGGGCAGGTCGGGGGCGTTCATGGTCAGGTCTCCGGCAAGATGGCTCAGGGGGTGAGGAGGGTGAGGTGGTCGCCCTCCAGAACGTAGCGGTCGCCGCCATTGGGGCAGACAGCTTCCTCGCGGCCGCGCAACGGCAGCCGCAAGCGCTCGCCGAAGCGGCTCATCCAGCCAATCTGGCGCGCTGGCACGCCGGCCATCAGCGCAAAGTCGGGTACCTCGCGATTGACCACCGCGCCTGCCCCGATGAAGGCATGTGCGCCCACCGTGATGTCGCACACGATGGTGCAGTTGGCGCCCAGGGTGGCGCCCCGGCGCACCACCGTGCGGCGGTACTCGTCCTTTCGGGTCACCGCCGAGGGCGGGTTGTAGGCATTGGTGAACACCATGCTTGGGCCGCAAAACACATCGTCCTCCAGCGTCACGGCGTCGTAGACCGACACATTGTTCTGGATCTTGACGTTGTCGCCGATGTGCACGTCGTTGCCCACATACACCTCCTGCCCGAACGAGCAGCCACAGCCGATGCGCGCGCCCGCGCTGATGTGGGCAAAGTGCCAGACCCGGCAGCCGTCACCCAACTGTGCGCCCTCATCGACGATGGCCGAGGGGTGGATGGTGATACCGAAAACCATGTCAGCTATGCAAGACACAGAAGCACGCCCCCGACCGGACGAATCCGGCCAAGGCAAAAGACCGCCTCGAAGCCGGCTTGGCCGGTCCGCTGGCGGCACCCTCCTGGGGGGGGGGCGCCGAAGGCGCTGCGGGCGCCATTCAATACTCCAGCGGCAGGCTGACGCGCTTGCCGTCGCGCGACGACATGTACATCGCGATCAGCAACTCCAGACTCTTGAGGCCTTCTCGGCCATCGGTCTCTGGCTGCGCCTGGCCCAGCAAGGTCTTGATCACGTTGTCGTAATACAACGGATGGCCGAAGCCATAGACTGAGGTCGTCTCATAGCTGGCGTCGTTGAGTTGCGCGTCCATTGGGTCGGGGGTCTCGAACTCCCAGTGCTCGATCGCATTGACCGCCACGCCGCCGATGCGCACGGACCCCTTCTCGCCCAGGATGGTGATGGAGCCCTCTAGGTTCTTGGGGTAGGTCAACATCGTCACGTTGATGCTGCCCATTGCGCCGTTGCGCCATTTCAGCGCCGCCACGCCGGTATCTTCGACTTCGATATTGCGCGCCAGCGTGCCGGTGTAGGCCATCACGCTTTCAACCGGGCCGACGATCCAGTCCAGCAGGTCGACATAGTGGCTGGCCTGGTTCATGAACGCACCGCCGTCGAACTCCCAGGTGCCGCGCCAGCTAGCGCTGTCGTAGTAAGACTGCGGACGTGACCAGAAAACATTGACGTTGACCATGAAGATGCGGCCGAAGCGCCCCTGCTCGACCGCCTGCTTGAGCAGTTGAAGGGTGCGGTTGCGGCGGTTCTGCTTGACCACGAACAGTCGCACGCTGGCGTCATCGCAGGCGTGCACCATCGCCAGTCCGTCATGCCAGCGGGTGGCCATCGGCTTTTCGGTCATCACGTCGAAGCCGGCCGCTGCCGCTTGTGCGGCCTGGGTGGGGTGCAGCCCGCTTGGGGTGGTCAGCACCACGCAGTCAGCCTGGGTATGGGCCAGCATGTCGCTCAAGGCCCGATGGCCCAGCGCACCCGTCCGGGCGGTGGCGGCGGCGAGCGCGGCTGGGTCGGTATCGCAGACGTCGGTCAACTCGCAACGGTCGTCGTGCTTGCGAATGGCTTCAAAGTGATTGGCGGCGATGCGTCCGCAACCCACCAGGGCAAAGCGTACTTTTCGGTCGGTGACGGCGGGGCGGATGACGTGCATGAGGGCTGCTTCAGGCTGGGGTGTGGAGAGATCGGAAATGACAGAGATTTTCGGGCCCGCCGACCGGCTGGAGCCGCCTGCTCTCGGGGTTGCTGCGGCAGCGTCCATTCCGGTGCGCGCCTGCCTGTACTTGCTATTGGGCAATTGGCGCGGCCTGCAGGCCGGCACGAAGCCGGCGCGCTTCTCGCCAAGCGACCCAGGCCACCAGCAGCACGGCCATCACCAACGTGGAGCCGACAGCGATCATCGCCCGCTTGGGCTTGCTCTTTTTCTCCGGCAATGTGGCCGGGTCAATCACCTGGATCAGCGCACCCTCTCGGCTTTCATCCGCCCGTGCCAGTTCAAATTGGCGGGCGTACAGCTCAAACAGGGTTTCCTGATATTTGAACTCGCGGTACTTACCGATGTAGTCAGGCCCGCCTGAGGTGTTGGTGGCCTGCTCTGAGCGAGCCAGTTGCTCGCGCAAAGCTGCTAACGCAGTTTGTTGTTGTCGCACCTCAGGCGTGTTGTCGGCCAGCGATCCACGCAAGGTCTGCAATCGCACCTCGGTGGCTGTGGCCTCGGCCTTGAGCCGGGCATAGGCCTCAGCAGCGGCCTTTGGTTCTGCTTTCAGCGCGCCACTGTTGAAGCCGCTTGCTTGAAGTGCTTGCTGTGCCAGGGTCAAACGATCTTTGCTCTGCTGTAGCTGACGCTCAAAAAACACACGCCGCTGTTGCGCCTCGGTCACCGCCAAGGTGCCGGTGATGCGTCGCAGTTCGTCAACATAGCGGTTGGCGATGTCGGC
>JANLPN010000583.1:0-30805 GCA_031367285.1 Betaproteobacteria bacterium | reverse complement strand
GAGCTGTCGGGCGGCAACCAGCAGAAGGTGGTGATCGCCAAGTCGCTGATCCAGGAGCCCGAGCTGATCATCTTCGACGAACCGACGCGCGGCGTGGATGTGGGTGCGATCACCGAAATCCACGAACTGATCAATCGGCTCGCCGACGAAGGCAAGGCGGTCGTCGTGATTTCTTCCTACCTGCCGGAGATCATGGCGCTGTCGGACCGCATATTGGTGCAGCGAATGGGAAAAGTCGTGGAGGAGTATTCGGCGATCGAGGCGACCGAAGAGAAGATCATGTATGCGGCAATCCACTAAGCTCTTCGGTGCGGTTGTTTCTCAACCAACTGAGGAGCACACATGACGAGGGGAATTTACGAACCGCGCAGCACCCACAAGACATGCCAGGCATGAAGAAATCCGCCTCGCTCGATGGGGGCGTGACACGTCGGCGCATGATGCACACCGAGTGATTAGGCGACGTCATCGGGCGCGCCCCTCTCGGCAGTGTATTTCGCCAACGCGATGCCGCTGTAGTTCAATATCCTGAAGACCTGCACCGGGCCAGACGCCCTTGTTTCGGCGTGCGTGAATCGACAACCTAGCAACCCCCCCAAGCATTGCAGCGCAAGCAGCGGTGGCCAACCGGCTTATTCCGCCTTGATATTCAAGTCCTTGATGACTTTGCTGTGTTTTTGCTGGTCCCTGCGGATCAGGTCGCGCAACTCGGCTGCGGTGCCGGGAAGCGGGGCCGCACCCACGGAAACCAATTTCTGGCCGAACTGGAGATCGCGCGCAACTTTCAAGACGTCGGCCTCGATCTTGTCCATGATCTCCTGCGGAGTGCCCTTCGGCGCCACGATGGCAGCCCACGCTGTGGACTCGAAGCCCGGATAGCCGGATTCCGCGATGGTCGGTATGTCCGGCGCCAGCGGTGAGCGCTTGGACGCGCCATTCGCGATGACTCTGAGTTTTCCGGATCTCACGTGCGGCAACGAAGTTGATACGCCCGCGAAAGCCACCGCCACCTCGCCAGCCAGCACTGCCTGTAGCGCCGGGGCACCGCCTTTGTACGGAATGTGCGTGAAATCGAGACCGGCCAGACCCTTGAAGGTTTCCATGTACAGGTGGTGCGGCCCGCCGGCGCCGCCCGACGAATAGTCCAGCTTGCCGGGATTGGCACGCGCAAAGGCGATGAATTCGGGCAGCGTCTTGGCGCTTACCTTGTCCGGATTTACGACCAACGCAAACGGCGTCTGGGCTACCAGGGCAGCCGGTATGAAATCAGCAATGGGGTCGTACGGCAGGGTCTTGTAGAGAAAGGGGTTCATCACAAACGGCCCGTCGGTGGCAAGGTACAAGGTATAGCCATCCGGTGGCGCCTTTGCTGCCAGTTCGGTGGCCAGAATGCTGGCCCCGCCCGGGCGGTTGTCGACCACTACCGGCTGTCCCCAAATTTGGGATAGAGACTGTGCCAGTGCCCGACCCACCAGGTCGGCAAACCCACCGGGCGGAAATGACACTATCAGTTTCACCGGCTTATTGGGATAACCGGTAGCCGATTGGGCCCACGACGGCGCAGCGCACAGCAGCGCGAACGACGTCAATACCAGTGCCCTTCCAAGCTGCCTCAGGAAGCTTCTTTTCATCATGTTTCCCTTCCGTCGAAAAATGTCAAATGCGTCATCCGGCCCGCAACTGGCGAAAATTATGTCATAATTTAAATTATTCACAAAATGAAATAATAAAACCTTGAATTACTTAGATCCAAAATTTGGAGATGTGGCCAGCAGCATCATGCTCGATGCGGTACCGCTGCCGCACCTGATTGATCAGGTAGCTGTGAGCGTGGCGATCGACGAGGCGCTCGACGGCTCGGCTCTGCTGGTGTTATTGGCGATTTATCGCGCCTTTGCGGTTCTGGATCGGGATCAGAGCGAGGAAGTGGCAGGCATGGGGCTGACGCCGCTTCAGTTCAATATCCTGACAACCTTGCACCGGTCGCACCAGCCATTGACCATGGGGGCTCTGGCCCAGATGTTGGTTGTGCGGCCCACCAACCTGTCCGGCAACATCAACACGCTAGCGGAGCGCGGCCTGGTGCGGCGCGAGCTGAATATTTCTGACCAGCGCTCGCTGCTTGCCGTGATCACGCCAGCTGGCGTTGAATTTCTGGCTACCCACCTTCCGAACCACTGGCGCCGGCTGGAACGCCTGATGGACCAACTGTCGCGCGAGCAGCGCTCGGACTTAGTGGGTCTGCTGAAGTTGCTGGTGCAGTCGATTGGGGCCGAGCAGCAAAAAAGCACTTCTGACGCTGAACCGTCGGCTGAACCACCAACCCCTGCCGCGCGCCCCGCCACCCAGCGGTGACAAATTAACAATCACACTGGACTCCACGGAGAATTTAGATGGCAGAAATCTTGGGCCTTGGCCTGTCCCACTACCCACCGCTGGCAACCCCGGATGCGCAGATGGCGGGCATCCTCAAGATCACCCTCAAGGACCCCGGCATACCCGCGGCGCAGAAGGATCCCGCGAACTGGCCTGCGGCCATGCGCTCGGAATGGGGCAGCGACCAGGGAACATCCGCGGCGGCAGGCCATCGCGAAGCCCTGGTCGCGCAGTTCAGGCGGCTGCGCTCCGAACTAGACGAATTCCGGCCTGACGTCGTTGTCATGTGGGGAGACGACCAGTATGAGAATTTCAAGGAAGACGTCATACCGCCGTTCACGGTGTGCGCCTACGACGACATCGATCTGTACCCGTGGCGCCATGCTCAGGGATCCTCGATGACGGACGGCGGCAGGCCGAATGCCTGGGGCGAAAGCGCCGATACCCACTACCGCCTGCGCGGTCGGCGCGATATTGGGAAATATCTGACCACCGGGCTGCTTGAGTCGGGATTCGATGTCGCCTATGCGTACAAGCCGCTGCACCACCAAAGCGTCGCGCACGCCTTCACCAATGCGATCCTTTATCTGGACTATGACCGCAAGGGCTGGGACTACCCGACCATTGCGTTCCCGATCAACTGTTATGGCCGAAAGGTAATTTCGGCGCGCGGATTTCTGACCAACGTGAACGACAAGCTGGATTACGACCCCCCCGGTCCATCTCCCGGACGCTGCATGGACCTGGGCGCCGCTTCGGCGCGCATCCTGCGCGCTTCCCCGTGGCGCGTGGCCGTCATTGCGTCGTCGAGCTGGTCGCATGCTTTCCTGTGTGACCGCACCTCCCGGCTCCGGCCTGACACGCCGAGTGATCGGAAGCTCTACCAGGCTTTGGTCACGAACGATTACGCGGCCTGGCACCAGCGGTCGACCACCGAATTCGAGGATGCCGGGCAGCAGGAATTGTTGAACTGGTGCCCGCTGCTCGGCGCGATGCAGGAACTCGGGGCCCGCCTCGACTGGAGCGATTTCGTCGAGACCCACGTATTCAATTCGAACAAGGTGTTTGCGGCCTACCACCCGGTTTGAACAGCCTCGTTTCACACTGCATCTTTGCCAACTGCTTCTTAAAGGGTTCAACATGGATCAACAAATTATTCAATGGGGACGCTCCTATTCCGACGCTTCGCTCGCCGCTCTGGTTGGCGATGGTCGGGTGCACTCGCGGGTCTACACCGACCCGGCGATCTTCGAGCTGGAGATGGAGCGCATCTTTTCGACTGTATGGGTCTATGTCGGACATGAAAGCGAAGTGCCCAAGGGGGGGGACTACCAGATGCGTACGGTTGGCCGCACGCCGGTGCTGCTGGTGCGCGGCGTGGACAAGACGGTGCGCGTATTGATCAACCGATGTCGCCATCGCGGCGCACAGGTTTGCGAGACTGAAACAGGAAATTCGAAGTTCTTTCAATGCTGGTACCACGGCTGGACCTACGACAGCACCGGTGCGCTGATTTCTGTAACCGGCAAGGAGGGCTACGGCGACCGACTCGACCTGAAGGAAATGGGTCTGAGCCAGGCGCCTCGCGTCGGGACTTACCGTGGCTTCGTGTTCGCCAGTCTCTCCAGGGAGGGCGAGTCCCTGGAGGACTATCTGGGCAAGTCCGCGCCGATCTTTGATTTGCTGGTAGATGCGTCTCCCACCGGGGAGATCTTCGCGGACGGCGGAGCCCACAAGACCGAATACCTCGGCAACTGGAAACTCGTCGGCATGGACGGCTACCACCCGCATTTCGTGCATGCGTCGGTGATGGCGGCGATGCACCGCAACCCCGAGTCCGGGATCGGGGCGACGCACCGCGAAGATCCGTTCGAGGACAAGGCCAGGACCCGCACGGTCGATTTCGGACATGGTCACGCGATGCTCGATTTCCGTCAGCACCGGATCAACCATTACCAACCGCACACCGAATACCTCAAGAAGACCAAGGGGGGAGCAGAGTATGTCGAGGCGATGCACCAGGCATACGGCGATCAACGTGCGCGTACGCTGATCAGTCTGGGTGGCGATCCCCACCTGGGTTTCTTCCCCAATATGCAATTGATCGGCAACCAGATACGGATCATCACGCCGCTGGCTCCCGGCCTGACGCAAGTCACGATGACCGCGGTGCGGCTTGGAGGCGTGAGCGAAGAAATCAACGCCGAGCGACTGCGCGTGCACGAGTCCTTTTACGGTCCCGCGGGGGCCGGATCACCGGACGACGCCGAGATCTTCGAGCGCGTGCAGCGGGGCCTGGCAGCCGAGGTTAACCCGTGGGTTGAAATTTCGCGCGGCATGGATCGCGAGCAGACCGACGCCGACGGCAATACGGTGGGCTTGATAAGCGACGAGGTTCCGCAGCGCGGGATGATGCGCTACTGGTCCGAACTGATGACGAAAACGCCACCGATGGCTCAGAGTCTGTCATGACCGACCAACCTCAAATCGAGTGGAAGCACCTGCGCGAAGTCGAACTGCTGCTATTTCGTGAGGCGGAGTTGGCCGATGCCAACCTCTACAAGGAGTGGTTCACGCTCTGGGCCCGCGAGCTGTTGTACTGGGTCCCGTGCAACGGCGACGATTTCGATCCGGCGCGCCATATTTCGCTGATCTACGAAGACCGGCCCAAGCTTGAGGAAAGGATATTTAGGCTTGGCACCAAGCATGCCCACTCCCAACGCCCGCAATCGAAACTCACGCGTCTGGTCTCCAATATTGTGCCGGCTGACGACTATGTTGCGGACCGTGGAGGTTCGGTCAGCGCACGTTTCGCCGCCGTCGAAATGCGACGCGATCGTCCGACCATCTGGAGCGGGCGTACGCGTCATATTCTGGTGCGAGAGGACGGTCAATTGCGCATCAAGGAAAAGCACGTTTTTCTCGTCAACAACGACGCGCCGATGAGCAACCTGACATTTGTGATCTAGGGCACACGAGGACTGCAATATGGCCATTCTGACTGACGAAGCAACCAGCAAATTTGCCCGGGTCCGTGAAAACGGCCTGGACATTCAACTGCACTACAACGACGCCGGCCAGGGCCCGGTGGTGATCATGTCGCACGGCGGCGGACCCGGCGCCGCGGGCTGGAGCAACTTCAACCGCAATATCGATGCTTTCGTCGAAGGTGGGTACCGCGTGATCCTGCTCGATAGCCCCGGTTTCAACAAATCCGACCCGCTCATGGTGACGGAGCCACGCGGATTGGTGAACGCGCGCGCTATCAAGGGGCTGATGGACGTGCTGGGGATAGCGCGCGCGCACCTGGTGGGCAACTCGTTGGGTGGCATCAGTGCAATGTCGTTCGCGCTGGAGTACCCGGAGCGCCTGGGCAAACAGATTCTGATGGGACCCGGTGGCCTGGGGCCGAGCATGTTCCAGGCGATGCCGATGGAGGGTATCAAACTGTTGCTCAAGTTGTACCGGGAGCCGACGCTGGAAAATCTCAAGAGCATGATCCAGGTGTTCGTCTACGACCCCAGCCGCATCACCGAAGAACTGCTCCAGGGGCGCTACGCCAACATGCGGCGCAACCCGGAACACCTGAAGAATTTTGCCGACGGGTTTGACAGGAATCCCGGAACGCTGATGAAGGACCTGTCGCCGCAACTGGGCCAGATCAAGGCCGACACGCTGGTTATCTGGGGCAGGGACGACCGCTTTGTTCCGCTCGACCACGGCATCAAGCTGGTATGGGCCTTGCCCAGGGCGCAACTGCATGTTTTCAGCCAGTGCGGACATTGGGCCCAGTGGGAGCACGCGGATGCATTCAATCGACTGGTACTGGATTTCCTGGCGCACTGAGCCGAATGAATTTGTAATTTAAGGAGACACACCATGACACGAGCCACTTTATTCAGACGCACGGTTGCGACCTTGCTGGCGTTGACGTTTACAGCGCTGACCCATGCCCAGGAGTACCCGAGCCGTCCGGTCAAGATCATCGTCCCGTACGCGGCGGGCGGCCAGGCCGACGGTGGCGTGCGCGTCATCGCGAATTCGCTGACGCAGCAACTGGGTCAACCGTTCGTGGTCGAAAACATCAGTGGCTCGAGCGGCATCGCCGCCATGCAGTCAGCCATGAAAGCGCCTGCGGACGGCTACACGCTGGTGTACAGCGACGCCGGCCAGTGGGCGATCAACCCCGCGCTCTACACTACCAAGCTGCCTTATGACACACTGCGCGACCTGGTGCCGGTGGGTCTGTTCGGTTATTCGGCGTTGTTCCTCGTAGCACCCGCGGCGTTTCCCGCCAACACCCTGCCCGAGATGATCGCACTGGTCAAGGCCAAGCCCGACTTCTACACTTACGCATCATCCGGAGTCGGCAGTCCGCACCATTTGGCGATGGAGGATTTCAAGGCCGCGCTGGGTTTGAAGATCCTGCATGTGCCGTACAAGGGATCCTCACAATCCGTACCGGCGATCCTGGGTGGCCAGGTGTCGATGGGAATCGCGGCGCTGACCTCGGTCGCGGGCTTTGTCAAAGAAGGAAAGATCAAGCTGATCGCGGTCGACTCCAAGCGCCGTTCGGCGTTCGCACCCAACGTACCGTCGATGGCTGATGCCGGGGTGCCCGATTTCGACCATTTGGGCGGGCTCGGGATCCTGGCCCCCAGGGGCATACCCCAACCAATTGTCGACAAACTCTCCGCCGCCATAGCCAAGGCCGTCGCGCTGCCCGATACCGTGTCCCGCTTCGCGACCATCGGACTTGAGCCGGCAGCCAGTTCCACGCCGGATCGAATGGATGAACTGATCCGCGCGGACAAGGTCAAATTTGCGCGCATCGTCAAGATTTCGGGCGCGACGCCGGAGTAACGCCCAGGCTTGATCACCGCCTGATACGAATAATGCGAGCCGGCAGCCCCGGCAGGCCGTAGGCGGGACCCAAACGGCCGACTTTTGATGACGGTCGAGGCGGTCACTCAGACATTTACACAGGAGATTGAAGTGAGCAATCAGGACCCAGAAATCGGCAAATCGGTTGTCGCGGCCGGACTCAAGACAAACTACCTTGAAGAGGGCAACGGCGTTCCGATCATCCTGGTGCACGGGTCGGGCCCCGGCGTGACGGCCTACGCCAACTGGCGCCTGACAATTCCGGAGCTGGCCAAGCGGTTCAAGGTGTTTGCGCCCGACATCGCGGGCTTCGGCTACACCGAACGCAAGCCCGGAGTCACCTACAACCTGGACTTCTGGGTCAAGCATCTGATTGGATTCATGGATGCGCTGGGCATCGAGAAGGCCGGCTTTATCGGCAACTCGTTTGGTGGAGGACTGACGCTGGCCCTGGCCGCGCGCCATCCCGAGCGCGTTGATCGTTTCGTGCTCATGGGCTCCGCAGGAACCGATTTCCAGCTCACCCCCGGGCTGGATGCGGTGTGGGGTTATCAGCCGTCTATTGAGGGAATGCGCGAACTCGTGAAAACCTTCGCTTATGACCAGTCGATCATTACCGACGACCTGGTGCGCTCGCGTTATGAAGCAAGCATTCGTCCCGGCTTCCACGAGACCTATTCGCAAATGTTCCCGGTGCCACGGCAGTCGGGCATCAAGATGCTCTCGACACCGGAGGCCGACATCCGGGCGATCACGCAGCAGGCCCTGGTTGTGCATGGCCGCGACGACAAAATCCTGCCGCTCTCTTCCAGCGTGCATTTGCACAAGCTGCTGCAGCATTCCGATCTGCATGTGTTCGGCGAATGCGGCCATTGGACACAGATCGAGCGCAAGGACCGTTTCACCAAACTCGTGCTGGACTTCTTCTCGCGCTGAACCGCAACATGACCCATGTTCCCCTTATTGCCGCGATGATCGGCGACCCCGCAGGCATCGGGCCCGAAGTCTGCGTCAAGGCCATCGGCAGTGGTGAGCTGGCCGGCTTGTGCGAACCCCTTTTGGTCGGTGACCTGGGCGTCGTACAACGCGCCGCCGCCGTCAGCGGCGTCTCCCTTCCGATAAGGAAGATCACTACGCTGGACCACTTTGAGCCGGGTGCGAAATCGATCCAGATTCTCGATACCGGAGAGTTCGAGGTATCGAACTGCCCCTTCGGTGAGGCCTCGACGGTTTCCGGCGAGGCAGTGCTGGACTGGATCAAGATCGGCAGCGACCTCGGCGCCCAAGGCCGTATCCAGGGTCTTGTCATGGGTCCGGTGGACAGCGCGTCCTTGAAGATGACCGGTCGCATGCCCGACATCGACGCCCTCCAGCCGCCTGATACCTTCATGTTTCGGATCACGGGTGCGTTGCGCGTGGTGCCGCTGAGCGAACACGTGCCGCTAAGGCGCGCGATCGAGCTAGTTACGCCGGAACTGGTGTTGCGTGTGGTGCGCTTGCTGCACGCCAACCTGACCAGGTGGGGCATCGCAAAACCGCGCATCGCGGTGGCAGGTATCAATCCGCATGCCATGTTTCCCGAGGATCGCGAACGCATCGGGCCAGCCATAGAGGCGGCGCGCGCGCTCGGCATCGACGCGCAAGGGCCGCTGGTGCCCGATGCGGTGTTCCGCCAGACAATCGAAGGGCGTTATGACGCAGTTGTGACGATGTACCACGACCAGGGACAGATCGCGGTCAAAACCGTCGGTTTCGAAGGCGCTTGTACGGTCTATCTTGGCCTGCCTTACGTGATGCTCAACGTACCGCACGGCAGTGCGTTCGATATCGCCGGCAAGGGTGTGGCCCAGCATCTGAGCATGTTGGCGGCTATCAAGACCGCGGCCAGTCTGGCTTCCGGGCGCGGCATCCGTACAGAATGAATAACACACGGCGCCGCTTGCCGCCGCAGGCATTTCGGTAGGTTTGAAAATCAAGGAGGCCCGGTGTCGGAAAAAATGCATGCGCTGGTGACGGGCGGAAGTTCCGGTCTGGGCGAGGACATCGCCCGCGCGTTGCGCCGGGATGGTTTTGAGGTGTTGGTTTGTGCCCGACGCAAGGAGCGGCTTGCCGCCATGGTGGCGGATGGATTTCATGCACTCCCGTGCGACATAGGCGATGCCGACGATGTGCAAGCGCTCACCAAATGGGTTTCAGACCAATTCGGACGGCTCGATGTATTGATCAACTGCGCAGGGGTCGCTTTGCCGAGGACCGAATTCATCGATATGAAATTCGCCGACGTGGCGAGCCTGATGCAGGTCAATCTGATGGGCACGTTGTCGGTAACCCACGGGTTGTTGCCCCTGCTGGTTCGGCAAGGCGGCAGCATCGTCAATTTCAGCAGCACGTTGGCACAGCGCCCGCGCGTCGGGTCGTCGGTGTACTCCGCTTCGAAAGGCGGAGTCGAGGCATTTACCAGGGCGCTGGCAGTGGAAGTCGCGAAGCACGGCGTGCGGGTCAATTGCGTTGCGCCGGCGCTTGTGCGCAGCGACATCTATCTGGCGGCCGGCATGTCGCAGGCCGACTATGCGAGTTTGCTGCAGGCGCGGGGTGCCGAGTTTCCCCTGCGCCGGGTCGGCGAACCGAGCGATGTGACCGAAATGGTGGCCTACCTGGTGTCGCCGCGTGCCGCATGGATGACCGGCATCTGCATTCCAATCGACGGTGGCGCCTTGCTCCGTTAGGCCGACACAACCACCTGGGAAAAACGGAGGCCCCGTAACAACATGACTACAACTGCGCACGCACCGGCGATCGATATCCATACGCACTTCGTTCCGGAACACATGCCGGTACGCCCGCGGGGGGCGAATGAGCAGACCTGGCCGTCGATGGCGGCGGCGCATACCTGCGGTCACCGTCACGTCATGATCGACGGCAGCGTGTACCGCACCGTGACCGACCAGTGCTGGGACGGCGCACGACGTACCGCCGACATGGCCGCCATGCGCATCACGCGCCAGGTGTTGTCTCCGATGCCGGAACTGCTGTCGTATTGGCTTCCGGCAGACGATGCCCAGGTGCTGCTGCGTGATGTCAACCAACAAATGGCGCAACTCGTCGCGGCTTACCCGGCGCAGTTCTCCGCGCTTGCGGCCGTGCCTCTGCAGGATGTGGCACTTGCCATCGCGGAACTGGAACACGCCAAGAACAGCTTGCATCTGGCGGGTGTCGAGATTGGCAGCAACATCAACGGCCGCCCGATCGGCGCACCCGAGTTCGATGCCTTCTTCGCGGCTGCGGCTCGGCTCGACATGCCGGTATTCGTCCACGCCATTCGACCGGCCGGAACCGAACGCCTGGTCGGACCGGCTTTGCTGGAAGCTACGCTGGCCTTCCCGAATGAAATCGGTTTCGCCGCGGCATCGGTGATAACGACCAATATGCTGTTGCGCCACCCGACCTTGCGCATCGCGTTCAGCCATGGCGGCGGATCGCTGGCGATGTTGTTGCCGCGGCTGCAACACGCCTGGCATGCCTTTCCCGCGCTGCATGAAAGCATCCTGGCTGCACCGGTGGAACAGGCCAGGAAACTGTTCTACGACACGCTGGTTTATGACAAGGACGCGTTGCGTTATCTGGTCGAGCGATTTGGCGCCGACCGGCTCATGATCGGCACCGATTACCCCTTCGCGATTCTCGAAACCGACCCGGTCGGGCGGCTTGCTGAAGCGGGTTTCGAAGCGGACGTGCTGTCCGGCCTCCGGTACGGCAACGCGGCGCATTTTCTTTCGGGCCGAGCCGCTACCCCCTTGATGCACCCCAACCCATCCTTAGGACCAAGACCATGATGAACGACGAACTCACCCGCCGTCTGGGCGACGAGTTGCACGAAGCGCTGATGTCACGCAAGACCGTACAGCCGCTTACCGCCAGGCACGATGGCATCACCATGGACGACGCCTACCGTATCCAGCAGCATATGCTGGGCCGGCGTCTGTCTGATGGCCAGACGGTAGTCGGCAAGAAGATCGGTGTGACCTCCAAACCCGTGATGCAGATGCTGGGCGTATCGCAGCCCGACTTCGGTTATCTGCTTTCGGGCATGATTGCCGACCAGGTGTCGGCCGTGCCATTCGACTCCTTGATCCAGCCGCGCGCCGAAGGCGAGATTGCATTCGTGCTGAAACGCGACCTGAAGGGGCCCCATGTGACCAACGCCGACGTGCTGGCTGCCACCGAAGGCGTGATGGCGTGTTTTGAAATCGTCGACTCACGCATCGACAACTGGAAGATAAAGATCCAGGATACGGTCGCCGACAACGCGTCCTCGGGTGTGTTCGTTCTCGGCAGCGCGCTGGTCGCGCCGCGCAGCATCGACCTCAACCTGTGCGGCATGGTGCTCGAGCGCAACGGCGAAATCGTCGCCACCGGGGCCGGCGCAGCGGCGCTGGGCTCTCCCGTCAACGCCGTGGCCTGGCTGGCCAACGCGCTCGGGCGCTTCGACATTGCACTGAAGGCGGGGGAGGTGATCCTGTCCGGATCGCTGGCTGCGATGATTCCAGTGCAACGCGGTGACCGCTTCCGGATGCAGATCGGCGGTATCGGCGAGTGCAACGTGCGCTTCGAATAGGCCACCTACAACAGGTCGAAAAACCATGTCCAACCAAGTCCGCAAAATCGCTGTCTGTACCGCGAGTTCCCTGGCGCCCGGGTCGATCGCCAAATTTGAACCGCCCGATTTTTCGCCACTCGCTGTGTGCAACGTAGAAGGCGAGTTCTTGGTGATCGATGACACCTGCACGCACGGGGAGGCGTCATTGTCCGACGGTGAACTGTTCGGTGAGGACATCGTCTGCCCGTTCCATTCGGGCACTTTCTGCGTTCGCACCGGGGAGGCCACCGGTTATCCCGCCGTCCAGCCGGTTCGTGTCTATCGGGCCGAGGTGGTGGGAGACACGGTTTACGCCGAAATTCCGCTTGCCGGCGCTTGAGCGTCACGCTCCGCCTGTCAACCTACAAACCGCATGGACGCCGCCGAGTGGGAAGCTTGCTTGAAGGAACGAACCGGCCTCACATCACGCATGCCGAAACGATCTCGGCGACGGTCTTGCGTTCGGCCGAGAGAACCGTTTCACCAAGCCGGCGAATACCTTCAGTTCCAATTGGGAGCTCATCGCCCATCGCGTGCAAATTATTCATCACTCCGGCCCGGTCCCAATTGAAAGGTTCCTCTTTGGCGTGTGAAGCATGCCGCAGCGTCTGCCCATTGGCCAAATCGACTTCGAGGATAAAAGAGCGAACACCGAGCTGAGCGTCGGCTTGAACCCTGGTTCTTTGGATCAGGGGTTGAAGCAGGGGATCGGCAAATCGCTTGAGGTCGCTACCTCTGACCGCTTGCTGCGCCAGCGCAACTGCAAGGCAGAACTGGGCACTCATCAACGTAGCTCCTGTGTCGATGAATGGCCCAGTGGAGTCGGTGCCGGGGTAGGCCGCCTCGGCCGGATTCAAAGTGAGACGTACGGCGGAGATATTCTGTGCTTTCAATTCATGCTGGCGCGCCAGGAGAATTGCCTGCTGCACCGGACTTTGCAGGATGGCGCAGACCGCGTACGGCTTGTAGGTCACGTCGAGACTACGCCATTGGGTCCCCAGATCTCCGCCCACCTGGGCAACCTGCTCCAGGTCGCCCATGAAGGCCGCATAAAAACCCGCCGAGCCCTCCAGCGCGTCAGGTGCCCCGGTACCGCCAGCCGCGGCCAGTCGCGCCGCCAGGATGCCGTTGCGTGCTGCCAGCCCTACCTGGAATTGCCACTCCTGGGTACCGGCGACCCAGGTCTGGTTGGTACCGGCGGCCATGCTGGCCACAATGCCGATGGCGTTCGCCGTGGCGTCAGCATCAAGACGAAGCAACCGGGCAACCGCAGCGGCGGCGCCAAAGCCACCATAGATGCCGCTGGCCCTGAAACCCCGGGCCGTGGTGCGTTTGGCGAAACCCTGGCTGATCGCTCCCGCGGCTTCGTATCCGGCGATCAAGGCGGTTAGCATGTCCCGTCCCGAGGTCGCCAATTGTTCTCCCACGCCCAGTACCGCCGGCGTAATGATGGAGCCTACATGGGTCAGCCCGGGAAAATACACATCGTCCTGCGCGCGGGCGTGCATCAGCGCCGCGTTCACAAAGGCCGCGGTCTCCGGCGTTACCGCTCGACCACTCAGCAGCAGGCGAGCGCTTGCGGACGGGCCGTGCTCGCCGAGTGCGTCCACATAGCGCAGGACGGAGGCGGCAACCAGAGAGCGACCGGCTATTGCCACCCCCAGGTTATGCAGCAGACTGACCTTGGACTTCTCCACCACTTTGTCAGGAATGTCTTCGTAGGCTAGCGTCGATGTGAATGCGGCAATACGTTGCGAAATGGTGGGCATGGTGGTTAGCTTTCTGACGCCACGGGCGAGCGTCGCGTTAACAAGAAATTACTGAAGACAACACTCGGCTCGGCCCCGGGCGCTGCTGGTCCGTTTGCTGATCACCGCATCAGGCAACTTCGAGCCAGTTTCTGCGGATCTCCGCATTGTTTTTCAGTGCCTCGGCGGAGCCCTCGAAAACAATGTGACCGTGACCCATCACCAGAATGCGTTTCGAGATACGAAGCGCAAACGTGAGCTTCTGTTCCACCAGCACCACTCCGACTCCGCGGTTGCCAATGTCGACAATCATGTTCATCACGGATTCGACGATTTTGGGCGCGAGCCCCTCAGTGGGCTCGTCGATCAGGATGACCCGGGGATTTCCAAGCAGCGACCGGCACAGGGTCAGCATCTGCTGCTCGCCGCCGGACAGGCTCCCCGCTTGCGTCTTGCGCCTCTCGGCCAGGCGGGGAAAGTAGTCCAGCATTTGCGCAATGCTCCATTGGGGCGCGTTCTTGCGCGCCGGCGCCACGCCCAGTTGAAGGTTCTGTTCCACCGTCAAATTGGCGAAAACCAGGCGCTCTTCAGGAACATAGGCAATACCGCTGCGGGCGATTTCATAGGCTTGTTTTCCGGTGACATCCACCCCGTCCAGGCGTACCGAACCCTGGGTGGGCGGCACCAGCCCCATGATGGTTTTTAGCGTGGTTGATCGGCCCGATCCGTTTCTGCCGATCAGGCTCACGATCTCCCCCGCCGAGACGGAAAACGCGACGCCGCGCAGGATATGGCTTTTGCCATATTGCGCATGCAGGTCGGTCACAACGAGACCCATCAGCTAACCTCCATGCTTCGCATTGCGGTTTTGGCTGCAACGTCACAAGCGTTGTGCGCAATTGTGAGTTTGCGCCGCAACTTCGTTGTCGCCCTTGGGAGCGGCCCCGCGGTGCTCATTCGTGAACCTCGCTTCCCAGATAGGCTTCCTGCACGCGGGTATTGCCGCGCACATTCTCAGGCACGTCGCTCACGATGATTTCTCCATACACCAGCACGGAAATGCGGTCAGAGAGCGAAAACACGACGTCCATGTCGTGTTCGATGATCAGCACGGTTTTCCCCTTTGCGATGGTGCGCACCAGCGCTATCGCCTGAGCCGTCTCCTCGCGCGACATCCCCGCCATCGGTTCGTCCAGCAGGATGATGCTGGCGCCACTGGCCACCGTCATCGCGATTTCGAGCGCGCGTTGTTCCGAGTAGGTGAGCAGCCCGGCAAGCTTGTGCTTCACGCCTTCAAGGTGCACCTTCTCCGCCCACTGCTCAGCCTCCCGGTTGACGTCTCCGAGCCCGGATGCCAGTCGCATCAGCGAGAAGTAATAACCGGCCCGCCGCATGCATGAAATCCGTATGTTCTCGAAAACCGACAGACGTGGAAACACGTTCGTAATCTGAAAGCTGCGGGCCAGGCCCCTGCGCGCGATGAGATGCGGCGGCAAGCCGCGAATTGACGCGCCATGCATGACGATGTCCCCGGAGTCGGGGGCGAACATGCCGGATATCAGGTTGAAAAGAGTCGATTTCCCGGCACCGTTCGGGCCGATGACCGCGTGGATTTCGCCCGAACGGACGCTCAGGTTCAGGCCGCGAATAATCTCGCTTTCGCCAAACCGCTTGCGAACACCGGAAAGCGCGAGGGCGATTTCAGTCATGGTGGCCGAGCAGGGGGCGTATCCTGCGAACCGCGATGGGCAGCGTGAACAAACACACCAGCGCCAGTGTCAGCGGGATGGCCCAGGTCCCGGGCGCCAGCGGATCCCAGCTGGTGCCGAGGAACTCGGCCGGCAAGAGTTGACCGCCACCAGAGCCACGTTTGGCGGTGTATTCGCGTGACAGGATTACGGACAGGGCTTCGCAAACAAAAACCACCGCGCCCATCAGGCACACGGCGGGAATGACCGCGAACAGGTAGGGCCCCGCCAGCGCCGGCAGGCGGCCCTCTCGGTACAACTCGATGTTTCTGGCAATGATGCCGCCAACTCCGTCGGGCGCGTACATCATCAGCAGAACGAACAGCAGGCCCTGGTACAGCAGCCAGATATGCGTCATATTGGTCACTGCAAAAGCCGTCAGTGTCAGTATGGCCGCACCCAGCGGCGCGCCCAGAAACAAGCCCGCGCCGCCGATGAACGTGTACAGCAGCACGTTGGCGGAATAGCTCATACTGAACAGTTCGTAGTTCGCGCTTTCGTTGGAGATCGCCAGCAGGCCGCCGGCAACGCCCGCGATGGCGCAGGACACGGCGAAAACAATGACCTTGCTGGCATGGATGTTGAATCCGAGGAACCGCAGCCTTTGTTCATTCTCCCGAATCGCCAGCGTGAGGCGGCCAAAGGGTGTGTGCATATAGAGCCACAACAGGCATAAACACAGTACGCCCCATGCCAGCACCAGATAGTAGACCTGCATGTCGGTGGCGAACGAGATGCCCAGCGAAGGCATGCGCATGGTTGAAATACCGGTTTCACCGCCGAACAGGAATGCCAGATTGGGAGCCATCTGGTGGAACAGCTCGGCGAAGGCCAGAGTGAGCATGGAGAAATACACGCCGGAGCGCAGGGTCGCGAAATAACCGACCAGCGCACCGATCAGCAGACCCGTTAATCCTCCGGCCAGCGGCAGCAATACCGTGGGAAATACAAGCACGCCGGCTTCCGCGCCGCGCATCACATGCAGGGTCGCGAATGCGCCCAGTGCCAGAAAGGCCGAATGCCCGAATGAAAGCATGCCCCCCGAGCCGCTGGCCAGGTTGAAAGACGCCGCGAAAATGGCGAAAACAATGGCATGCACCAGCGCATGCTGGAAGCCGGTGGAAACCAGCCACGGCAGCACCAGCAGGGCCGCGGTGGCAACCAGCCAGAGCAGGTTTCGTGCGCGCATCACTGCTTGTCGCCCATCAGCCCGGCCGGGCGTACCAACAACACGATCAGCATGATCAGCATCGGCATCGCGGCCGCGAAGGTGCCCACCTTGACGTTCATGAGGCCGCTGCCGCCCTGGCTTGCCTGGGCCAGGCCCAGGTAGCCCAGCAGGTCGGCCATGGAAACCTGAATGCCAACCGTGAATGTGGAAATCAGCCCGATCAGAAGCGATGCCAGTAACGCGCCTTCCAGCGACCCCAACCCGCCCACGATCACCACCACGAAAACACTGATGCCGAGGTCCAGTGCCATGTTCGGGCTGGTTACCAGCACGATGCCGCCGAGGGCGCCCGCCATGCCCGCCAGCCAGGCGCCGATTCCGAATACCAGCAGAAAGACTATGGGCACGTTGTGTCCCAGTGCTTCCACCATCTTGGGCAGGCGGATGGCGGCACGGATCACGATGCCGACCCGTGTGTACCGCAGCAGCAACGCCAGCATGGTGAACATCAGTGTGCCGACGATGGCGATCATCACCCGGTAAAAGGGATAGGTGGTGCCATACAGGCTGAACGCGGAAAATTTCCAGGCCTCCGGCGTCTGGTAGCTGACGGCGTAATTTCCGTAAACCATCTTGATCAGTTCATGGATGATGTAGGCGAGGCCGAACGTCACCAGTACCTCGTGCATGTGCCCATAACGGTGTACGGCCCGCAATATGTAGCGTTCAACCAGCATGCCGATGGCGGCAACAAGCAACGGCGCGACCACCAGCGTCAGCCAGAACGGCAGGATCGCGGACAGGCTGTAGCCCAGATAGGCGCCGATCATGTAGAAGGAGGCATGGGCAAAATTGAGTACGCCCATCATTCCGAAGATGAGCGTCAGGCCGGCGGACACCATGAACAGCAACATGCCGTACAGCACCCCGTTGACCAGGGAGGTTACAAAGAACTCCATAACTGCTCCGCAATCGGCACCACACACGAAAAGCGCGATGGGCCGTCAGGGTTCGGCCCCATGCGCTCACCGAACGCGGGCCTTTTTCAGGGACGCTGCATCTTGCAGGCGGCATCGACCGGTACCGCGGCCTGGGCACCGGTAAGTGCCGCGACCACATCGAATCCCATGTCGGTGCCATCCATCTTTTTCGGGGCCGTCTTGCTGACCTTGGCGACGAACAGCGGCATGATGGCCTGGTGGTCATCCTTGCGCATTGATTGAGCGCCAAATGGCGAGTCGTAGGTTGCCGTTTCAATCGCCAACGCGATCTTGCGCGCGTCGACCGGGCCGCCATTGGCGCTGGACGACCTCAAGGCATTGCCCAGCAGCATCACCGCGTTATAAGCTGTCGTGTCGTAGGTGTGCGGGTCACGCCCGACCTTCTTCTGGAAGTTCGCGACCCAGGCGTCCATCTTGGGGCCCGCGCCCATGCTGAACGGCGTGATGTTGTAGTAGCCCAGTGCCGCATCACCGGCCGACTTGAGCGTTCCCGGTACATCCAGCGTAATGCCAGCCAGCCCGACCTTGAGCCCGGCATCGCGAATCGCCCGCACCAGCAGCACCATGTCGTTGAAGCCGTTGCCCGTGAGGACAACTTCCGCACCCGAACTCTTGATGTTCTGCACATACGGTGAAAAGTCCTGGACCTTGTTCAGATCATGAATCACGTCACCAACGATGGTGATGTTCTTGGCTTTCAGGATGTTGCGCTGGGCGTTCTGCACACTTAGCCCGTAGGAGTAATTCTGGTTGATCAGAAAGGCTTTGGACTTGAGAACACCTTCGGACTGCAGAACCGGAACCACCGCGTTCCAGCGCATTTCAGGGGTGGTGCCGGACCGGAAAAACCAGAAATGGCATTTTTCGCCGGTCAGGTCGGCGGCCTCGGAGCCCACGTTGTAAAAGATGATCTCCTTGCCAGCGTTGCGCAGGTTGTAGCGCCTGACTTCATCCGACAGCTGGCCCGCCACCGCGGACGATGCCGCCTGGAAGATCACCCGGGCGCCGTCGGCGACCGCGGCACGAAATTGCTCTGAAGCACCGGCAGGCGTGCTCCCGTTGTCGTACTGCTTTATCGCGATGGGCTCGCCGTTGTAACCGCCGCCGGCGTTGATCTCGTCCAGCGCCAGGCGCGTGGACTGGGCGAATGGCCGCCCAACGGTTTCCGCCGGGCCGGTCAGTGCCTCGATGATCGCCACCTTCAGCGGCTCGGCACCGGCAGAGAGGCTGGCTGTCGCCAACAGCCCAAGAGTCAGCTTGGCAAGCTTGGTGGTCAGATGGGTCCGCATGTCTATGCTCCTTGTAAGTTGTAGAAAAGAACTCGTATTAACTTGTTTTTCCATCCGTCTGCGCGGGACGCATGGGGTTGTTGCTTCCGGCCAATTCCGGAGCAGGTTCACGGCTGGGCGGCCGCGCGCAATTCGTCCACCAGTACCGGAACACCCATGGAGATCGTGTGCATGCCCAGGATAGATACGAGTTCCAGCACTTCCATGAGCTCGCTCCGGGTAGCGCCGAGCTGGATGGCCTTGCGGATGTGCTGGCGCACCCCTGGTTCGTGCAAATGCGTGGTGGCTGCGTCGACGGACAGCAGGATGAACGCCTGGATCTTCAGGTCGATGACAGCCTTCTTCAAAGGCACGGTCGAAAAGCGCAGGTTGGCCCGGAACAGCTCGATGTCGAGCACCAGAAAGTCTTCCAGGTACGGCGCCCAGGTGCCGTGCGCGGCCACGTACTGGTCCTTGAGCTCTTGCTGTTCGGGCGTAAGCGCCATGCTCACTTCCTGCCCGGCGGCGCGCAGCTCTTCCATGAGGATAGGCACGGCCAGCGCGACGGTGTGCAGGCCCATGTTGGCCACCAGCTCGTAGACCGCCATGACCTCCTCCTGCGTCGCGCCGAACTTGAACGCATTGCGCAGGTGGATACGCAGGCCCGGCTCGTACATATGCGTCGTGGCACAGTCGATCGCGATGTAGATGAACTCCTTGACCTTGGGTTCCAGGTAGCCCTTTTTCCAGGCTACCGAGCCGTACTCCAGAAAGGCCTCGAACATTTCCAGGTCCAGGGCCAGAAAGTCGTCCCAGAACGGGGCCCACCAGCCGCGGTTCTCGATGAAACCGTCTTTCAGGGCTTTTCTGCGAGGGTCTTGTTCGTTGATCTGTACAGTGTCGAGTTGCATGGAACGATTCCCCTTTTTCTTGAGATCGCCGGATGGCGCCGATCAGGCCGAAGCCACGCGCGTTGGATCCAGCAGCAGCTTGCCGAACACCTGCCGGTCATCCAGCATGGCCTGGGCGCGCGCTACGTCTTCCAGCGCGAATGTTTCCTGGACGACGGGCCGGATCTTTCCCTGTCCGACCAACTGCATCACGTCCAGGAAGTCCTGCCGGGTACCCGCGAAGGAACCGATCAGCACCTGTTCCTTGACGAACAGATGCCACAGGTTGATGTCCACCTGGAAACCGGAATGGCCGCCGCAGGTGACGAGCCGGCCGCCGCGCGCGAGTGCTCGCAGGCTGCCTTCCCAGGTGGCTTTACCGACGTGTTCGAACACCACGTCCACACCGCGGCTGTTGGTCCACTTGCGTACCTGGTCCGCCCACGACGGGTCGCGGTGGTTGACCGCAAAATGCGCGCCCATCTCGAGCGCCTGGCGTATCTTGTCGTCGCTGCCGGCGGTGGCAATCACGCGCGCACCGGCCAAGGCGGCAATCTGCATTCCGATCACGCCGATGCCGGAGCCCGCCGCGATGATGAGCACGTCTTCACCGATGCGGATGTCGGCGCGCCGGCGCAGCATATGCCAGGCCGTGGGGCCGGTCACGGCCGCAGCCGCCGCTTGCGCATAGGAGAGCGAATCCGGCAGGCGCAGCAGCTGCCTTGCGGGGGCGGTCACGAATTCAGCGTATCCGCCCGGAGTCTGCACGCCGAACACCCGTCCGCGTACGCACATATTGGTGGCGCCGCGCAGGCAGGCCGGACATTCGCCGCAACTCAGTATCGGGTCCAGCACCACCCGGTCACCTGCCGACCACTGGGTCACTCCCGGTCCCACCTCGACCACGTCGCCGGCCACCTCGGTGCCCGAAATATGCGGCATCGGCGGTGTTTGCGGTGTCTGTCCATCCCGCGTGAGCAGGTCCACCTGGTTCAGGCCGCAGGCCCGCACCGCCAGCAGCACCTCGCCGGCCTTTGGCGTGGGCACCGGCACATTGGTGTCGAGCCGCAATTCGGTCTTGCCGCCGCCTGCATCGTGCAGCCGGACGGCACGCATCGTCGTCGTCATTTCTTGCCTTTCTTGAGGCTGTTCATATAGGCTGCTTTCTTGTCCTTGAATTCCTGGGACTGGAACGTCAGGCCATTGGCGACCGCCTCCACGCCGAGTTGTTCGCGCAGCTGGCTGTGGAAGCCGTTGCGGATGATCAGCTTGAGCATGCGCAGCGCATCGCTGCCCATTGCGCCGAGTTGCTTGTCGAGCGCGTCCACGCGTGCCGCGAGTGCCGGCTGGTCCTCGACCATTTCGTTGATCAGGCCCCAGGTCAGGCCTTGCTCGGCCGGGATCGGGCTGCCGAGCATGGCCATCTGGAAGGTGCGCGACGGGCCGATCTGGCGCTGCATGAGCCAGCTCAGGCCGAAGTCCTGCACCACGTCGAGCATCATCGGAACCATCCAGAAGCGCGCCTTGCGCACCGCCACGCGCATGTCGCAGGCCATGGCCAGACCCAGGCCGCCACCGCCGCAGGCGTCGCCGTTGATGGCCGCGATGGTGACGAACGGCAAGCCGTACAGCGCCTCGATCACACGGTGCTGCCAGTTCAGCAGCCGGGTTCCGGAGAAGATCGAGGTGTCGGTGACGGCCTCCATGAAGAACGGCGTGCTGAGGTCGACGCCGGCCGAAAACAGGCGCCCGGTACCGGCCAGTATCATGGCGTTGAGTGATCCGTTGTCCTGCAGACGCGCCAGCGCATCGAGCAGTTCCTCGAGCATCACCGGGTCGAGCGCGTTTAGCTTGTCGGGCCGCGTGAGCGTCAGGTGCGCTATTTTGCCCTTGACGTCGAGCTGGATCGTGCTGTAGTTTGGCGCGGCAAACTGCTTGCGGGGTACATCGGGGGAGGCGCTCACGGTACTGTCCTCCGTGCGGCGGCTGGGGGATGTTCGAATTTCATACTGTCTCCTTTTTAGGAAGTGTGGTTGGCGAAACGGCAGGACTGGGGCCTGTGAACAGGCCCTAGGCAGCCACGGCTTTGGGCGGCAGGTGGATCGCTCCGCCGTTGTAGGCGTCGTGGGCGGCCTCCATCAGGGCTTCGGTCAGCGTGGGATGGGCGTGAACGGTTTCCATGAGCGCCGGCAGGGTCAGCTCCATCTGCACCGCCAGGGTTGCTTCGCCGAGCAGGTTGGTCACGTCCGGTCCGACCATGCAGATACCCACGACCTGGTCGGTCGCGCCGTCTGCCAGCACCTTGACGAAACCATCCACATGGCCGCCGGCGATGGCCTTGCCGCTGGCCGAGAATGGGAAACGTCCGACCTTGAGCTTCGGATAGAGGCCGCGCGCTTCGGCCTCGGTGAGGCCCACGGCGCCGATCTCGGGTGTGGTGTAGACGGCACGCGGAATGGCGCGCCCGGTCATGGTGGTCGGGTGCCCGGTGATGTCGGCCACGGCGCATTCAGCTTCCGCTGCCGCCTTGTGGGCCAGCAACAGGCCGCCCCGCACGTCGCCGATCGCATACACCTGCGCCACGTTGGTGCGGCAGCGGTCATCGGTCTGGATCGCGCCGGCCTGTACCGTGATGCCGGCCTTGTCCAGCGCCAGCTCCTTGAGCCGTGGCCGGCGCCCCACCGCGACCAGCACCATGTCCACGACGGCCTCGCGTGTTCCGCCCTGCGTCGAAAAACCGACCGAAAGCCGGTCTCCGTTGCGCTGGATGGCCTGTACCGTGCCGCCGGTCACGATGTCCACGCCGCCGCGCGCCAGGCATCGCTGCAGCACGGCAGCGGTCTCGGTATCTTCCTCCGCGACCAGGCGGTCGAGTTTTTCGACCACCGTCACCTGCACGCCGAAGTCGCTGAATATCTGCGCGAACTCGACGCCGATGACACCGCCGCCGACGATCAGCACGTTTTTCGGCAGCACGCTGATGGCCAGCGCTCCGTCGCTCGTCACCACGCCTGCGAGCTCCACGCCTGGGATAGGGGGCACGACCGGCTCCGAGCCGCTGGCGATGATCACCACGTCGGCCGCCAGCGATGCGCCGGTCTCGCGGATGCGCAGCGTTCTGGGGCCGGTGAACTCCGCATTACCCTTGACCAGCGTGATCCGGTTGCGCCGCACCAGCGTATTGACACCCTGCACCAGCTTAGTGACGGCTTCGTTCTTCTTGCCCATCACGGCGCCCATGGCCACGGTCAGACGCGCCGGATCCACGCCGAAATGGCCCAGTGTGCCGGCCTCGCGAAACACCTGGGCCTGGTGCAGCAGGCTCTTGGTGGGAATACAACCGACGTTAAGGCAGGTGCCGCCGAGCTCGCCGCTCTCGACCAAGGTCACATCCAGCCCGTCGCGCGCGGCGCGGATAGCAGCGGTATAACCACCGACACCACCGCCGATGACGACCAGTTTTTTGCGTGTTCCATCCGTGTTCATGAAAACAACTCGCAGTCACCGTCGACAACACGCTCGCCGCGCTGGTTCACGCAGACGAAGCTGATAGTTATGCAGCGGCGTGCGCCCACGGGTTTTTCGCCGACCACCTCGGCGTCGGCGCGGATGATGTCGCCTGGGCGTGACGGCGCGCGGTAGCGCAGGCGGATCGCGGTATCCGGCGGCAGTGTTTCGGCGCCGCTCCAGCGTTGAATCGCCTGGAACACCGGCTCCATCGGAATGCAGCCGTGGGCTATGGTGCCGCCAAAACCCGCGGTGGCCCCGGCCTGCGCATCCACGTGGATGGGGTTGAAGTCGCCCGAGAGCGTGGCATACACGTCGATCAGCTCCTGCGAAATGCTGATCGAGCAGGCCGGTAGTTTGTCGCCCGCCTGCACCGTGCTCGGGAGAAGGCTCATGGCACCACCGCCGTGAAGCTGACCGAACACACCATCTGGCCGGCCTGGTTGTGGGTGCACATTTCGTATTTCATGAATTTGCGGTTCTTGCGTTCGAACTTCTCGACGATGCGAAACTGCGTCAGCAACTGATCGCCCACGCGCGCTGGCACGCCGAATACGTCGTCATCACCCATGCGGATGGCGCCGGGCGGAAAAATCTGGTTGTCCCAACCCAGGCGCAGGCCATACGTGAGCCCCATGCTGGACGGCGTGACCGGCAGTTGGCCCGCCGGCGTCGCCTCGTAACCCAGGAGACGGCGGAAGCGCTCAACGTCGGCGGCCGTGACCGTACAGCGGCCCTCGCACAGCACCTGGTCCAGGCGCGCGGTCTCAAAGACGAAGTCCGGGTTCATGGTGCCTACCGCAGGCGCGCCAGCAGCAGCGCGGGCTGCTCCATCAGCGCCTTGAAGCGCGAGCGGAACTCGCCCGCCAGCGCCCCGTCGATAAGACTGTGGTCGAAGGTGAGGCTGATCGACATCATCGGCCGGATCACGATCTGCTTGTCGCGCACCACGGCCTCGTCGCTGATCTGCCCTATGCCCAGCAGCGCCGATTGGGGCGCGTTCAGGATGGGTGTCTCGAAGTCGCCGCCATAACTGCCGAAGTTGCTCAGCGTGAATGAGCCGCCGTCCACGTCCTCGCGCGTCAGCTTGCCGGCGCGCGCCTTGGCGATAACGGCCTGGCGCGCCAGCGACAGCTCCACCAGGGTGAGCCGGTCCACATGGCGAATGACTGGCACGATTAGCCCGCCGTCGATCGCAATCGCCAGGCCGATGTTGATCTCGGAAAAACTCACGATCTCGTCGCCGTCGATGTAGGCGTTCATGTCGGGCATGGCGGCCAGCACGGTGGCGGCTGCCTTGAGCACGAGGTCGGTGTAGGTGATGCGCGCGCCGAGTTCGGTCTGTGCCGCAACCATTGAAGCGCGCAGTTTGACCGCCTCGGCCATGTCCACGCGGCCGAAGCCGGTCATCTGCGCCTTGGTGGCCAGGCTTTGCATCATGCGTTTGGCAACCGCCTTGCGCATGCCCGACAACGGGCGCCGCGCCATAGTGGCCGGTGCCGCGGACAGCGCCGTGGCGGACGCGGCAGCAGGCCGCTGGCGAGCCGCCGGCGCCGCCTCGACGTCGCGTTTCAAGATCACACCGCCCGGCCCGGAACCGGCCACCGAACGCAGGTCAAGCTGGTGGGTCTCGGCCAGTTGCCGTGCCACCGGGGAAACCAGCAGCCGCCCACCGCCGGCACCGGTGCCAGCACCAAGTGCGGCCGGGTGTGCGGCCGCGGACGGGGCCGCAGGCGCGGAGGAGGGCGCCACCGCGGAAGCAGCCGAGGCCGCTGCGGGTTGGGCCGCATCCGCCGCGCTGCCGCCTGACTTGGCCAGCGCCGCCTCAGCGGTTGTGTGCAGATAACCCGCCAGGGCGCCAACCGCGAGTGTTGCGCCGACCTCGGCCACGCGTTCCAGAAAGCCGTCGTGTTCGGCTTCCACATCGAACATGATCTTGTCGGTTTCGATGGTGATGACCGTCTGGCCCTTGGTAACACGCGCACCGTCGGCCTGGCCCCATTCGACGACCGTCGCCTCTTCCATCGTGAGGCCGAGTTTGGGGATGGAGATAACGTGTGTCATGCCATCATCTCCCGCACGTTGGCGGCGATCCGGGTCGCGTCGGGATGCAGGAACTTCTCGAAGCCTTTGCCGAACGGCTGCGGCGTGAAGGGTGGCGTGAGGCGCCGCACCGGCACATCGAGGTGGTAAAAGGCGCGGTCCATGATCTCGGCCGCGACTTCGGAGCCGAAGCCGAACGGCTTGTGGGCCGAAGTCACGACCAGCGCGCGGTTGGTCTTGCGCACCGACTCGGTGATGGTGTCCATGTCCAGCGGGCTGATGGTGCGCGGGTCGATGACCTCGATCTCAATTCCTTCGGCCGCCAGGATGGCCGCGGCGTCCAGGGATTTCTGCACCATGAGCCCGGTCGCAACTACAGTCACGTCGCGCCCCGGGCGCTTGATGTCCGCCTTGCCCAGGGGAATCAGCACTTCCTCGGCATCGTCGATGTCCTGCTTCATGCGGTGCAGCGCCAGGTGCTCGATAAAGATCACCGGGTTGTTGTCGCGTATGGCCGACTTGAGCAGGCCCTTGGCGTCGCGCGGCGTGGACGGCATCACCACCTTGAGGCCCGGTACATGGCCGACCCAGGCCTCCAGCATCTGCGAATGGTGCGGGCCTATGCCCATCTCCACGGCCACGGTGGTGCGAATCACCAGGGGCATCTTGAAGGCCGCGTTGTAGAGGTAGTGCATCTTGGCCGCCTGGTTGGCGATCTGGTCCAGGCACAGGCCGAAGAAGTCCATGAACATGATCTCCACGACCGGGCGTTTGCCGGTCATGGCGGCACCTACGGCCATGCCGACGATGATCTCCTCGCTGATCGGCGTGTCGCGCACGCGCAGCGGCCCGAACTGTTTGTGCAGGCCGCGCGTGGCGCCGAACGCGCCGCCCGCGGCGCCGACATCCTCGCCGATCACGAACACGTCCTTGTCGCGCTCCATTTCCTCGCGCACCGCGTCGACGATGGCCCAGCAGTAGGTTTTGCTTGTCATAGGATTTCCGAGGCTTCAGGCGGCGTAAACATGGTCGAGCGAGCTTTCCGGAACCGGGTCCGGGCTGGCCAGCGCGTAGTCGATGGCTTCGGTGATCTCCGCGGTCAATGCGGCCTCGATCGATTGCAGTTCGTCTTCGGCGAAGGCGCCCGCCTGCAATACCACGCCGCGAAACTGCAGCACTGGATCGCGCGATTGCCACAGCGCCTCTTCCTCCCGGGTGCGGTATTTGCATGGGTCGCCCTGAAAGTGGCCACCGCGGCGGTAGGTCTTGAGTTCGAGCAGCGTGGGGCCGTCACCGGCGCGTGCGCGCGCAACGGCCGTACGCGCGGCGTCGAGCACCTCAAGGACATTGTTGGCATCGACTATCACACCGGGAATACCGTAGCCAGCTGCACGTTTGGCGATGTCGACTTCCTTCACCGTTTCGCGAAATGGTGTCATCTCGGCGTACATATTGTTCTCGCACACGAAAAGCATCGGCAGGTTCCAAGCGGCCGCGATATTCATGGCTTCGTGGAACGAACCCTGGTTGCTGGCGCCATCGCCGAAGAATGCCACGCTGACACGGTCGCTGCCTTCAAGCACGGCGGAATACGCGGCTCCGGCGGCGTACGGGATGCCACCGCCGACGATTCCGTTGCCGCCGAGTATTCCCCGTTCCGGGTCCGCGGCGTGCATCTCGCCGCCGCGGCCGCCGCCGATGCCGGTCGCCTTGCCGAACATCTCGGCCATCATGGGCTTGAGCGCCATGCCCTTGGCCAGGTAGTGCCCGCGGCCGCGATGCGTCGTGACGACATAGTCGTCCTGCCGCAGCGCGGAGCAGACGCCCACGGCACACCCTTCCTGTCCGAGGTAGGAATGGATATAGCCGGGAAACAGGTTCTTGGCGAAGACCGCGTTCAATTGCTCCTCGCATTGCCGGATGCGGTACATGCCAATGTAGATTTCGCGGTACAGGGAGACCGGGAGATCGGCCACGGCCGCGGGTGGCGGGCTCAATGGTTCAGTGTGTTTGCTTGGAGGCATTTCTTTCTTCCATCTTGAGGACGTACTTCATGATCTTGCCTATGCTGGTATGCGGCAGGGATGGACGAAATTCGCAGAACGAGGGCACCTTGAACTTGGCGAGGTGGCCGGCGCACCATTCACGGACTTCTTCTTCCGTCATGGTTTCACCGGGTCGCAGAACCACGAAGGCCTTGACCGCCTCGTCACGCAGCGGGTCCGGCACCGCGATCACGGCCGACTCAAGGATCTTCGGATGCTCGTTGAGTACCCGTTCGACCTCGGTCGCGGCGATATTTTCGCCGGCACGTTTGATCACGTCCTTGGATCGGTCGAAGAAATGGACGTAACCATCGTTGTCGATCGAACCGTTGTCGCCGGTGTCGAACCAGCCATCCCGCATGCAGGCAGCGGTGGCGTCCGTGTTCTTGTAGTAGCCGGAAAACATGGCCTCGCCGCGCACCAGGATGCGGCCCACCTGGTCTGTTGGCAAGTCCGTATAAGTCTCGTCCACCACCCGCATCTGGCGACCGAGCGTAGGCAACCCGATGCAATGGCGTTTGGTGGTTCCATGCACCACCGGATTGGACGAGCAGATGCCCAGCGTCTCGGACAGGCCGTAACCCTCGATCAGTTTCACGCCGAACCGGCTCTCGAACCGGTCCCACTCTTCATCGGTCGTCGTCAGCGCGTAAAAGGAAAATCGCACCTGGTGTTGCGCGTCGTCCGGGCGCGGCGGCTGGGCCAGCATGGTCCGCAAAAGCATCGGAACAATGCTCATCAGCGTGCAAGCATGCTTGCGCACCTGGCTCCAGAATTTGGAGGCACTGTAGACCTCCAGCAGCACGATGGTTCCACCAACCGTGAGCGCCGGCAACACGCCAACATACTGTCCATTAACGTGAAACAGCGGCAACACCACGCAGGACCTGTCCGCCGCCGTCATGCCGAAAAGCATGACCACGGAAATGCCCTGGATCAGGGTGCTTTTGTGGCTGATGACGACGCCCTTGGGGCGCGAGGTGGTGCCCGAGGTGTAGACAATCTGCGACGGTGCATCAGGAGCCACGCGCACCACCTGGTGGCTTGCCGCCGGGCCGGCCAGGATGTCCGTCAGCAGCCGGAAGCCGGCCGTTCCTTCGCCGGTGCGCGTCGATATCTTCACCCGCACACTCGGGCAGAGTTTTGCTACCGCGTGGAACAGGGGCAGGAACCTGGGCTCGCCGATGAACCCCACGCTGTCCGAGTTGTTCAGCAGGTACTGCAGCTCGTCCGCGGCGTACAGCACGTTCACCGGCACCATGACGGCCCCCGCCTGATTGATGGCAAACCAGGACATCAGGAATTCCGGACTTGTCGACACCATCAGCGCGACCGTCTGGCCGGCTTGCACGCCATCGGCAATCAGTGCGTTTGTGAGCCGGTTGACGCAGTCGCCGAATACGCCGTAGGTCAAGGACGTGACCTGGCCATCCGCGTCCTCGAACACGATGAATTCCTTGTCGTGGTGCAGGAGCACTTGCTCCCGCAACAGGTCTGGAACGGTCTTGTTTCCCGAAACTTCCATCCCGGTTGTCTCCTCGCGGATTTACTGTCAGTAGGACTTTGGCATCCCGCATCCGACCTGGGCAATGAAGTTCTTGCTCATCTCGTTGGTGACGGGTGCGAAGATGAGCTGCCGGACATCCCGGTAATAACGTTGCATGTGGTAATCCATCGTGAATCCGGCGCCGGCCATGACGCGCATTCCGCGGTCCGTGGCGCGAAACGCGGCTTCGGACGCGAACAATTTGGCGGACGCCGCATACACCGAGCAGTCCAGCCCCTGGTCCGTCATCCATGCCGCACGGTAGGTCGCCAGCTGGGCCAGATCGAGCTCCACGAGACTGTCCGCCAACTGGTGCTGTACGGCCTGAAATTCGCCGATGGGCCGCCCGAACGCCTTCCGGTCGAGGGCATACTGGTTGGCGTCCTCCAGCGCGCCGCGACCCAGTCCAGCGCATACGGCCGCCACAAAAATGCGCTCGTTGTTGAGGGTGTCGATAACGGCATGCCAGCCCCTGTCGCGGGTTCCGATAATGGAACTTTTGTGCACGCGAACATCCTGGTACGACACGATGTAGGAATGCAGAAATCGCGAACCAAGCTTGGTGATCTTGTCGTAACGGATGCCGGGGGTGTCCGTGGGTATGAGAAACACGGTGAGCCCGATCGACGGCTTCACCGGGTCCTTGCCGGTGCGGGCGACAACGAATACATGGTTCGCGATATTGATCCCGGTCGTATACACCTTGGAGCCGTTGATCACGAAATAGTCCCCGTCTTCCCGCGCGACGGTTTTGGTGGCCCCCAGGATGTCGGTTCCGCCATCGGGCTCCGTCATCGACAGCGCGAAATGGCAGGCGCCGCTGGCCAGCTTGGGCAGGAACTCCTCGCGTTGCGCAACCGATCCATGGCGCTCCAGGGTGACGGCGCCAAAACATACATCCAGCCCATAAGCCAGGGCCACGGTTGAACTGTGCCGCGACAGTTCCTCCAGCACGATGACCTCTTCCATCACGCCGCCGCCGGTGCCCCCATATTCCTCGGAAATCGTCGCGCCCATCAAGCCGATCGCGGCCATCTTGTCGAGCAAATCGCTTGGGAACTCCTCGTTCCTGTCCCATTCGGCGACTTTTTCCTTGGGCATCTCTTTTTCTACGAAGCGCCGTACGAGCTGTTGCAGTGCACGCTGCTCTTCGTTAAATTGAAAATCCATAAAACCCCCGTTGAGTTGTTGGAACTTAAAAATTGTACCATCAAGTAATAAAATTGTTCCAATTAGTTTTATGGCAGTCCATGATGTAGCCATAAGCTGGCCGCCAGAGAACAGGTGGGCGGGTTTTACGCGCCCCTGCACAGTGGCGACTTCCGTCAAGAGGTGGGGTGGCTGGACGAGTTGGAGAGGGCCACGGACGGCCCATTCAAGAATCTTCAGGGTCCGGTCTGCATGGCCCTCATCCGGCTTGAAAGACAGGAACCACTTGACGGCAACGCTGGCATCGACAACGACAATCACTGTCGGCCCGCTGCACGCGCGGCGCGAAACTGCTTTTGCGTCGCGGCAGGTGCGCGTTTTCCGCGCGCAAGGCTTCTCCGGTACGCATCCCGGCTGCGTTGGCAAGCCTTTGGCTCACCCTGATCGAGACACAGCGGCCGCTGGCCGCAACCGTCTCCGGATCGTCACGGATAGTGGTTCTATGAGGTGCATGGGGGTGGCAAGAGACCCCCTGAAACGCTACTCCAAATTTTGCACCTGCTCAGTGAAATCGGCCTGCAAGCCGCATGAATGCTGGTTCTGCCGGATCGCGATGGCTAACTGGTACACACCTGGGTACACAGAAATCGGTGGGTAAGACACCGTCGCCGGAATGCGACAGTTGGCATGGTGCGAAGGCTGTGGCGAGCGTTTCATCTCAATCCTGTGTCGCCTTGAAGTATCGCCGTTTGGGGTCCTGTGGGCTGGAGCCAATTTCCAGCGCCAGGCCACG
>JANLPN010000573.1:0-8669 GCA_031367285.1 Betaproteobacteria bacterium | reverse complement strand
GGGAAATATGTTTTTCCCCCTGCACCGCACGGGCCTGCTGCTGGCCACCAACGCCCCGCGCCCCACGGCCTGGTCGGTGCGTGGCACGCCGCAGAACTTCGGCCACGAGTTGCTGGAGCCCAAGATGGACAATATCGCCGAGCGGCTGGAACTGGGTTTCGAGCGTATTCCGGCCCTGGGCCGTGCTGGCATCAAGAACATCATCAACGGCCCCTTCACCTTCGGCCCGGACGGCAACCCGTTGATCGGCCCGGTGCCCGGCATGCGCAACTACTGGGTGGCAGTGGGTGTGATGGCCGGCTTTTGCCAGGGCGGTGGCGTAGGCATGTGTCTGGCCGAATGGATGATGGACGGTGAACCCTCCATCGACGTATGGGCCATGGACGTGGCGCGTTTCGGCAGCTTCGCCACGCCCGACTGGGGCACGGTGAAGTCGTCGGAGAACTACGAACGCCGCTTCGTCATGACCTTCCCCAACGAGACCCTGCCCAAGGGCCGGCGCCAGAAAACCACGGCGCTGTACGACCGTCTCTCTTCGCGTGGAGCCGTATGGGGGCAGAGCTTCGGTCTGGAGCATGCGTTGTGGTTCGCTGACGGCCCGGCCGACGCGTTCGAGCAGCCCACCTTCGAGCGCTCGCGTGCGCACGGCTACGTGGCGCGCGAAGTCCGGGCGGTGCGCGAAGCGGTGGGTGCGATCGAAATCGCCAACTACGCCAAACACGAGTTCAAGGGCCCGGGCGCGGGCGCACTGCTCAACTACCTGCTGGCCGGGCGAATCCCCAAGGTGGGGCGGCTGGCGCTGACGCCCATGCTCACACCCAAAGGCAAACTCTACGGCGACCTGACCGTGGCCTGCCTGGGCACTGGGCATTACATGCTGTTCGGTTCCGGCGCGATGCAGGACGCGCACCGGCGCTGGTTCGAGCAGCATCTGCCAGCCAGCGGCGTGACGTACCGCAACCTGACGGACGAGCTGCACGGCATCGCGATCTCGGGCCCGAAGTCGCGCGAGCTGCTGGCGCAGCTCAGCCGTGACGACCTGTCGGGCGAGGCCTTCAAGTTCCTCGACATTCGCCGGACCTTTGTGGGCGGCGTGCCGGCCCTGTTGGCGCGGGTGTCGTTCTCGGGTGAACTCGGGTACGAGATCTACGTGGCCCCGCCCTACCAGTTGCGGCTGGCCGAAGCCATTGACGAGGCCGGTGCCGCTTTGGGCTTGCGCTGGTACGGCGCACGTACGCTGATGAGCCTGCGGCTCGAAAAGGCCTGGGGCGTCTGGACGTTCGACTACCGGCCCGACTTCAGCGCCGCCGAGAGCGGGTTGGACGGTTTTATCCATTGGGACAAGGACTTCATAGGCAAGGCTGCGGCCAGTGCCGAACGTGCGACCGGCCCGGCGAAGAGGCTGGTCACGCTGGTGGTTGCAACCACCGACCTGGATGTGTCCAATGACGAAGCGGTGCTGGTGGGGGACAAGGCCGTTGGTTATGTATCGTCGGGTGGCTACGCGCACCACATCGGCCAGTCCGTGGCCTTTGCTTATGTGCCGACTGCATTTGCGGCACCCGGCACGCAGGTAGACGTGGAGATCAACGGCAAACCTTACCCGGCCGAGGTCCAGGGTGCACCCCTGTACGACCCCAAGGGCTTGCGCATGCGCAGCTGACCCGGCCCGGATATCTGCAACGAACATCTATCAGAGGAGGACACCACCATGAGCGACGCGCCAACAGACACCGCCACCATACCCGCCGCTGACGCACCCACCGACGGCAAACGCCATCGCCGCGCCGGCGGCCGGGAGCGCCGTGACCCCAAGGCCAAACCGGCCGGGCCGGCCTACATCAAACGCGGCATCCCGCCCTACGACATCATGGGCGAGGAAAACCTGCTGAAGATCGAAGCGGCGGCCGACCGCATACTGGCCGAGATCGGTCTGGACATCCGCGACGACGACGAATGCCTGGCGCTGTTTCGCAAGGCCGGCGCCCATGTGGACGGCATCCGGGTACGCTTCGAGCCGGGGCATCTGCGCGAGATTCTCAAGACCGCGCCGCGGGAGTTCACACAACACGCGCGCAACCCGGCACGGTCGGTGCGGATCGGCGGCAACAACGTGGTGTTTTCTCCGGCCTACGGTTCGCCGTTCGTGATGGACCTGGACAAAGGCCGGCGCTACGGTACGCTGGAAGACTTCCGGAACTTCATCAAACTGGCCTATGCCTGCCCCTGGCTGCACCATTCGGGCGGCACGGTTTGTGAGCCGACCGACATCCCGGTCAACAAGCGCCATCTGGACATGGTGTATTCACACATCAAGTATTCCGACAAGGCCTTCATGGGCTCCATCACATCGGCACAACGCGCCGAGGATTCCATAGCCATGTGCCGGCTGTTGTTCGGGGCCGATTTCGTGGACAAAAACTGCGTGATCCTCGGCAATGTCAATGTCAACTCGCCCTTGCTGTGGGACGGCACCATGACCACCTCGGCGCGCGCCTATGCACGCGCCAACCAGGCCGCCGTGATCGTGCCCTTTATCCTGGGCGGTGCGATGGGCCCGGTCACCAATGCCGGTGCCATTGCGCAGGCCCATGCCGAGACCATGGTGGGCTGCGCCATCACGCAGCTGGAGCGCCCGGGCGCGCCGGTGATCTACGGCAACTTCCTGTCCAGCATGTCACTGCGTTCCGGCTCCCCCACCTTTGGCACCCCCGAGCCGGCCATTGGCTCCATGGTGATCGGCCAGCTAGCGCGCCGCCTAGGGCTGCCGCTGCGCTGTGCCGGGTCGTTCACCACCTCCAAGCTGCCCGACGGCCAGGCGATGCAGGAGAGCGTGATGTCGATGTTGTCGGCCGTCCATTGCGGCGCCAATTTCATCCTGCATTCGGCCGGTTTCCTGGATGGCCTGCTGTCCATGAGTTACGAAAAGTTCATGATGGATGCCGATTTCTGTGGGGCGTTGCACAGCTACCTGGCCGGCGTTACGGTGGACGACAACACGCTGGCGCTGGATGCTTTCCGGGAAGTCGCGCCGGGCAGCCACTTCCTGGGCTGCGCCCACACCATGGCCAACTACACAACGGCGTTTTTTGATTCCAGCATCTCGGACGACACACCCTTCGAAACCTGGACCGAAAATGGCAAGACCGACAGCGCGCAACGTGCCAACCGGCGCTGGAAGACAGCACTGGCCGAATACGTGGCGCCCCCCATGGACCCGGCCGTGGACGAATCGATCCGCGACTTTGTAGAGCGCAAAAAGGCCGGCATGACGGACCAGTGGTACTAGCAAGCATCAAGGCAAAGTGAATGTCACCCGAGAACGATCCGCTGCTGCAGCCCTACCAGCTCAAGCACCTGCGCCTGAAAAACCGCATCATGACCACGTCGCACGAGCCGGCGTACCCGGAGGACGGCATGCCCAAGCAGCGTTACCGGGCCTACCATGTGGAGCGCGCCAAGGCCGGTATTGCACTCACCATGACGGCCGGCTCGGCCACCGTCTCGCGCGACAGCCCACCGGTGTTCAACAATATCCTGGCCTACCGCGACGAGGTCGTTCCCTGGCTCAAGGACCTGGCCGACGCCTGCCACGAACACGGCGCCGCGGTGATGCTGCAGCTCACGCACCTGGGGCGGCGCACCAGCTGGTCCAAGGCCGATTGGCTGCCGGTGGTATCCCCGTCCCATGAACGTGAGGCTTCGCACCGTTCCTTTCCCAAGAAGATGGAGACCTGGGACATGGAACGTATCACCCGCGACTATGCGGACGCGGCCGAGCGCATGCAGGCAGCGGGCCTGGACGGTATCGAGTTGCAGGCTTACGGCCATCTAATGGACCAGTTCTGGTCGCCCCTAACCAACGAACTCGATGCCCCCTACGGCGGCTCGCTGGACAACCGGCTGCGTTTTACCTTCGAGGTGCTGGGCGCGATCCGAAAACGGGTCGGCGCGGAGTTCATCGTCGGGGTGCGCTACACGGCCGACGAATGCCTGCCGGGGGGACTGACCCGCGAGGAAGGTTTCGAGATCTCGCGCCGGCTGCGGGACTGCGGCATGGTGGATTTCCTGAACGTGATCCGCGGCCATATCGATACCGATGCCGGGCTGACCGACGTGATTCCGGTGCAGGGCATGCGCAGTTCGCCGCACCTGGATTTTGCCGGTGAAGTCCGTGCCGCGACCGGCTTCCCGACCTTCCATGCGGCGCGTATCCAGGACGTTACCACCGCGCGCCATGCGATTGCCTCGGGCAAGCTGGACATGGTGGGCATGACACGCGCCCATATGGCCGACGCCCATATCGTGCGCAAGATCATGCTGGGCAAGGAAGACTCCATACGTCCTTGTGTCGGAGCCAACTTCTGCCTCGACCGCATTTACCAGGGTGGTGAAGCGTATTGCATCCACAACGCGGCCACCGGCCGCGAGCTGGACATGCCACACGACGTCCCGGCGGCGCCGGTCCAACGCAAGGTGGTGGTGGTTGGTGCCGGGCCGGCCGGCCTCGAAGCTGCGCGGGTGGCTGCCGAACGCGGCCACGCGGTGCTGGTGTTCGAAGCAGCGTCGCAGGCTGGCGGGCAAGTCCGCCTGACCGCGCAAAGCCCGCGCCGGCGCGAAATGCTTGGCATCATCGACTGGCGGCTGGCGCAGTGTGAACAGCGCGGTGTCGGCTTCCGGTTCAACACCCTGGCCGACGCCCAGGCGGTGCTGGCGGAGGCGCCCGATGTAGTCATCGTCGCCACCGGTGGCCTGCCCCACACCGCGGTCCTGAGCGCGGGCAACGATCTCGTGGTGTCGGCCTGGGACATTCTCGGCGGCGATGCAAAGCCTGGCCGTAATGTGCTGTTGTTCGACGACGCGGGCGACCATGCCGCGCTGCAGGCGGCCGAAGTGATTGCCCAGTCCGGCGCCCGGCTGGAAATCATGACGCCGGACCGCTCGTTTGCGCCGGAGGTGATGGCAATGAACCTGGTGCCCTATATGCGCAGCCTGCAGAAACACGATGTCACGTTTACCGTGACCTTTCGACTCGAATCAGTGCAGCGCGATCGCAACGAACTGCTGGCCACGATTGGCAGCGACTATGGCGGTGTGGCCACGCAACGCCGTGTCGATCAGGTGGTGGTCAACCATGGCACACGGCCGCTGGACGACGTGTATTTCGAGCTCAAGCCCTTGTCAGCCAACCTGGGTGCGGTCGATTACGACGCACTGCTGGCCGGCCAGTTGCAGCCGCGTCCCGCTGCCGGTAAGGCCGGCTTCCAGTTGTTCCGTGTCGGTGACGCGGTATCGGCGCGCAATACCCATGCCGCCATCTACGACGCGCTGCGGCTGCTCAAAGACCTGTAGGCCTGCAGTTGCCGAACCTCGCACCACACCCACACGCCGGAAGGCAGCTTGACCCACGTGCCTGAGTGGCCGCGCACGGCGGCACGCTGACAGCGGAATACGCATGGATTTCCTGACCCTTTTGCTGCTGTTTGCCGGTGGATGTGTCGCCGGTGGTGTGACTGCCGTGGCGGGCGGCGCCAGCTTCCTGACATTTCCCATCCTGATCGCCACCGGCCTGCCGCCGCTGGCTGCCAACATCACCAACTGGGTTGCGCTGACCCCCGGCAACTTCATGGCGCTGGCGGCGTACCGCAGCGAGTTGGCCGATATGCGCAAGGACATGCGCGCCCACCTGTGGGTGTCGTTCGCCGGTGGTGCCGTAGGAGGGCTGCTGCTGTTATGGACCGGGGAAGCCCGTTTCCAGAAAGCCGTGCCGTGGCTGATACTGACCGCCACGGTGTTTTTTGCGCTCGGCGAATGGATCAAGGCAAGGCTCAGTGCGCTGCGCAATCCGTCCCGCAAGCCGTCGCGCCGCTGGCTGCTGGTATTCGAGTTTGCGCTGCTGGTGTACGGCGGCTATTTCGGCGCCGGCATGGGTATCGTCCTGCTGGCGGCGCTGACGATTGCGGGGCAGCAGTCGATCCACCATGCCAACGCGCAGAAGAACCTTATGACCGTGGCACTCAGTGCAGCGGGTCTGATAATTTTCCTGCCCTCGGGGCACGTGGTCTGGTCGCATGTGCTGCCGCTATTCCTTGGCGCCATGCTGGGTGGCTACAGCACCGTGCATTTCGTCAAACGCATCCCGGAACGCGCGGTGCGCAACGCGGTGCTGGTGTGGGCCATCACGCTGACGGCTTATTCATTCTGGAAATACGGCTGAAGCTGCCGCGATGTGGTGCCAGGCCTTGACGCCGGCGGCAGAGCATGCAGATCAGCCGCCTGGTTTGCGCAACGCGTCGGTCTCCTGCGCCAGCCGCGTAATACGCGCCCAGTCGCCGGCCGCCACGGCATCCGCCGGCACCAGCCAGGAGCCGCCTACACAGACCACATTGGGCAATGCCAGAAACTCCGGCGCATTGCCCAGCGTCACACCGCCGGTGGGGCAAAACCTGAGCTCGCCAAACGGGCCGGCAAAAGCCTTGAGCATGGCCACACCACCGGCCTGCATGGCGGGGAAAAACTTGAGTTCGGTCAGGCCGTCTTCCTGGCACATCAGCACCTCGCTGCCGGTTGCCACACCGGGCAAAAGGGGCAGGCCCAGGTCGCGGCAAGCCTGGCCAATGGCATGGGTGTAGCCGGGACTTACCGCAAACCGCGCACCGGCCATGGCAGCGGCCTGCGCATCGGCGGCGCTGCGCACGGTGCCGGCACCGAGCACGGCCTCGGGCACGTCGCGCGCAATCGCCTCCATACAGGCCAGCGCCTGCGCCGTGCGCAGCGTCACCTCCAGCATACGTACGCCGCCGGCCACCAGGGCACGCGCCATCGGCACGGCATGCACCACATCGTTGAGCACGATCACCGGAATCACCGGTGCGTCCTGCATCACCTGCAAGGCAGTGAGTGGGGGTTTTACAGCCATGAACAAGCTCCTTCTTCCGCGGTGAGGGCATTGCGGCGCATGCCCGTGAACAGTTCGCGGCCCATGCCCAGGCCATTGTCTTCAATCAAGTCTGCCGGCATGGCAGCGAGCGGGCGCTGCATCCATTCATGGGCGTCCACCAGTGCCTCCAGTGTGCCGGCCACGGCATCCAGCCGCACCAGGTCGCCGTCGCGCAGGCGTGCAAGCGGCCCGCCGGCGGCGGCTTCGGGCGACACATGGATGGCAGCCGGCACCTTGCCCGAAGCACCACTCATGCGCCCGTCGGTCACCAGGGCGACCTTGAAGCCCTTGCCCTGCAGTACCGCCAGCGGCGGCGTGAGTTTGTGCAGCTCGGGCATGCCGTTGGCGCGCGGCCCTTGCCAGCGCACCACACACACCACGTCCCGGTCCAGTTCACCTGCGGTAAAGGCCTGGTGCAAGGCCTCCTGCGAATCGAACAGACGCGCCGGCGCCTGCACCACATGCCGGTCATCCGGTACCGCCGATACCTTGATCACGCTGCGCCCCAGGTTGCCCAGCAGCAGCTTGAGGCCACCGGTGGCACTGAATGGCGAGCTGGCGCCACGCACCACCGACTCATCCCCGGACGCGCCCGCATCGCGCCACTGCAGCACGTCGGCCCCGGCCTGCGGAATCCGGGTGAACTCGCGCAAACCACCAGGGCGCACCGTCAATACGTCGGCATGCATGAAACCGGCATCCAGCAGCTCGCGGATCACAAAACCCGGCCCACCCGCGGCCTGGAACTGGTTCACGTCCGCGCTGCCGTTCGGGTAGACCCGCGTCAGCAGCGGCACCACGTCGGAGAGCGCGGAAAAATCGTCCCAATCAATCACGATGCCTGCAGCGCGGGCCACGGCCACCCAGTGGATCAGATGGTTGGTGGAACCACCGGTGGCCAGCAGGGCGACCATGGCGTTCACGATGCAGCGTTCGTCCACCACGCGGCCAATCGGCGCGCACGATGTCGCCGCCTCCGGCGGCACCGCGATTGCACCAGCCATTGCGCTGGGGCGCCCCAACACGGTACGCATGGCTTCACGCGTGAGTTCCTCGCGCAGCGCAGCGCCGGGGTTTACAAACGCCGTGCCCGGTACATGCAGGCCCATGGCCTCCAGCAGCATCTGGTTGCTGTTGGCCGTGCCGTAAAAAGTGCAGGTGCCCAGGCCGTGGTAGGCCTGCGACTCGGCCTGCAACAGCTCGGTGCGACCCACCAGCCCCTGCGCGGCCAGCTCCCGCACCTTGCCCTTGGCGTTGTTCGACAGGCCGGAAGTCATGGGCCCGGCAGGAACAAACACGGTCGGCAGATGGCCAAAATGCAGCGCCCCGATCAGCAGGCCCGGAACAATCTTGTCGCACACCCCCAGCATCAGGGCGCCATCGAACATGTCGTGCGACAAGGCGACCGCGGTGGCCATGGCAATCACGTCGCGCGAATACAGGCTCAGCTCCATGCCCGCCGTTCCCTGGGTCACGCCGTCGCACATGGCCGGCACGCCTCCCGCCACCTGGGCCGTGGCGCCCCAGCTGCGGGCTTCCGCCTTGACCAGGTCCGGATAACCCTGCAGGGGTGCATGCGCCGACAACATGTCGTTGTAGGCGGTCACTATGCCGATGTTCGGTGCACGAGCGCCCGCAATCGGAATTTTGCGGTGGCCCGGCAAGGCCATCACCTTGTCCTGCTCCGGCATGGCCGCCAACGCATGGGCCACGTTGGCGCAACCCATGC
>JANLPN010000562.1:0-1561 GCA_031367285.1 Betaproteobacteria bacterium | reverse complement strand
CGGAGAATATTGACGACCGACGGTCAAGGTACCGAAGCCACTCGACAAACCTGCATAAGCTTGACGACCGAACAGCAGACCGCCTTGTGCGGATGCGCCAGTATCAACGGCAAAACCGCTTTGCAGATCGAAAATGGCTTTCATGCCACCGCCGAGATCTTCGGAGCCTTTCATGCCCCAACGGCTGCCAGACAGGCCGGCCGAGTTGACTTGCATGCCAACGTTGCCACCGGCCGTGGAGCCGATGCCGCTGGTCTTTTGCGTTGCGCTTTGAATCGTCCAGTCAATCTTGCCATACAGCGTGACTGTGGACTGTGCAAAAGCTGCGCCGACCGTAGCCAGTGCAGCGAGTGCTACTAGGGTTTTTTTCATTTCAAGTTTCTCCAAGGTTAAACATAGGGCTCCGGTAGAGGACTTCGGATCCCCGGGCCAACCTCCTGTTTCAGGAAGTTGGCTCTATTGCACCAGAGCTGCCCCGGTTTGGCAAAGAGTTTGGCCTTAATTTTTTTGTACAACTTGTTTTCGTTGCAGTGCTGCAACAAAAAAAATCCCAGGCCGAAATTGCTTGCATTGCCTCGCGGCAAACCAGATTGACGCGGATCGGTATTTTTGTAACCAACCAGTCACAATCGCGTTGGCACTATGCTGCCAAATTGGCCTGAATCTCACCGCAGGGAACCCCGGATGGACGCTTTTCTTATCGCCGCAGACACGGCCCTACGTACTTTGTTCGCCACGCCGCATGCGTCCAGGCCATGCCCCACGCTGGCCGGACAGGCGACGGTCTTGTCGCCTGCCGAAAAAGCCCGGGCCGGTGCGCTGATGCGCGTCAACCATGTGGGGGAAGTGTGCGCCCAGGCGCTGTACGCCGCGCAGGCTGTTGCCACGAGGAACCCGGCCCTGCGTGCCCGGTTCGAGCGCGCCAGCCTGGAGGAGACTGACCACCTGGCCTGGACGCGCCAGCGGCTGGGCGAACTCGGCGCCCGGCCTTCACTGCTCAACCCGCTGTGGTATGCCGGTGCGTTTGGCCTGGGGTTGCTGGCCGGCCGTCTGGGGGACCGGGTCAGCCTGGGGTTTGTGGTGGAAACCGAGCGCCAGGTGGAGGCCCATTTACAGGGCCACATGGAAGCCCTGCCCGAGGGCGACCACGCCTCGCGCGCCATCGTGGCCCAGATGAAAGATGACGAAGCGCGCCACGCCGCGGAAGCCCAGGCCGCCGGTGCCCTACCCATGCCGGCGCCCGTGGTCAGCCTGATGCGCGCGGCGGCCAGGGTCATGACGACCGTTGCGCACCGGGTGTGAGCCAGCCTCGGCTGTTTTTAGCTTGTCCGCGAGCTTCAGCGAGTCAAAAGTGATATTTGCCATGGGAATTTGCCATGGGAGTAAGCCACCTCAGATTTCCGCTAAATCAAAGCTCGTAGTGATCGCCGCTGTCTTGCCCAGCATGATGGTGGCGGAACAATATTTGTCGTGGCTCATGGCGATGGCGCGTTCCACGGCAACCGCCGGAACGCCCTTGCCCGACAGGCTGAAATGCATGTGGATGGCGGTGAACACCTTG
>JANLPN010000558.1:0-11043 GCA_031367285.1 Betaproteobacteria bacterium | reverse complement strand
GTCGGCCTGCTCGACTCCGTGGGTGGAGAGAAAGGCGTGCAGTTTTCGCTGCAGGGCGCCAACCAGGCCGAACTCGAGCGGCTGGCACGGCTCGCGCTGGAGAAGATCCGGCCCATTCCAGGCCTGGTGGATCTGGACTCCAGCGTCAAGCCCAACAAGCCCACGCTGGACATCGAGGTGCGGCGCGACGCGGCCTCTGACTTCGGCCTGAGCATCACGCAAATTGGCGCGGCGCTGCGCACCATGGTGGCGGGCCAGACGGTTGGCAACTGGCGTGCTCCCGACGACCAGACATACGACGTCAACGTACGGCTGGCACCGGAGTCGCGCAACGCGGCGGACGACTTGCAACGCCTGCCGTTTGCCATGGGTGCCAACAGCGACGGCAGCGCGCGCGTCGTGCGCTTGAACCAGGTGGCGGTGGTGCGCGAATCGACCGGGCCGAACCAGATCAACCGGCGCGACCTTACGCGCGAGGTCAGCATCAACGGCAATGCCTATGGCCGCTCGGCCGGAGAGATTTCCAACGATATCCGCACCGCGATGGACGGCATCGCCATGCCGCCAGGCTACAGCTACAAGTTCGGCGGCTCGACCAAAAATATGGCCGAAGCCTTTGGTTACGCGATCTCGGCGCTGGTGCTGGCGATTATTTTCATCTACATGATCCTGGCCAGCCAGTTCAAGAGTTTTCTGCAACCGCTGGCCCTGATGACGGCGCTGCCGCTGACGCTGATCGGCGTGGTGCTGGCGCTTATGGTTTTCCACTCCACCCTGTCCATGTTCTCCGTGATCGGGGTTGTGATGCTGATGGGCCTGGTGACCAAGAACGCGATTTTGCTGGTCGACTTTGCCATCCGTGCCCGTGAGGACACGGTCGCGCCCGACGGCAGCCGTATTGCCGGGCTGCCGCGCGAGGAAGCGCTGCTGCTGGCGGCCAAGGTCCGGCTGCGCCCGATCCTGATGACTACGCTGGCCATGGTTTTCGGCATGGTGCCGCTGGCATTCGCGCTCAGCGAAGGCGCCGAGATGCGGGCGCCAATGGGGCAGGCGGTGATTGGCGGCGTCATCACGTCGTCGCTGCTCACGCTGGTGGTGGTGCCGGTGGTGTATTGCTACATGGACGACCTGGCCAATTGGGCCAAACGGCTTTGGACCGGCGGCAAGCCGGTAGTGGCGCAGCCCCTAGAATCATCCCGTTAGTCTGATAGACCTGAACCGGTGGTACCCATGAACTACGCAATGAATCTGGAGCAAGCCCGCGTCAACATGATCGAACAACAGATCCGGCCCTGGGACGTGCTGGACGCCCATGTGCTGCATCTGCTGTCGGTCGTCAAGCGCGAGGATTTTGTGCCGGCGGCCCACAAGGCACTCGCATTTGTCGACATGGAGATACCGCTGCCCGGCGGCCAGGTCATGCTGGCGCCGCGCGTGGAAGCGCGAACCTTGCAGGACCTGGCCGTGCAGAAACACGAAAAGGTGCTGGAGATCGGCACCGGCTCCGGCTACATGGCGGCGCTGCTGGCGCACCGCGCGCAACGCGTCATCACACTCGAAATCAATGCGCAGCTGGCAACGTTGGCGCGCTCCAACCTGCAAATGGCGGGTATCCACAACGCCGAAGTGCGGCACCTGGACGGCGCGCGCGGCGTGCCGGTCGAGGGGCCGTTTGACGTGATTCTGCTCAGCGGGTCGGTGGCGCAGGTGCCGCAGTCGCTGTTAGCCCACCTCAAGGTCGGCGGGCGCCTGGGTGCCATCGTCGGTGATGAACCCATGATGCGCACCACCTTCGTATCGCGTCTGGGCGAGACCCAGTACCGCACCACACAGCCCTGGGACACCGTGGCGGCACGGCTGCTGAATTTCCCCGAGCCCTCGCATTTCACGTTCTGAACCCCGCCCACCAGTTCGAGTACACCCATGATTGCCCAAGTCCGCCCTTCACAACTCGCTGCCTGGCTGGAAAATGCGCGCGCTATCGGGCAACCCGTGGTGCTGGATGTACGTGAACCGGCGGAGTTGCGGACCGCCAGCATCACCGCCGGGGACTTCACGCTCGTCACCATCCCCATGGGCAGCATTCCGGCGCGGCTTGCCGAACTCGACCCGGTGCAACCGATTGCCTGCCTGTGCCACCATGGCGCGCGCAGCATGCAGGTTGCCTCGTTCCTGCACAGCCACGGCTTTAACCAAGTCGCCAATATTGCCGGCGGCATCCATGCGTGGGCAGAAGAACTCGACCCCGGCATTGCGCGTTATTGACCTAGGAAACCCATGAAATCGTTCCGTCTGCTTCCCGTAGTCGCGGTTCTGTGCGCGGCTTTCGCCACATCGGCTCACGCGCAGAGCCTGGTGGATCTGTATGAAGCGGCGCGGCCGTATGACGCGTCCTTCCAGTCGGCCAAGTCCCAGTACGAAGCCACCCTGGCCAAGGCTGAGCAGTCCCGCGCAGGCACCCTGCCCACCGTGAACCTGGGGATGGCGGCGTCGCGCACGGCACTGGATGTGAACATAAAAATACCTAACCCCGCTTTCGGACTCGTGAGCGCGACGGTCACCGCGTCACAACCCCTCTATCGCCCGGTCAATTGGCTGAATTACGAGCAAGGCCAGAAATCCATAGCGGTCGCACAGGCGCTGCTGCAGACTTCCGAGCAGGACCTGGTGATACGCGTGAGCCAGGCCTATTTCGATGTGCTCGCGGCACAGGATGCACTGACCTTTGTGGGTGCCCAAAAGACCGCGGTGGCCGAACAGCTGGCGTCCGCCAAACGCAACTTCGAGGTTGGCACCAGCACCATCACCGATACGCGCGAAGCGCAGGCCCGGTTCGACCTGGTCGTTGCGCAGCAAATCGCCGCCGACAACGATCTGCGCGTCAAGAAACTGGCGCTCGACCAATTGGTCGGCAAAGCCGAGGCAACTCCCAATACCCTGGCGCCCCCGGTCGCGTTGCCGGCCCTCGTGCCAAGCGACGTCGCCATCTGGGTCAGCCAGGCCATGGAAGACCACCCTGCGCTGCGGCAGGCCGCGTTGGCGCTGGAAGTCGCGCAACTCGAAACCCAGAAAGCCCAGGCCGGCAACCAGCCGACGCTGGACCTCAATGGCAGCTATAGCAAGGCGTTCAACGAAGGCAGCGCGTCGTCCAGACTGGACAACAGAACCAATTCGGCGACGGTCGCGCTGGCCTTCAACCTGCCGCTGTTCGCCGGGTTTTCGATCCAGAACCGCATCAAGGAGACACTGGCGCTGGAGGACAAGGCGCGCAGCGACCTTGAAGCGGCGCGGCGCAACGTGTCGCAGAGCACCCGCACGGCGTTTTTTGGCGTGCTCTCGGGTCAGGGCCAGGTCAAGGCGCTGGAAGCAGCGGAGGCGTCCAGCCAGAGTGCACTGGACGCGAACAAGCTCGGTTACCAGGTGGGCGTGCGCATCAACATCGATGTGCTCAACGCGCAAAGCCAGTTGTTCCAGACCAAGCGCGACCTCGCCAAGGCGCGTTATGACGTATTGCTTGGCAGCCTGAAACTGCGCCAGGCCAGCGGCTCGCTGCGGGCCGAAGACCTGCAGGCCATCAATGCCTTGCTGGTCAAATAGACGGCCGCCAAACACCGCTTTGCCGGCCGTTGCGGCCAGGCGATCAGCGCGGCAACAGGGGCCCAGCGCTCCCGCACCCGGAAAAATCTAGGAACGACCCGCCATGCAGCCTGTCAATGTGTTGTGTATCAAATGGGGCCGCAAGTACGGGCCTGAATACGTCAACAAACTGCATTCCATGGTGCGGCGCCATCTGACGCGGCCGTTCCGTTTTATCTGCCTGACCGACGAAGCCCAAGGCATAGACCCGGCGATAGAAGTCAAGCCGATACCGGCAGTGGGCTTCGAACAGTTCGACACCCGCCAGCCGTGGACCTTCGGGCATGGATGGCTAAAACTCACCAGTTTCGCCAGCCCGCTGTACGACCTGGGCGGGCGCACGCTGTTTCTGGACCTCGACATCGTCATCGTTGACAACATCGACGCCTTCTTCGACGCGCCGGGCCCGTTCTGCGTGATCCGGGAGTGGGACAAGACCGACGGCACCGGCAACACCTCGGTCTACCTGTACACCATAGGTGCCCACACGGATGCGCTGGAGCACTTGAAGAACAACTACCCGGCCGCCATGGCCGAGGTGCGCAACGAACAGGAATACATCACCGGCTACCTCGGGCGCCAGGGCAAGGTCAGCTACTGGCCGGCCGGTTGGTGCGTGAGCTTCAAGCGCCACTGCGTGCCACGCGGCCTGATGAACTGGGTGCGCGCGCCGAGTATTCCAGCGGGCGCGAAAATCATCGCGTTCCACGGCAAACCCAACCCACCCGACGCGATAGTCGGCGTCAGCGGCAAGTGGTACCGACGGGTTCCACCTACGCAGTGGGTTGCTGACCACTGGCGCTAGTACCGCTATACAGGCTCTTTGCACCATGGCATGGGCTTACAGCCTGCTGGCGTACTGCACGACCCCCTGGGTGCTGTTGTACCTGTGGTGGCGCGGCCGCAAAGACCCTGGGTACCGGCTGCGCTGGCGCGAGCGCTTCGGCCTGCAGGGCGCGGCGGCGCGGCACCAGGGCGGCGTGCTGCTGCACTGCGCGTCGGTGGGCGAAGTGATCGCGGCACGCCCGCTGATAGAGGCGCTGCTGGCGGACCCGCGTTACCAGCCGCTGGTGCTGACCTGCACCACGCCCACCGGCTCGCGGCTGATCTGGCAGCACTATGGCGAGCGGGTTGGGCACCTGTATTTCCCGCTCGACTTGCCCGGCGCCACGCGGCGCTTTTTGCGCCAGCTGCGGCCGTGCCTGGTGCTGCTGCTGGAACGCGAGTTATGGCCCAACTTTCTGCGCCAGGCGCAAGCCCACGGTATTGCGGTTGTGTTGGTCAATGCGCGGCTGTCCGCGGGTTCAGCGGCCGGCTACACGCGCTGGCGCAGCCTGATGGCACCCGCAATCGCGACACTGCGCCTGGTGTGCACCGAGGACACGGTCACGGCCGGCCGCTTCAGGGCATTGGGAGTGCCAGCGCACCGCCTGGCCGTCACCGGCAACATCAAGTCCGACGTCCGGCTGGCCCCCGGTCTGCGCGAAAAGATCGATGCCACCAGAGCACTTTTAGGCCGCCGCCCCGTGTTGACGGCGGGCAGCACCCATCCCGGTGAGGACGAAGTGCTGATCACGGCGCTCAAGCAGCATCTCGCGAGTTTTCCACACACCTTGCTGATACTGGTGCCACGCCACCCGGAGCGGTTCCCGGCAGTGGCCAGATTGCTGCAACACTCCGGCCTGCGCTTTGTGCGCCACAGTCTCGGACAGGCGGCGAGCGCCGACACCCAGGTACTGCTGGGCGACACCCTGGGCGAGCTGATGCTCTGGTACGGCGTAGCCGACGCCTGTTTTGTCGGCGGCAGCCTGGTCGAGCGTGGCGGCCATAACCCACTGGAGGTCCTGTGCCTTGAAAAGCCGCTGATAGCGGGCCCGCATACCGCGAACTTCGAGCAGTTTTACACCGCCCTGCAGGCTGCATGCGGCATGTTGCCGGCGGGTGATGCGGTTACCGTGTTCCAGAGGTTCGGTCTGTTGCTGCAGGACCCGGCCATGGCGCGGGAACTGGTCGCGGGCGGTAACGCGGTGTACCAGCGTCTGGCCGGTGCAACGGCCAGGACCATGGCGCAACTGGCGACCCTGCCCGGGCCGATGCCGGTGCCGCGCAACCCGGCCGCCTTGGTGGTACACGACGGCCCGCACACCGCATGGTTCGATCCACAGTGCTTCAAGACCGCGGACCTGCGGCTGTTTGACCTTGCCTGGTGGCAACAACTAGGCGGCACCAGCAGCCGGGGCGCCGGACGCGGACAGGTCCACTTTGTGGGCGGCCAGACGGGCGCCTACCTGCTGCGCCACTACCACCGCGGCGGACTGATGGCCAGGTTCAGCAGCGACCTGTTTCTGGCACGGCGAGTGGCAAAAACCCGCGCCATGGCCGAGTTCAGCCTGCTGGCGCGGCTGCATGCCAGGGGGCTGCCGGTACCAAGGGCCTGCGCGGCCCGCCATACCCGTGCCGGGCTTTGCTACCGGGCCGACATCCTGGTGGAACTAATCCCGGATGCCGGCGACGTGGCCGAACTGCTGCACACCCGGCGCGCGCTGGCGCCCGAAGAGTGGCAGGTGCTGGGTCGCGCCGTGCGCGCGCTGCACGAGGAGCAGGTGCACCACACCGACCTGAATTGCCATAACCTGATGCTCGACACCCGTGGCAAAGCCTGGATCGTGGACTTTGACAAATGCGGTTTCCGTGCCGGCGAGGCCTGGAAGCAGGACAACCTGGATCGCCTGCAACGCTCGCTGCGCAAGGAACTGCGGCTGGACAACGGATTTCGCTGGAGCGACGGCGAGTGGCCGCATTTTCTGGCCGGGTACCAACTGCCGCCAGCGCCGAAAAGTGCGTAAGCTCCGGTGAGTGCGATATACCGCCTCTACAGCCCCTAAGGAGAAATGTGATGACCATAGACTGGAATGCCTTTACGCCCTGGACCTCGCTGGCGGGCGGCATGCTGATAGGGCTGGCTGCGGCATTGCTCATCTTGCTCAACGGGCGCGTCGCCGGTATCAGCGGGGTGCTTGGCGGCTTGTTGAAGCCCGTACGTGGCGACGTGTCCTGGCGCGCCGCGTTTGTGCTCGGGCTGGTTGGCGCGCCGCTGGTTTATGCGCTGTTCTCGGCCTTGCCAGCACCAAAAATCGATTCCGGCTACGGCGCCCTGGTTGCCGCCGGTTTGCTGGTAGGTGTGGGCACCCGGTACGGCGGCGGCTGCACCAGTGGCCACGGGGTGTGCGGCCTGTCCAGGCTGTCCCCGCGTTCCCTGGTTGCCACGCTGGCCTTCATGGGCGCGGGCTTCGTCACGGTGTTTGTGGTGCGCCACCTGTTCCAGGTTTGAGGAGGTGCTTTCATGCCTGTCTTGACTTCCCTGTTCGCCGGCCAGGTGTTCGGCCTGGGCCTTATCGTCTCGGGCATGGCCAACCCGGCCAAGGTGCTCGGCTTCCTCGACCTGGCCGGTGCCTGGGACCCGTCGCTGGCACTGGTGATGGCAGGGGCCATAACCGTGGGATTCTTCGCCTTCCTGCTGGCACGTAAACGCACGCGTACTTTCATCGGTACACCGATGCGGTTGCCGGTGGCAGGGCACATCGACCGGCGCCTGGTGGCGGGCAGCACACTGTTTGGTATAGGTTGGGGCATCGCCGGCTTTTGCCCCGGCCCGGGCCTGGTGGCGCTTGGCATGGGCGAAGCAAAAGCGCTGGTGTTCGTACTGGCGATGCTGGCCGGCATGGGCCTGTTCGAGCTGATCGAAAAGCGCAGGCGCGCACCCACCTCCCAGGCCGCGTAGGGATGCACCATGAGTGAGCCTTTGACATGGATGGCGGCCCTGGCAACGGTGGGCATACTGCTACTGTACGAGATGGTGTTGTTGTCAGTGCAGCGGCGCAGCCCCGGCAGCCTGGCGCGCTCGGCCCACGCCACCTTGCGCGAAGAATGGTTTGCCGCCATATCAATGCAGCGCGGCTCGGAGATCCTGGCCGTGCAAACCCTGCGCAACTCCGTCATGTCGGCCACCATGATCGCCTCCACGGCGGCGCTGGCCCTGATGGGCACCATCACCCTGGCCGTACCCAGCCTGCACCTTGCCAGCGCTTACGGTGAACCGGCCTCGCCCCAGCTTACGGTGCGCCTCGCGCTGGAACTGGTGCTGCTGGGCATATTGTTCGCGTCCCTGGTCTGCTCGGCGATGGCGGTGCGCTACTACAACCATGCCGGCTTCGTGTGCTCCATGCCGGTGGAGTCGGAAACCCGCGCGCGCTGGTCCAGGACCGGCGCCACCTACCTACGCCGCGCCGGCATCCTCTACGGCCTGGGGCTGCGCCATCTGCTGATGGTGGCGCCGATCCTGGCAGCCATGGTCTACCCGTTCGCCGGTCCGGTAACGGCTATCCTGGTGGTAGCCGTGCTGCTGGGGTTTGACCGGTTCGCCACGCGATGAAGCGCGGGTCTTGGCGGCCCTGCCTCTCAAGCTCTCACGCCAACGCGTACACCTGTACCTCCGCCGTCCGCCCCTTGACATGGGCCGACGGCAGCGCTTTTAGCGCGTGTTGCCGCCGCAGCAGCGCCCGCGTAGTGCCGCTCACCAGGATACGCGTGCCGAATATCTTGTTGAGCGACTGGATACGCGACGCCACGTTGACGGCGTCGCCCACCAGCGCATACGACATGCGTTCGCTGCTGCCGATATTGCCGGCCACCACGGTGCCCGAATGGATGCCGATGCCGTGGCGCAGCTCCGTCCTGCCCTGCGCGCGGCGCGCGGCGTTCCAGGCCTCCAGCCGCGACTGCATCTCCAGCGCCGCACCCACGGCCTGGTCGGCATGGCTGGCATGCGCCACCGGCGCACCGAACACGGCCTCGATCTCGTCGCCAATGAACTGCAGCACCAGGCCGCCATGCGCGCGTATGGCCGCGTCCATCTCGGAGAAATAAGCGTTCAGCCCGGCCACCACGTCGGCGGGTGGCGTGGCTTCGACCCAGGGCGTGAAATCGCGCAGGTCGGCAAACAATATCGTCACCTCGCGCAGGTCGCCGCCCAGCGGCACGCGGCCGGCCAGGATTTCGTCGCGCACCTCGGGACTTACGTATTTGCCAAAGGTCTCGTGGATTTCCTCACGCTCGCGCAGGCCCACCACCATGCGGTTGAAGCCTTCGGCCACGGCGCCGAGTTCGTCGTTGGAAACCACGGGACAGCGCACGTCCAGTTCGCCATGCTCCACCCGGGCCATGGCCTCCTGAAGATGGCGCAGGGGCCGCGCCACGCTGCTGGACACAAACCGCGCCAGCAGCAAGGCCGCCAGCACCCCGCCGGTGGCCAGCACGGACTGCACCACGATCAGGTTTTGCAGGATGATCTCGGCCGCCTCGGCGTCGGCCGTGCGCAAGGCGTTGGCGCGCACCAGCGTGGCCAGCGACAACACGGCCATGGGCATGATGCCGGTCAACAGGAACAGCACCACCAGCCGTGTGCGCACACGCAGGCGCAGCGCGCCCGTGCCGGCCAGGTCACCGTCCGGAAACAGCAGCGGCAAACGCTCACGCCACAGGCGCTCGGTGGCCAGGAAGATAAACACCGTGACCATCGTGCCCGACACGAAGATGATGCCGAAGCTCTGGCGCAGCGCTCCTGCCGGCGTGAAGCTGCCCGAGAGCAGCGGCCAGGCCACGCCCCAGACCAGCGCCGCCGCCACCCAGCCCGCAAACGTCATCAGCGCTGTAAAGGCCGGCACCATCAACGCACGCCGGCGCAGCCCCGCCGATGCGGCATCCTTGCCCAGCGGCCCCTGCGCACGCATCACCGGCCGCAACCAGCGCGTGATCATGGTCCGGCCTGCGAGGGACAGCAGCGCAAACCCACCCAGGAAATAACCCAGCTCGGCCGCGCCCAGCGGCGCACCATCGGCCAGCGCCGCCGGGTCGAGGAAACGAAAATAGACAAAGGTCATCAGCGCCCCGCCCAGGTTGCCGGCCAGCACGGTGGCGATGTATTTGCGGGTGAAGGACATCATGCGGGGGACTGCGGGGGCGATGCGGCTGGATGGGACAGGTCAGTGATGGTCTGGCCAATGATTGTGACCGCACTGCAATGCGGAACAAGTCAGGGGTTTGAATGCGCGATGCCGACGCATCCGCGTGAGATGTTGGGGTTGAAGCGCAGGGGAAGGGAAATTTGGGTTGGGTCGGGGGTAGTCGTAGCCGCGCTACGCCTTTCGACCAGGTGCCGTGGTAGCCAACAGCTCATCGTTTGCGGTCATTGGCCTGACCGGATAGCCGATACCGGTCATAGAATGGGCGAGATAAGGTTTTCGCTTGGCTGACTCTTCTGCAGCGTTTCCAGGCATTGGCCACTGGCTGCTTCCTGCAAGATCAACTGCAAGTTTCTGAGGTCAAGTCAGCGGTCATTCGTGCAGGCCGGCAATCGACCCAAAGCGGCCCGGATGACGACGGGAAACCATGAAGGGAAGTTTGGAATGAGCTCGCAGCGACGCGTGTCGGGAACCGCCGTGCAACGAACCATTGCCGTCCTGGGCTCGGCGGTTTTCTTCGTGGTCACCCCGTGTACGCTGGCGGGGCTCGTTCCATGGTGGATCACGGGTTGGCAACTCCAGCCGCCGTTCCTTGGTCAGGAGCTGACGCGTGGCATCGGCGCGATAATGATTCTCGCAGGCGTGCCTGGGCTCGTTGACGCATTTGCGCGTTTCGCGCTGCAGGGTCTCGGCACCCCCGCGCCCATCGCGCCGCCCCGGAATCTCGTGGTGACCGGTCTCTACCGTTATGTGCGTAATCCAATATTCGTCGCGGTCGTTGCCATCATCCTGGGTCAAGCGGTGCTGATGGGCGATTGGCGCCTCATCGTCTACGGCGCGCTGTTGTGGGTCGCCTTTCACGTCCAGGTCGTGGTGTACGAAGAACCCACGCTCGAGCTGACGTTTGGGAGAGAGTACGAGGCGTTCCGCGCCGCCGTCCCGCGCTGGATACCGCGGATGACTCCATGGCGGTCGGCATGATCGGTGGCCCGCCGGCCACGCCACGGTGAGCCGGCGTGGCATCCGCTTCTCGCTGTGGCGGGTGCTCTCGCCATCTCGCGCGCGGCTGGCTTTCGTGGAAGCCCTTGCACCGCATTACCCAGACGAGTTCCCGTGGCTGATGGCGTTTCGGGGTTGGGCGCGCATCGAGAGCGGCCAGGTGCAAGAGGGCCAGGCCATGGCCCAAAGGGCGATCGCATTGCGGCCCGACAACGGACACAACGCGCATATCGTGATGCATGGCTTCTTCGAGAGCGGCGAGCCCGACGCCACCCTGGATTTCCTGCAGGCATGGCTGCCCGGTTACGCGTCCGGCGCGCTGATGTGGGGCCATCTTCACTGGCACGCAGCGCTCGCCGAGATCGAGCTGGGACGGCTGGATGCGGCT
>JANLPN010000484.1:0-21826 GCA_031367285.1 Betaproteobacteria bacterium | reverse complement strand
GTCCTGGCGCTGGGCGCGCAGGAACGGCCAACGCCGTTTCCGGGCTGGACCCTGCCTGGCGTGCTGACGGTAGGGGCGGCCCAGATTTTGTTGAAGACTTCGCGCCAGGTTCCATCAGAACCGGTCTGGGTCGCGGGCAGTGGGCCACTGCCGCTGCTGTACATGGCGCAGCTACTGCGCGCTGGCGGGAAGATTGCCGGTTGGCTCGACACCGCACCTCCCGGCGGCTGGCTCCGCAGCTTGCCCTGGGCGGCCGCAGCGCTGGCAGGCTGGGGCGAGGTCAGCAAGGGCTTGGCCTGGTTGCATCAGCTCAAAGCGGCCAACGTGAAGCGTGTGCGCGGCGTGACCGCCGTGCGGGCGCTGGGCGACGGCCGCGTGCAGGAGATCGAATACACGCAGGCCCATGGCAAACCGACGCGTGCGCCAGCCAGCGTGCTCCTGTCGCACGAGGGTGTCGTGCCGTCCATTCATATGAGCCTTGCGCTAGCGTGCGCGCATAGCTGGAATACACAGCAGGCCTGTCTCGCACCAGACCTGGACGAATGGGGGCAGACCAGCAAGCCGGGGGTGTACGTGGCGGGTGACGGTGCCGGCATTGGCGGGGCGCGGGCCGCATGCGTGCGTGGCGAACTGGTCGCGCTCGGCGTTGTTATGCACTCCGGGCGCCTTTCGCCGCAAGTCGCGACTGCTCGCGCTGCGCCGCTGCGCAGACAGCTGAAAGCGCTGCTGCGCTTACGCCCCATGCTGGACGCGCTCTACCCACCGCGGGCAAGCATCTTTGCTCCGCCCGACGAAACCATCGTCTGCCGCTGTGAAGAGCTGACAGCTGGCGACATCCGCAAGGCGGCGGCCATTGGCCAGCCGGGACTTAATCAACTCAAGTCATACACCCGCGCCGGCATGGGGCCGTGCCAGGGCCGGCAATGCGGCTACACCGTCGCACACATCGTCGCGGCAGCACAGAAACGGCCGGTTGCGGAGATGGGCTTCTACCGCATCCGACCGCCACTGAAACCCCTGACGCTGGGAGAACTGGCCTCGCTGAACATCGAGGAGGAACAAACATGAATGCGCTTGAGAACTCGACATAGACTGCTCGTCGGCAACTTCCATGTAAATGCCACAACGGAGATGCGGAAGGTACTGCGGATCGAGGGCGTCGTCTACCGGCCAATCACCAATAGGAGAAATTGGCAGTTCCTGAACTGCAGAACGCCACGGAAAGGGGTTGTTTGCCAGGACCATAAGGCGACTTGCCTGAATCAGATCAACACAGGCAGTGCACTCCTCGCCTGGCGGGACGGTGCTCCAAATACGGACCAACCGGCATCGACCGGTATTACAGTGCCCGTGACATAGCTCGCCATTGGAGAACATCCTTATCTGTCGAGTGCAGCAATAGCTGCTCCAATTCAACAGCAATCTGCTCTGCGGAGCAGATGCCCACTAAGCCGCCGGTCGCGATGGCATCGCCCTTACGAATCAGATGCAATGCATCTTGCGCCGAGATGATCTTCCCGCGCTCGGAAAAAAAGGCGGGACAAAAGGGATTGGGGAGTTCATCATGATCAAGCCGACTTCCTGCGTGCTTCAGGCGCGCGCCGGCAAGACGGTCCCGCGACATTCGCCGAATCCGATTCGGCGAAATCCTTCATGCTGACAATAGCCGCGAAGGATCACCGTATCGCCGTCTTGCAGGAACATGCGCGACTCGCCGTTGGGCAAGACGACTGGGTGCTTGCCGCCGTTGCTCAGTTCCAGCAGCGAGCCGCCTTGCTCCGGTGCCGGCCCTGAAAGCGTCCCCGAACCGAACAAGTCACCGGCTCGCAAGTTGCATCCGTTCACCGTGTGGTGCGCGACCAGCTGAGCCACCGTCCAATACGAGTCGGCGTAGTTCGACTGCATGAGACGCACACCTGGTGAGCCGGCCTTTTGCATGGCCGGTGTCAGTAACCAGACTTCAAGTTGTATGTCGATAGCGCCCGAAGAGCGATTTGCAGGTGAGTCCAGGTAAGGTAGTGGCTCTGGGTCTCCTGGCGGATGCGCGAAGGCTTTGCGAAATGGCGCAAGCGCTTCCATCGTCACGATCCAAGGCGATAAGGTGCTGGCGAAGTTCTTCGACAAAAACGGACCGAGCGGCTGGTACTCCCAACCCTGAATGTCGCGCGCGCTCCAGTCGTTGAACAGGGCAATCCCGAAGACATGATCTTCCGCTTCCGACATTGGAATACGGTCGCCTGCTACGTTGGGCCGGGAAATGACGATGCCGACCTCCAGTTCGTAGTCCAAGCACTTGCACGGGCCACTGTCGGCACGTCGGCATTGGGCGACTTGGTTTGACCCATCGGCCTCGGAAATTTATGTCCGCTGACGCAAATGGACGATGCGCGCCCGTGGTAGCCAATAGGCACCCACTTGTAATTGAGCAGCAGCGGGGCATCGGGGCGAAACTGCTTGCCGACCGTCGTAGCGTGATGAATACTCGTATAGAAATCGGTGTAGTCGCCGATCTCGCACGGCAGTCCCATTTGCACGTCGGCCTGCGGCACCAGTGCGGCCTTAAAGGCCGATTGCTGGGCACTGCCGCTGCGCAGTCCTTCGGACAGCGCCTGCCGGATGGCCTGCCGCGCCTCGGGCGGCAAGCCCATCAGCTGGTTCAAATGCGTGCTTTGCACGACACCCGCGCGGCGCAGGTCGAGCACCTCATTGCCGATCGCTACGCCGATGCACCATTCCTCGTCTTCCTCCCGTCTAAACCGGCCGAACGGCAAGTTCTGGATCGGGAATTCGCTGGCGGGGTCGTTGGCGGATGCTAGCCAACTTTGCAGCGAGTGATGGTGTGTGTTGTTGGTGAGAACGTTCACGGTTGGCTTATGGGGTGGCTCGCGTTTAGCGCTGTGCACATCCGGACCGTGCCCAGTCATGCAGTTGTGCAGGCTTGCACCGCCGGGCGAGAAGCCTTCGGCCTTGGCGTCGTAGGTGCCGTGAATCAAGCCCATGAATTCGCTGGCGACATTGCGGTGGAACCACGGTGGCCGGAAAGTGTTCTGCATTGCCAGAATGCGTGGCGGAAAGACCACGAAGTCAATACAGCTCACGCCTGGCGCGTCCGACGCGCTGTGGAGCACCAGGAAGATCGAAGCGTCGGGATGGTCGTAGGTGATGGATTCGATCGCGTTGAAGCGGCGCAGGTTGACGATAGACCCCGGAACTTGGCGCTTTTGTGATGTCACTCCTGCAGCTTGTCCTTCAGGTTGATGCGCTCGATCAGCGCTTTCTCTATGGCGTAGTTCGCCTGCGCGAACTTTTGAAACTCTTCCACGTCCTGGTACATCACCGGGGCCAATATCTTGTCGCACTCAGCCTTGAATTCAGGGCTCAGTATGGCTTTCCTGAGCGCTTGTCTCAGCTTCAATGATGCTTGCGGATCCAGGCCCGCTGGTGCTCCAATCCCAAAAGGTGAAGTAATCACCAGGTCATAGCCCAGTTCCTTCATCGTGGGCGTGCTCGGCAACTGCGGCACGCGCTGCTCGGTCCACACGGCCAGCGCGCGCATCTTGCCGGCTTCGACCAGCGGCACCCAGAAGGCCGCTTCCACCAACAGATCGATCTGCCCGCCCTGCAACGCAGTCGAACTTTCGGCCCCTCCCTTGAATGGAATGTGCAGCAGTTTGATACCGGCCATCTGGCTGAAGTCTTCCATACCGACGTGGGTAGTAGACGCGATGCCCGACGTGCCGTAGGTCACCGTTCCTGGCTTTTCCTTGGCCAGGCGCACGACGTCGGCGATGCTGTTGAACGGCGAACCCGGTTTCGAGACGATGCCGAAGGTTTGGCCCGCGACACGCGCGAGCGGCGTGAAGTCCTTGAGTTCGAGCTTTGTCTTCCCGAGCAGGCGTTGGCGGTCGATCGACAGCGGCAGCACGCCGATGGTGTAGCCATCAGGCTTCGCACGAGCGAGCAGCTGGGCTGCAATCATGGCTGAGCCGCCTGGTCGGGCGTCGATTACCAAAGGTTGTCCGATCGCATCGCCGGCCACTTTGGCGATTGTGCGCATCAGACGATCGGTGCTACCACCGGCGGGGAATGGAATGATAAAGATGACCGGCTTGGCGGGGAAGCCCGCATCCGCCGCCCACGATGTTCCCTGCAGTCCCGCCAGCGCCGCGCCTACTGCGCCGAGCACCAGGTTGCGTCTAGATGATCCGCGGGAAGTTTGATGTGTCATGGTTTTGTCTCCTGGCTTTTGATTTATGAAGGCTGTTCACTCTTTCGACGCTCCAGCCAGCGCTGTCGCAAGGACAACACTGCGCTTTTGGGCTGGCGGTCGCGCGTGAAGACGCCCTTGCGGTTGCCGCCCACGCGCATCACGCCCTGCGGCGTTGCAAAATCAGCGAAGCACCAGACATGCTCGCCGGTCAGCGTGCCCAGGCGGTCGAATACGCGGTGGTACATGGCAAAGAAGTCCGTCTGGTACTCCTCGGTCCACATCGTCGGTATCACGCCGTGTGCGCCGGGCAGCGTGTCACAGCCGTACTCCGTCATCATCAGCGGCTTGTTGTACTTTTCGGCCCACGCGCGCAGTTCGGCTTCGAGCATTTGTTCGGCCGCGGTGAGGTCGCCGCTCTCGCGGTACCAGCCGGCGTACCGGTTCAGGCACAACACGTCGAGCAGATCGGCGATGCGGTCTTCGTTGGGGCCACAAAAGTGGACGTTCGGCACCGTGACCGGGCGGGTCGGATCGAGCCGGTGTGCTTCGGCTATCAGCGGTTCGAAGTAGTCACGCGAACCTTCGGAGCGCACGTCGGGCTCATTGGCCAGACTCCACATCACCACGCTCGGATGGTTACGGTCTCGGGCAATCAGCTCCCGGATCGCCTGCAAATGGGTTTGCTGCGTACGCTGGGAGATGCCATCCTCCGAAAAAAGGTGGGGCGGCAGGTCTGGCGCCCGCACGATAGCCAGCGATATGTTCATCCCGACGGCAGCGGTTTCGTCGATGACGACGATGCCATGGCGGTCGGCATAGTCAAGTACCTCTTCGGCGTACGGATAGTGTGAGGTGCGGATCGAATTCGCACCCATCCAGTCGAGCAGCGCGAAGTCGTGCAGCATCATCGCTTCGTCGTGCGCCCGTCCGCGCACGAGGGCGTCTTCGTGCTTGCCGAAACCCGTGAAGTAGAACGGCCGTCCGTTGATCAGGAATTGACGGCCCTCGACCTGCACCGTGCGCACGCCCACTGGCAGCGTGTAGCTGTCCCGGACTTGACCGCCTTCGATCAGTTCGACCACCAGCGCGTAGAGGTAGGCGCGGCCTGGTTGCCACGGGGTGACGTGCTCAAGTTCGATCCGGCCGTGCGCGCCGCTCGCGTGCGCGACCGCCAGGCCTTCGGCATCGCACAGGCTCACGCGCACATCGCCACCGCCTTGCGTGGCGATCTCGTAACTCACGCTGCCCGGGCCGCCCCGGTACGCCGTGTCGACGGTGATGGCGGCAATAGGGTTGGCGGGCACGGCATACAGCCACACCGAGCGATTCAACCCCGCGTAGTTGAAGAAGTCGTGGAATTGATGCTGGCGTCGCCGGCCATCGGGCAGCGTGTCGACGCGTCCAGGAGGAATCGTGTGCCAGTGCAGTTCGTTATTGACGCAAACCGTCAGGCGGTGACTGGCGCCCGGCCGGACGCGCGCGGTAATGTCTGCCTCGAACGGCGTGTAGCCGCCCTCGTGACTCGCCACTTCGGTTTCGTCGATCCACACCGTGGCACGATGCGTCGCGGCATCGAATCGTAGGATGGTACGCAGCTTATCCCAAGACGCAGGCACCATGAAGTCGAGTTGGTACCAGGCGTCACCGACATGTTCACGCGCGGCGCGTTCAGGAAAGATATCGTTGTAGCTGCAAGGTACCGGGATCTCGCGCGCATCGCGCAGCGCCCGCGTCCACCAGGACTCAGTGCGCCCGAGCCCATGCGCGTCAAGGCAGAAACGCCACAGGCCATTGAGGCACTCGCGCTGGCGGTACGCATTTGCGATGGGTCGGAGCATGGCGATGGCAGGAGTTGCAATAGGCAGTAGTCTTGCCCCGGCAGGCCTCCAAGTCCAATCGAATTTGAGCCCAACCTCATGCGCTCCGGTTATGGAGCCAAATCGCTACGCAATGCCTCCATCGTTTGCAGCAGTAGCTTCAAAGGCGGCGCCGGATCCTGCCGCATGTGGTAGCAGTAGAGATCGAAGGAAGTATCGGACCGGGCGCTTAAAGGACGGTACGCAACGCCAGGCAGCCGCAGATTCAAAAGTGATTTAGGCACAATGCAACTACCGATGCCGCTGGCGACAAGGGCTACCGCCACAGTCATATCGGGTACTTCTCGCACTACCTTCGGTTCGAAACCATGCTCACGGCAAAACTCCACCGAGCCGCGCGGACGCCCTGCTTCACACCCAACTATCATCGATTCACCACGCAGCGCCATGATGTTCACGCTATCCTGTGCGGCCAGCGGATGGTGATCGTTGATGGCTAGAAAAGCGGGCTCGCGAACTGCCACGCGTGAAACGATGTCGGGCTCATCAACCACTCGACGTTCGAATACCACCTGCACGCGGTCTTGACGCAAGTCGATTAAAAGATCTTCGATCGGCGTGTGGCAAATCCTGACTGTCACGTCAGGATAGCTGCGCAGGTAGCGAGCGAGCAAGGTCGGCACGTAGTCGAACAGCGCGGTACTGAACGCGCCGACGTCGAGCGTGCCGAGTTCGCCGCGGCCTGCACGCCGAGTGCGACTGACTGTTTGCTCGAACAATTGGCTCACTGTGCGTGCATCGGAAAGCAGCGTTTCACCCACCTGCGTCAGCACCACGCCGCGCGGCGTACGAGTGAACAGCGGCGCGCCAAAGTGCTGTTCCATCAGTTGAATCTGCCGGCTGAGAGCGGGCTGGCTCAGGTGCAGCCGGGTCGCTGCACGGCCAAGGTGACCCTCTTCCGCGGTGGCTATGAAGTACCGAAGCTGACGAACATCCATCGATCAAGTATCGCCGAACGTCTCGCTCGCGCCTGTACAAAGTCCGTGTTCTGAGATCCCCCGGCCTTCATGGAGTATTCCCCTTCACTGGCAGGCGATGGCCCCGTGATGCATGTCGGCATGTCGTCTGTGTCGACGGAGGATCGTCCTTGCTTGCTGTTGCCGCAGGATTTAGCGTAGCCAGAGGGCGCAGGCGGACGCCGCGCTTGCTGGCCATGGCACGGTCACCGCGATGCCCAATGGTTTATCTGGATGTTGATGTCCACCGATGCTGCATTGGCGGGCGCCTCGATGCGCAACGGCACGAACGACGCAGCCTGCTGCATACTCGGCTCTGATGGCGCTTCCAGCTTCTCGGGATCGGACTGCGCATCTACTGCGCCCTGAGCTTGTTCGGTCTCGGAAACCCAGCGACGCAGAAGGTTTGCGTTGAGTCCATATCCCACCGCGACCCTGGCACATGACGGCTTTGGGCAACGTCAGCGAGGCGCTCAAGACGGCGCGCGGCGTGCCTATATCCGCGTTCACCTTGGGATTTCCAGCAGAATTTTCGTAAGCGCCCTTTTAACCCCGTCCCTTGATTTCGGCAGCCGGATGTGATTGGGGTTGCCAGCGACGCTCAGCCAGCGGGACGGGCGGTCACTGTGCCGGTAGCACGATACGCCAGGGCAGCAGTGCCTCGTAGTCGTCGGCGGTCTTGGCGTTGGGCAACGCTATGAACAAGGCGCGCAGGTAGCGATAGGAGTCGATGCCGTTGGCCTTGCATGTCTGCACCAGCGAGTACAGGTTTGCGCTGGCGTTGGCACCGGCCACGGTGTCACTGAACAGCCAGCCCCTGCGCCCCACCACGAACGGGCGGATTGAATTCTCGCAGGGGTTGTTGTCTATTGGATAGCGGCCGTCTTTGACGTAGCGCACCAGCTTGGGCCACTGCGATCTGAGGTAGTGCAGCGCACTGCCCAGCGCGCTGCCAGGCACCACCACATGCAGGTGAGCCAGCAGCAAAGCCTCGATGGAGTCGATCACCGGCGCGCTGTGCTCCCGCCTCTCGCGCAGCCGTTGCTGGGCGGTCATCTTCAGGTCTCTCGCGCGCGACTCCACCGCGTACAGTCTTGCAATCAGCGCGATGAACTGGGCAGCAGGCTGCTCTGGTCCGCGTGCGCTCGCGGCCTTGCCTCGCACCACTGCTGGAAGGCGCAGGTCAAGCGGACAGTTCTATTTACTGCCGACACGGGTTCCAATTTTGATTGACATATTACGTGCCGCGTAATACCATCCGCCATGATCCAGTCGTTCCGCTGCAAATACACGCAGTTGCTGTTCGAGGGCGGTGATCCGCGCCGCTTCAAGGCGTTCAAAGATATCGCCATCCGCAAGCTGGCCCAATTGGATGCTGCCCAGACCCTTGATTTTCTGCGCTCGCCACCAGGCAACCAATTGGAAGCGCTGAAGAGAGATCGCAAGGGGCAACACAGCATCCGTTTAAATGGGCAGTTCCGCGTGTGTTTTGTCTGGACCCCGAGTGGACCAACCGACATCGAAATTGTTGACTACCATTGAGGAAGAACCATGAGCCGCCCCGTCAACCGCATGCGTCCGGTACATCCGGGTGAGATTCTGCGTGAGGAGTTTCTTGCACCGCTTGGTATGAGTGTCAACGCGCTTGCGCTTGTGCTGGCCGTGCCCGCCACGCGTATCCATGAAATTGTCAAGGAACGTCGCTCAGTGACTGCCGACACCGCCGAGCGGCTGGCACGCTATTTCGGTGGCGACGCGGGCTCCTGGCTGAGTCTGCAATCGACCTACGACCTGAAGACATTGCCAACCCGTGGCGAGATCGCCAAACGGGTTGCGCCGAGACTGCTGGTCCAAGAGGCTTGATTGTTTTTCTCCATTATTCGCGACGCAATCCACCGATGCGCACTGCCAAAAGGTCCATGACTATCTCAAGAAACTACCATTACCCCGGCATGCGCTTCCGTCGGTACTGTCCAAATCAATTTAGAACACCTTGGCTACTCACCGCAGGGGGGAGAGTACATGGCTTTGGACTGGCAAAAGCGTAACTTGGTTTGGCTACTTCCATGAATGGATCGACCTGGAAGTGAAAGGCGACTTGTAAATGCGGCTGGGCCTCAGTCTGGCGCCACCGCCGTCACCTCGATCTCTACCTTGGCCCGGCTCTCGACCAGCGCGGCCACCTGCACACAGGTCATGGCGGGGAAGTTGCGGCCCATTATTTCGCGGTAGGCCTGGCCCAGTTCCTTGAGGCGGGCGTTGTATTCGACCCGGTCGATGATGTACCAGGTCATGCGCACCATGTGTTCGGGGCCGGCGCCGGCCTCCTTGAGCACCGCGACGATATTGCGCAGTGCCTGGGCGGTTTGGGCGATGAAGTCGTCGCTCTCGAACTGCTGCTGCGCATTCCAGCCGATCTGCCCGCCTACAAACACCTGGGTGCCGCGTGCCGCGATGCCGTTGGCGTAACCTTTGGCGGGGGCCCAGCCGGGCGGTTGCAGGATGTTCATGGTTGCTGGCTCATGGTTGCGGTCTCACGCTTGTTTTAGCCTGAAACGTTGTAGTTTGCCGGTCTCGGTCCTGGGCAGGCTGGCGGTGAACTCGATCTCGCGCGGGTATTTGTAGGGTGCGATGGAGGCCTTGACATGGTCTTGCAGGGTCTTGGCCATGGCCGCGTCGCCCGTGAAGCCCGGCTTGAGCACACAAAACGCCTTGACCACCATGCCGCGTTGTTCGTCCGGCTTGCCGACCACCCCGCATTCGGCCACGGCCGGGTGCCTGAGCAAGGCGTCTTCGACCTCCGGCGCACCCACGTTGTAGCCGGCCGTGATGATCATGTCGTCGGTACGGGCCTGGTAGAAAAAATAGCCGTCCGCGTCTTGAATGAACGCGTCACCGGGATGGTTCCAGCCGCCTTTGACATACGCCGCCTGGCGGGCATCGTCCATGTATTTGCAGCCGGTCGGCCCGATGACGGCAAGTTTGCCCACCGACCCCAGCGGCACCTCGGCTCCGCTGTCGTCCACTACCTTGGCCGTGTAGCCCGGCACCACCTTGCCGATGGCGCCGCGCCGTACCTGGTGCGGCGCGGCCGAAATGAAAATATGGAACATCTCGGTGGCGCCAATGCCATCCAGCATTTCGATGCCGCTGGACTCTTTCCAGAGCTGGCGCGTGGCGTCGGGCAGGCCTTCGCCGGCGCTGACGCAGATACGCAGCGCCGGGGCGCCGCGCTCGGTTATCAGCGCCTTCATGAACGGCGCCATCTGGCGGTAAAACGTGGGCGCCGTATAACAAATCGTGGCGCCCGTATCAAAAATAAGCTCTGCCATGGCCTGCGGCGTGTAGGCGATGTCGGGGAAATAAACCGACGCTCCGGCCCACATCGGAAAGATCAGCATGCCGCCCAGGCCGAACGTAAAAGCCAGCGGCGGGGAGCCCATCACGATATCGTCCGGGGTGGCGCGCAATACGTGGCGCGGCCAGGTCTGGCAGGCCGCCAACACGTCACGGTGCGTATGTACCGCCGCCTTGGGTTTGCCGGTGGTGCCGGAGGTAAAAGCCAGCAGCGCGATATCGGTTGCGGCCGTGGGCCAGGCGCTGAAATTGCCGTCTTTGCCTGCGGCCATAGCCTCCAGCGACGGCTGTGTACCGGCATCGTTAAACGCCACAATGGTTCCCAGCACCGGATACTGCTGTTGCGCCAGTTGCAGCTCCTGCAGCAGCCGGGCATCACACAGGGCCACGGTGGGTTGTGCCTTGTCTATGATGTCACCCAGTTCCTTGGCGCGCAGCAAGGGCATGGTGGCCACCGCCACCATGCCGGCTTTGACTACGGCCAGCCACGCCAGGGCCATGCCTATCGAGTTGCCGCCCCGCAGCAAGACGCGGTTGCCGGGTACCAGGCCGAAGTCCTGTACCAGCACCTGGGCGATCCGGTTGACCCGCTCCAGCGCCTGTGCATAGGTCAGGGTCAGCGTGGGTGAACGCAGCATGGGCCGATCGGCAAACCCCTTGTGCAGCGCCTTGTCCAGCAGTTCCTCGACCAGATTGGCATGGGACGGGAACTGCAGTTCGGGCGCATCAAAACGCAGCGTCGGCTGTTGCGCTGAGCCGGGCAAGCGCTCGTGCACAAAACGGTCCACCTGGGCGGAACTGGTCATGGTTTACCCCCTGATGCTGATTCGATGGCCGGGCCGGCCGCCGCCTTGAGCAGCGCCTTGCCGATGATGAGTTGTTGCACCTCGGTGGCGCCTTCGTAGATACGCAGCGAGCGGATGTCGCGGTACAGGCTCTCCACCTTGCTGCCCACCTTGACACCCATGCCGCCATGCATTTGCAGCGCCATGTCGATCACGCGTTGTGCGTTTTCGGTGGCGGCCATCTTGGCCATGGCGGCTTGCGCCGAATAGGCCTGCGCCTGCGCCGCGGTGGCGGTACCCACGCAGTCGCGTAACCAGGCGGCGCGGTAGGTCAGCAGCGCGGCGGCATCCACCAGGGCCGCCATCTCGCCAAGCTTGGCCTGCGTGAGCTGGAAGTCCGCCAGGCGTTGGCCAAACATGGGCCTTAAGCGTGTGTAGGCCACGGCTTCATGCAAGGCCCGGCGCGCCATACCCAGGGCGGCACCCGCCACGGAGGCGCGGAAGATGTCCAGCGTCTGCATGGCAAGCTTGAAGCCGCCATTCAAGGGCCCAAGCCGGGTGCTGGCCGGAATACGGCACTGCTTGAATTTGAGCGTGGCCAGCGGGTGTGGCGCCATCACATGGATGTGTTCCGACGCATCGAGGCCGGCCGTACCGGCATCCACGATAAAGGCGGTAATGCCCCGCGTGCCAGCCCCCGGATCGGTCTTGGCGAACACACAGTAATAGTCGGCAATACCGCCATTGCTGATCCAGGTCTTGGTGCCGTCCAGCACCACGGACTCCGGGGCCGAAGCGCCGCCGGATTCAAACCGGGCCGTCATGGCCATCGCACCCACATCCGACCCGGCCTCGGGTTCACTGAGTGCAAACGCGGCTATCTTGTCGCCGCGCGCCACCGCAGCCAGATAAGTAGCCTGCTGCTGCGCGCTGCCGGCCAGCGTAATGGCGCCGCTGCCCAGGCCCTGCATGGCAAATGCAAAATCGGCCAGCGGCGAATGGAAGGCCAGTGTCTCGCGCAGGATCACCAAGGCCCGCGAATCGAGTTTCTCCAGCGCGCCGCCAAAGGCCGCCGGCACGCAGTAGCGCAGCCAGCCGTGTTCCCCCAACAGACGCACCCATTGCCGGCAGGCGAGCCGGTCGTCGGTCTCGTCCACGTCCTGCTGCGGCGCCCAGGCGGCCAGGCTCTCGCCCAGGTCCCGGTGGGCCGCGTCAAAAAAAGGCAGTGCCAGATGGGCGGTGGGAGCAGACATGCTTCAATCGCCCCCAAACACCGGCTTCTGCTTGGCGGCAAAGGCCTGGTAGGCGCGCTGGAAGTCCTTGGTCTGCATGCAGATCGCCTGCGCCTGCGCTTCGGCTTCCACCGCCTGCTCTATGGTCATGGCCCATTCCTGTTGCAGCATGGTCTTGGTCATGCCGTGGGCAAACGTAGGCCCGGCGGCCAGGTCTGCCGCCAGGGCTTGTGCCTTGGCTACCAGGTCGGCGCTGTCATGCAACGCGTTGAAAAAACCCCAGTCCAGCCCTTCCTGCGCCGTCATGGCACGCCCGGTAAACAGCAACTCGCTGGCACGGCCCTGGCCGATGACACGCGGCAGCAGGGCACAAGCGCCCATGTCGGCACCAGCCAGTCCTACGCGGGTAAACAGGAACGCGGTTTTTGTGCTGGCGCTACCGTAGCGCATGTCGCACGCCAGCGCCATCATGGCGCCGGCACCGGCGCAAATGCCGTCTATCGCACCGATGACGGGTTGCGGACAGTTGCGCATGGTCTTGACCAGGTCACCCGTCATACGCGTGAACTCCAGCAGCTCGGGCATCGTCATTTTGGTGAGCGGGCCTATGATTTCGTGCACATCGCCGCCCGAGCAGAAGTTGCCGCCCGCCCCCGCGACCACCACGGCCTTGACGTCGTTGCTGCGGCGCAAGCCGTCAAACAGCTGCACCAACTCGGCATAGGAGTCAAAAGTCAGCGGGTTTTTGCGCTCAGGGCGGTTCAGCGTAATGGTTCCCACGCCACTCTCGCACTGCCAGGCGAAATGTTTGGCCTGGTAAGAGGCGGTGGCTTCAAAACGCGCGTGCATGGGATTGCCGGCGCCAATGTAGTGTTTCATATCTTTTCCTTTGCCAAAGTGGGCGATTGCGTGTGCTGTTTTACCTTGCCGAGCAAACGGTGCAGGGTGGCGACTTCCTTGGGTGCAAGGCCTGCGAAAGCATCCACCACCCAGGCCTCGTGTTCGTGCGCCATGTCCGAAAACTGCTTGCGGCCTTTGGGCGTCAAACGCACGCGGTAGGCGCGGCGGTCGCCCGGCACCGGCACCCGTTCCACCAGGTCTTCGTTGACCAACTGGTCGGTGATGCCGGTGATGTTGCCACCCGTCACCATCATGCGCCGCGACAATTCGTTCATCTTCATGCCTTCGCGCGAGCGCTCCAGCTGGGACATCAAATCGAAACGCGGCAAGGTGGTGTCGAACTGCTCGCGCAACCCGCCGCGCACCTGCTTTTCGATTAGCTGCGTGCAGGTCAGCAAACGCAGCCACAAGCGCAAGGCCTCCGGGTGTTCGGCGGCGGTGGTGCCGTCCAGGCGCGCTTCCTTGTCCATATTGCGCCTGTGGCCTAAAGTCCGTCTTCGCCGGCAGCCTTGGCCGCGAGCTGGGCACTGGAGGCGGCCGCAAGATCCTGCTGCTTTTGCAGCTCGCGGTACAGCTGGTCGCGCCCGCTCAGGTACTGTTTGGGCCAATCCACCGCGCGTGTCTGCAGGGCCGCGGCCTCATGCAGCGTCCAGGCCGGGTCGGCCAGGTGCGGGCGGGCAATGGCGCACAGGTCGGCACGGCCGGACGCAATGATGCTGTTGGCCTGGTCGGCCTGCGTGATGGCACCCACTGCAATGGTCTGTATGCCCGCCTCGTTGCGGACACGGTCCGAAAACGGCGTCTGGTACATGCGGCCGTACACTGGTTTCGCGGCGCGTGTGGTCTGCCCGGACGACACATCAATCATGTCGCAACCGGCTGCCTTGAACAGCCGCGCGATCCGCACCGCGTCGTCGGCGGTATTGCCGCCGGGCGCCCAGTCGTGGGCCGAGATACGCACACTCATGGGTTTGTCGGCTGGCCACTCGGCGCGTAGGGCACGAAACACCTCCAGCGGATAACGGCAACGGTTCTCCAGGCCTTCGGGCCCGGCGCCGCCGTATTCGTCAGTGCGCAGGTTGGTCAACGGCGTGATGAAACTCGACAACAGATAACCGTGTGCGCAATGCAGCTCCAGCCAGTCGAACCCGGCACGTGCGGCACGCCGCGTGGACGCCACGAATTCCTGCTTGATGGTCTCCATGTCGGCACGGGTCATGGCCGCCGGGGTCTGGTTCTGCTCGCCGTAGGGCATGGCGCTGGCGGCAATCAGCGGCCAGTTGGGGTGCGGTCCCGACTCGGGCAAGGGTTCATCGGTCTCTTCCCAGCCAACCTGGGTCGAGCCTTTGGGGCCACTGTGACCGACTTGCAAACCAATCTTCGCGCTGCTTTGCGCATGCACAAAATCCACGATGCGTTTCAACCCGGCCTCTTGCGCATCGTTCCACAGGCCGGTGCAGGCCGGCGTGATTCGCCCTTGCGCATTCGGGCTCGTCATCTCGACCATTACCAATGCCGCGCCACCCAGCGCGCGGGCGCCCAGGTGCACCAGGTGAAAGTCCTGCACCAGCCCATCGACCGCGCTGTAGGTGGCCATGGGCGAGACCACGATGCGGTTCTTGAGCCGCAGGCCACGTACCTGCAGCGGTAACAACATCGGCGGTACTGGCATGGCACTTTGTGACACCGGCTGGGCCGGTGCGGCCGATACCGCCTGTTTCGTTGGCCCCGGCAAGGTGCGCGCCATCCACTGCTCGAAACCGCCCACCCAGCCGCGGTCGCGCAAACGCAGGTTCTCGTGGCTGATGCGCTGCGAGCGCGTCAACAGCGAATAGGCAAACTGCTCGATCTCCATGCCGCTGTAACGCGGAACGTTCTCGAACCATTCGGTGGAGTTGCGCGCCGCATTTTGTATCTTGAGCACTTCCACGCTGCGCCGGTCTTCGTAGTGCTGCAGCACCGCGTCCATGTCTTGCGCGCCGTGCGCGGCAAACGCCTGCGCCAGATCGATCGCGTCTTCCAGCGCCAGCTTGGTGCCGCTGCCAATGGAGAAATGCGCGGTGTGCGCCGCGTCACCCATCAGCACAATCGGCACCCGTTTGTGCGGCAACACCTCATGGTGCACCCAGGTCTTGCACATCACGCGCGGAAAGCGGATCCAGTTGGCCGAACCACGCAGGTGTTTGGCATTGCTGATCAGCGCATTGCCGTCCAGGTATTTGGCGAACAGGCGCTCGCAGAACGCCACGCCGTCTTCCTGGCTCATGTCTTCCAACCCATGGGCTTTCCAGACTTCCTGCGGGGTCTCCACGATAAAGGTGGACGTGTGGTCGTCGAACTTGTAGGCATGGGCCTGGAACCAGCCGTGTTCGGTCTGCTCAAACGCGAACGTAAAGGCGTCAAAGGTCTTGTGGGTGCCGAGCCAGACAAAGCGGCATTGCCGCGTATCGATATCGGGCTGGTAGACCTGTGCGTAACGCGTGCGGATGCGGCTGTTGAGGCCGTCACAGGCAATCACCAGGTCGGCCTGGTACTGCGTGGCCAGGGCCTGGTCGTCCGCCACGTCGGTCTCAAAAATCAGCTCCACCCCCAGGGCGATGCAACGCTCCTGCAGGATATTGAGCAGATGTTTGTGCCCGATGCCACAAAACCCGTGGCCGCCGGACCGTACGCTGCGCCCCTTGAAAAACACCTCGATGTCGTCCCAATGGTTCAGCGCGTCGGCAATCAGGTTGCCGCTGACCGGGTCGGCCGCACGCAGGTTGTCCAGCGTCTGGTCCGACAACACCACACCCCAGCCAAAGGTGTCAAAGGGCTTGTTGCGCTCGACCACCACAATGCGGTGTGCCGGGTTCTGCAGCTTCATCAGCAGACCGAAATACAGGCCTGCCGGGCCGCCGCCAATACACAATATGTTCATGGTGCAATAGTTTATGCTTAAACTAATTGTTGTCAACACCGATCACGCGGCTTTCTCCTACAAGCTTGTTGTGCCCACCCAGTTGACGCGGCGGGCCCAGATGGCAAGAATAATGGCATGGAACAGTTGATTCGTACCGCCGAGTCACAGTTGGCGCGTTTGCAGGTCGCCGTGGCCGTGCGCCTGCCTGGAGGGCGCCTGATCGGGCCGTCGCAACCGGGCGTAACACTGGAGTTTTCCCGCTGGCCGGCACTGGCGCAACTGGCGGCTGGCAAGATAGGTGCCGTAGCCGAGGCCTTTGTCGAAGACCGGGTGCGCATCGAGGGCGCGATGCGCGATGTGATGAAGGTGGCCGCCGGTTTACTGCCCGGCAACCCGGTGTCCACCGACAGTGCCTGGTGGAAAGGCCTGTTGCGCCGGGCCCGCTCGGCGGCGGCGCATTCGCTGGACCGCGACGCCCAGCAAATCCAGTTCCACTACGACGTCAGCGACGATTTTTACGCCTTGTGGCTGGACCCACGCCGGGTCTACTCCTGCGCCTACTACGCCGATGACGCCATGACACTGGCCCAGGCGCAGGAGGCCAAGCTCGACCATATCTGCCGCAAGCTGATGTTGCGCCACGGGGAGAAGTTCCTCGACATCGGCTCGGGCTGGGGTGGCCTGCTGATGTGGGCGGCCGAGCATTACGGCGTGGATGCAACCGGCATCACCCTGTCGCGCAACCAGCAGCTGCATGTGGAGCGGCTGATCGAGGAAAAAGGCCTGCAGGGCCGGGTACGGGTGCAGCTGCGCGACTACCGGGCCATGGACCCGGCGCGGCAGTTCGACAAGATCGCGTCGGTGGGTATGTTTGAACATGTGGGGGTTGCCAATCTGGGGGCCTACTTTGGCAAGATCTACCAGTTGCTCAAGCCAGGCGGGCTGGTACTCAACCATGGCATCACGGCCGGGGGCTATGGTGGCGACCAGCTCGGCGCCGGCATGGGGGAGTTCATCGAAAAATATATCTTCCCCGGCGGGGAGTTGGTCCACGTCAGCCACCTGCTCCGGGAGACGGCCGCCGCCGGACTGGAGATGGTTGACACCGAAAACCTGCGCCCGCATTACGCCCGCACCCTGTGGGCCTGGTCGGACGCCCTCGAAGCGCAACTCGACGCCGCACGGGTGGCGCTGGCGTCCAGCGGAAGCCCGGCCCAGGCTGAACGTATCCTGCGCGCTTACCGCCTGTACCTGGCCGGCAGCGCCATGAGTTTCGAGCAGGCCTGGATAGCCTTGCACCAGATGTTGTCGGCACGCCCCGCAGCCGGCTCCGGTTTTGACGCGCCTCGCGGCGCACAATCAGCTTACCCATTCACACGCGGCTACATGTACCCCGCAACAGCCCATTAATTGCCATGCTCTACACCTTTAAATCCCAGGCCGCAGCCAACCTGATCATGCTGCAGCCCAACGGGGAGCGGGTGCTGCAAATCATCGGCAAAGACGCCGGCCCCCAGGGCATCATCACTCCCGACCACATGCCGGCCGCGATAGCCGCGCTGGAAGCTGCCATGGCGCAGGAAGCCGCGTCCCTGCAAACAGCCATAGACGCCGCCAAGGCCAATGGCGAAGCGGCGCCACGCTCGGACGCGGTGTCGCTGAAGCAGCGCGCTCCGCCTTTTATCGATATGTTGAAGCGTTGCCAGAAGGCGGGCAAAGAGATTACTTGGGGAGTTTGAGGGCGACTCCTAATCTACCTTCGCCCCCGAAGCCTTCACCACCGTCGCCCATTTCTTGATCTCGGCGTCGATCAGCTTCGCAAACTCGGCCGAGGTGTTGCCGCTCGGGATAGCGCCCTGGGCCAGCATCTTTTCCTTGATGGCGGGTGTATTCAAGGCCTTGGCGGTTTCCTGCTGGATGCGGTTGACGATGTCGGGGGGTGTGCCGGCAGGAGCCAGCAGACCGAACCAGGAACTGGCTTCGAAACCCTTGAGCTGGGCTGCCTCCTCGATCGTGGGCAACTCGGGCATGGCCGCCGAACGTTGTGCGCTGGTAACGGCAAAGGCCTTGAGTTTGCCGCCCTTGATCTGCGCCATCGAGGACGGCAGGTTGTCGAACATCACGTCCACCTGCCCGGATACCAGGCCCAGCAGGGCCGGGCCGGAGCCGGTGTAGGGGATATGGGTCATGAAGGTGCCGGTCATGGACTTGAACAGTTCCCCGGCCAGATGGATGGACGTACCGTTGCCGCTGGACGCCATATTGAGCTTGCCCGGGTGGCTGCGCGCGTATTTGATGAAGTCCGGCACGCTGTTGACGCCCAGCGATTTCGCGGTTTCGGTATTCATGACCATCACATTGGGCACACCGGCCACCAGCGTGATGGGCGCGAAGTCTTTCTGCGGGTCAAACGGCATCTTGCTGTAGAGCGATTTGTTGATGCCATGGGTGCCCACCGTGCCCATCAGCAGCGTGTAGCCGTCGGCCGGCGATTTGGCAACGATGTCGGCTCCAAGATTGCCGCCGGCCCCGGCACGGTTATCAACCACAAACGACTGCCCGAACGCTTTGGACAGCTCCGGGGCAACCGCCCGCGCCAGGATGTCGGTAGTGCCGCCGGGCGCGAAAGGCACGACGATACGCACCGGCTTGCCGGGCCAGGTGCTTTGCGCCATGGCCGCCGTGCTGACGGCCACAAGCAACGCCGCTGCAACAAGATGCCGCAAAACACTAACGCCCATAAGATCAATCAGCGAATTGCTTCGCCGCCTCTATGACGGGCTTGAGCTTGGCGATCTCGGCCGCCACAAAGGCCTTGTGGGCGGCCGGCTCGACGCGGCCGTCGGTCACCACCACGGCGCCCAGCGCCTCCTGCTTCTTGATGAAGTCGGGGTCCTTCAGCGCCAGCTTGAGGCCGTCATTGAGTTGCTTGAGCACGGCGGCCGGCGTGCCCTTGGGCGCGTACAGGCCGTGCCAGACCGTGAGTTCGAAATTCTTGAGCCCCATCTCACGCAGGGTCGGGTAGTCCTTCAGCAGCTTGTTGTTGGACATTGGCTTGGCGGTGGTGACGGCAAATGCCTTGACCCGGCCGGATTCGATCTGTTGCGTGGTATTGGTGGTCTGGTCGCACATCAGGTCCACCTGCCCGCCCAGCAAGGCATTCATCGCAGGGGCCGTGCCACCATAGGGGATGGTGGTCATGGCTTCGGTAGCGTTGACGGCGGCCTGCCACATCAGGCTGCACAGGTGCGAGGCCGAACCCAGCCCGGCGTGGGCAATGTTGAGCTTGCCGGCGTTGGCCTTGATGTAGTTCTCGAAGTCGCGGTAGGTGTTGGCAGGCAGCTGCGGCTTGCCTATCAGGGTCATCGGTACTTCATTGATCAGACCCAGGAACTCGAAGTCTTCCAGCGGCTTGTACTGGATCTTCTTGTAGAGCGCGGGCGTTGCCGCCATGCCGATATGGAACAGCAGCAGCGTATGGCCGTCGGGAGCGGCCCGCGCGACCTTGGTGGCACCGATGGTGCCGCCCGCACCGGCCGCATTTTCCACCAGGAAGGTCGCGCCAGGAATGGTTTTGCGCATGGCTTCGCCAAGTTGCCGCGCCACCAGGTCGGTCGGGCCGCCGGCTGCGAATGGCACCACCATGGTGATGGGCTTGCCGCCCGGAAAACCCTGTGCATTGGCAAACAGCGCACTGGCAGTGGCAGCAATAACAAGCAAACGTTTCATTTCAATGGTTCCACAAGAATTGGTGCGGCGAGTCTAGGGCGCCATGGCGTTCCAGGCATCGCGGAAAACACTTAGCCCCACCACAAATACGCTCGGTATTTACCCGTACCGGCAAAATGCAGCCGGCCGGCGGCGCACACTACTTGTAGCTGCGCGCGTCGTCGATCACCTTGCCGTCGTTGGGCAGGCTGCCTGGCAGCAGCAATTCCACTTCAGCACGCAGTTTGGTCACTTCGCGGACCACCGCGCCAATTTTTTCCGCCAGCCCGTCCGGCCCGGTGCAGGCCGTCTCCACCCGCAGGGTCATGGTGTCGTTGGCCATTTCGCCACTCACCACCAGCCGCGCCCGCACCACTTCGGGAAACCGCTTGGCAATCGTGTCTACCTGGCCGGGATGCACAAACATGCCACGGATCTTGGTGGTCTGGTCGGCGCGCCCCATCCAGCCTTTGATGCGGGTGTTGGTGCGCCCGGTAGGACAGCTGCCGGGCAATATGGCGGTAAGGTCGCCGGTGCCAAAACGCACCAGTGGGTAAACCGGGCTCAGGCTGGTCACCACCAGTTCGCCCACCTCGCCATCCGGCACCGGGTCGCCACTGCCCGGGCGCACGATTTCGACGATCACGCCTTCGTCCAGCACCAGGCCTTCGCGGGCCGATGTCTCATACGCGATCAGGCCCAGATCGGCCGTGGCAAAACACTGGAAGGCGTATACGCCGCGCCCGGAAAACCAGTCGCGCAGGCTGGGAGGGAAGGCTTCGCCACCCACCAAGGCCTTGCGCACGCTGGGTAATGGCACGCCCATGTCGCCGGCCTTCTCAAGAATGATTTTCAGGAAACCCGGTGTGCCCATGTAACCAGCGGGCTTCAAGTCGGCCATGGCCTGCACCTGCTGCTCGGTCTGGCCGGTGCCGCCCGGAAACACCGTGCAACCCAGCGCATGGGCGCCGGTTTCCATCATTGAGCCAGCCGGAACAAAGTGGTAACTGAAGCAATTGTGGATCAGCTCGCCACCACGAAAACCGGCCGCGAACATGGCGCGCGCCATGCGCCAATAGTCCTTGCCCGGCCCCTCCGGCTCATAGATCGGCCCCGGGCTGGCAAACACCCTCGGCATGCCGGCCCCGAAGCCCGTTGCCGCAAAACCTCCAAATCCGTCCCCGCCAGCGTCGCGGCGCGCTTTTTGCCGCCTGTGCAAGTCGCTTTTGCGCAGCACCGGCAAACGCGCCAGCGCGGCCCGGTCGCCAACAGCCCGCGGATCAACATCTTTCAGCAATTCGGCAAAGGCCGCGCTGGCGGTTTTGGCGTGGCCAATTTGCGCCGGGAGGCACGCAAGCTGTGCTGCTTCGCGCTCCGCCGGGGCGCGGGTTTCCAATGTGTCGTAGTAATTCGTCATGCCTTATCCGGCGCCGTGGGGCATCAAGCCAGCCACCTTTTTCTGCGTTTGTAACTCTTGCCATCCTTGAAGGACTTGCGTTCGGTGCCACCCATGCCAAGGTAGAACTCCTTCACGTCCTCGTTGTTGGCCAGCTCGGATGCCAGGCCATCCATCACGATGCGGCCCGACTCCATGATGTAGCCATAGTCGGCGTAGCGCAGCGCCATGTTGGTGTTCTGCTCGGCCAGCAGGAAGGTGACCTTTTCTTTCTGGTTCAGGTCTTTCACGATCTCGAACACCTCCTCGACCACCTGCGGCGCCAGGCCCATGGAGGGTTCGTCGAGCAGCATCACGCTCGGGTTGGTCATCAGGGCGCGGCCAATCGCGCACATCTGCTGTTCGCCGCCCGAGGTGTAGGCGGCCTGCGAGCCGCGCCGGGTCTTGAGTCGCGGGAAGTAGGCGTAGACCTTCTCCAGGTTGCGCGCCACCTCGGCCTTGTC
>JANLPN010000472.1:0-5152 GCA_031367285.1 Betaproteobacteria bacterium | reverse complement strand
GAATGCCTTGTGGGTTTCTACTATGTAGTACATGAAATCACCTCGATATTTGCAGTCGAGAATCGATATTGCACACATCGAGTATGGGACGCCGCTGCCACGACCTCGAGCACCCCTGCCCTTAAAAATGTGAAAGTGTTGATTTGCATCAAGCCTTCGACAATTTGACATCTCGCTTGACGATCCGGGCTACCAGGCCGGCGTGGAAAGCGCCGTCCACGCGGCAAAGAGAACACTGATTCACGACCACCTCGACCATTGCCTGGATACCGCGCCGCAAGAGCACGCCAAGACCGATGGAGCATCGATGGACGAATTCAAGACGATTGCGAAATACCTTTGATTCCGGGTCGCGCGCAGCGCGTAACGCGCGATCACGCCAAGGACCTTGATGCACAGTGAAGAGCAACGTCCACCCCGGCATCCGCGCGCGATGTTGGCGAGCCAATAGCCAACCGGAGAAAAAGCTGCGCTTCAGGACCCGTCGGTTTGATCTGCGTCATGGCCCCAATACCGAAACGCGCCATGATTGTCTGGCCCACCTTGGCCGAACGTGGACGCATGCAATCCCTGCTCTTTGGAAGTGCCGAATTTCCGTTGCCTCGGTCGTTGGCCATCAAGTCCAAGTCTTGGTGTTAGTGAACACTGCACCCGGGCTCGCTGAGGAATTCCATGCTTTACCCACTTCATCATCGCAGCGAGGTCAGCGTTGGCACTGACGCTCACAGCCTCTTTGCGCTTCTGGATGACCACCGCCGGCTCGCGGGACATATGGAGAAGCCGTCGATGATGATGGCCGGTGCCACGATGCGGGTTGAGACCGACGCGCTGAATGGGCAGGCCGTCGGCTCGATGATCAAAGTCACCGGGCGCGTACTTGGGGTGAGCCTGGCGGTCGAAGAAGTAGTGACCGAACGCGTTCCTCCTCTACGCAAGACATGGGAAACGCGAGGCGAGCCTCGACTCCTGGTGATCGGCTCTTACCGCATGGGGTTCACCATCTCTCCACAGGGGAATCGTTCACAGTTGGTGGTGTTCATCGACTACCAGAATCCACCACACGGCTTCTCCCATGTGCTCGCGAGGATATTTGGTGGGACCTATGCTGCATGGTGTACGCGGCGCATGGCCACCGATGCGGCCCGTACGCCGACCTAAAGGATGTGCCAACTCGGATGCCGACGCAACTGGCAGCGAGATCGGGGAATTGATTCCACATCTTGGGCAGCCAGGGCTCGCGGGATTGGCCTAGGCTGCTGGCAACCTCTTTAGTGCGGCAATCAATGGGCAACGTACCTTGCCTTTCGATGCTCCACACAGTTTGATCAGGCCGGCCAGTGCCTCCTCCATTTGGTGCAAATCCGCCAATTTGACCCTGACAAGGGCAAGCTTGCCTTCCGCTTTCTTCTGCGCCTGGCCGCAGCTTGAACCATCCTCCAACTTGAGCAGATCAGCGATCTCATTGAGACTGAAGCCCAGGCGTTGGGCGGCCTTGATGAAATTGACGCGCGACCAGTCCTTCTCTGCGTAGCGACGAATGCCACCCGCTGGGCGATCCGGCTGCGGCATCAGGCCCTTGCGCTGATAGAACCGAATGGTTTCAACATTGACCTCCGCGGCCTTGGCCAGGCCGCCAATGGTCAGCCTTTGACCTGCGATCAACATGGCACTTGACTCCGTACTTATATACGGAGTTAAGCTTACACCATGAATTCTCCTGCACCTTTCAAAGCGCCCAAGGATGTCGGCAAAATGCTACTCGCCGGCGGACTCGCCGCCATCTTCGCATCCGCATGTTGCCTGGGGCCGCTGGTGCTTCTCATGGTTGGTATATCGGGCGCCTGGATCGGCCATTTGACAGCGCTGGAACCTTACCAGCCATTCTTTGTGGGCGCGGCGCTGGTTGCCCTGTACTTTGCGTGGCGCCGGATATGGAGGTCAACCGCATCCTGCGAACCAGGCCAGGTATGTGCGATGCCAAAGGTCAATCGGGCATATAAGGTGCTGTTCGGCGTTGTGGTCATGCTCCTGATCATTGCGCTGGGCTTTCCCTTGATTTCTCCATGGTTCTACTGAAGGGAGATTCCGTCATGAAGACATTCCTCAGCGCACTCGCCTTGCTCGCCCTCGCTGTGCCAGCCTGGCCTGCGCAACGGACAGTCACTCTGTCAATTCCAACCATGGACTGCGCCGTGTGTCCCATCACGGTCAAGAAAGCCTTGACGAAATTGGACGGTGTAGCTGACGTGAAGTCCAATCTCGCCAAGCGCGAGACAACAGTGGTCTTTGATGACGTGAAGGTCAAACTCGTGGCCGTCATCCAAGCTACGAAAGACGCCGGCTTCCCTTCAACAGTCGCCAAGGACAAACAGTGACTGAAGCGGCTCTGGAGTCCACGTTGACTTGCCCTGTATGTGGGCATTTTGAGACTGAGATCATGCCCACCGATGCCTGCCAGTGGTTCCACGAGTGCGGGCAGTGCCTCACCGTACTTCGTCCCAAGCCGGGCGACTGTTGCGTTTATTGCTCGTATGGAACGGTGCCGTGTCCGCCGATTCAAATCGGCGGAAAGGCCGGTTGCTGCGACTCCTGACGTTTCCGTGCTGAACAGCAACTTGTGTTTGCTGGGCGCATACAAATCAGGGCCTCCCAGGGCGCGCTCCCCTGGAACAATGCCACACAGATAAGCGAAGGTGATCAGGACTTAGCCCGACCGGCAGACACATGTTCAAAGGCAGCGTCCTCACGATCTGTATTTCGACGATGCAAATCGAAGGCCACGCTAATCAACAGGGGAATGAACAGCCCAATGCAGATCGCGGCCAGAACATCCGACGGCCAATGGACACCGAGTATGAGTCGGGATAATGCAACCAGGCCGGTCCACAGGGTAGCAAGCCACATCGCCAGATTTCCGGCGCGAGGCCATATTCGCGCTACACACAGTGCTGCGGCCATCGAGAAAGCTGCGGTGCTGAGGGTATGGCCACTGGGGAAACTGGAACCCCAGTACCACTGCGACTCCCACAATGCAGGCCGGGTGCGGCCGACAACGGCTTTCAGCGTATAGACGACGAGCGTCGCCGTCGCGAGCGATACGCCTATCAGAACGCCCTCGAAGCGCCGCCTCGCGGCCAGCAGCACAAGAGTTGCCACCACTGCAACCGGCACCAGGAACGCTGCCGATCCGCTGCGCGTAAACACTCCGAAGTAGGCAGTAAGCGCGGCGGGAACATGGTCCCGAACGAACCACAAAATCGCTTCGTCAACCGGCCCGGACTCTTTGGCGACCACATCTTCGATGACTTTGACCGCAACCACGCCCAGCGTCAGCACTCCCACCACAGCCAGACGCCGCCTGGTTAAAGGCCCCGCCCAGCGTGGCTTCTGGCGCCGCGCATAACCGTTGAGAAGCGCAATGGCGCAAGCGACGAAAAATCCCAGTTTGGTGATATCCAAAAAAAATTCAAGGAACATGCCATTGCTTCAATGTGCTGGGCCTCTGGCCTTTGGCATCGGGATGATTCATCGCCGGGGCGAGCGACAAATAGTGAATGGACTCATGTTTTTGTCCCGTGGAATCGGTGCCGCGTGATCCAGCAGAAGGTGAACGTCGATATCGACCAGGTCCCCGATATGGTCCACGCTGATATCGGCTGGCGGATATGCGGCGACGTTGGTCCGGTCCAGCGCGTAATGGCCCTGGCGCGGAAAGACGGTGGTCAAGTGTTCCCGCATGGTCGCCTTCATGGCAGCAAGAACGCGCAACTTGTCGTCGACCATCACATAATGCCGCGCCGGGTAATTGCGCTGCACCGCGTCGAGCATCTGTTCCTTGTGGATGTAGATCAGCACCCGGCCGCCTACCGCGTCCCACAGACCCGAGCGCTGCACTTTTCGCGGCTGAAAAACGGCGTCGCCGTCCGACAGGATCACCGTGCGTCCCAAGGTGTTCAATCGCGCGACGACTTCAAGGGCGCGCGGATAGAGGGCTTGCGCGAACGGATAGTCGATGAGGAAGGCGGACATCTGCAGCAGGCGCGGGTCGCCGCTGCGCATGTGTTCGGCGCCGAGCCCGTAGCGCTGCATCGCGCCGAGGTAGTCGGCGTAGCCAAGTTCGGCGCGCAGTGCCTCGAAGATCTCCCAATAGCGTTCGGCGCTGGCCACGCCGAACTCATCCACCAGGTGACGGCGCAGATCGTCAATGATCCGGTCATTGTCGAGCAGCGTGTTGTCGACGTCGAGCAGAAACACGGTGTCTGCCGGAGCGTCGGTCATTCGCACGCCTCCCGGTCGCTCAAAAGCGCGTTATCGCCGGATTTGCAGCGTCCCGGCGCAGGAATCGTGATCATGCGCCCCCCTTGCCAGCCGGTACGAGGCGTGCCGCTGGTTGGCGCGTGGCGCCGCGGGTGAATTTGGCCGTAACGCCCGACCACCGGAGCGGCTTGGCCAGCAGGAAGATCAACATGCCAACCAGCGGAACAATCAACCAGCCGAAGCTGCGCTGCGCAAATGCCCCGAAAAGCCACCCGCCGGCGGCCGATCCCAGTGTCTGGCCCAGGCCGGCCGCGGCCGCCAGGCCTCCCATCGTCGTGCCGAGTTGGTTGGCTGAAGCACCCGCAGCCAGGTAGGCAATCACCGGTAACACCAGGCCGGTGCCGGCAGAGGTAAAACTCACGCCCAGATACATCCATATCTCGGCGCGATGCTGGGTCAACACCGCCAAGCCGATCATGGCCAGAATCAAGCCCGTGCCGATCAGGACGCGCGCCGGAATTTTCTCCAGCAGCGACGTGAAAAAGAGCAAGGCGTTGACGGCCAGCATTACCAGGCTGCACTCCGCGAACATCAACGCCGCCTGGCGCGAGGACTGGCCGGCCTCTTGCTGGCCCTGCAATACGATGCCCAGCTCAAAACCCGCCAGCACTAACATCAGCGCGCCATTGAGCCAGAGGAGCGCGACCGGGTGGCCCTGAACGGTGGTCGCTGAGTCGGCCCTAGCTATGGCAGCGGGGGGGCGCGGCGCAGGCAAAGTGCGTGCCAGCCCGAGCATCATCACCGCGCCTAGCACTGCCGACAGACCCAGCACGACCCGCGCTGAAAGCGTGGCGGAAACTACTGCGTCGCCGAACCATGACCCGACCCAAGCGGC
>JANLPN010000454.1:0-5378 GCA_031367285.1 Betaproteobacteria bacterium | reverse complement strand
GTGGAGCTGGCAAGTGACTGGGACAAGCTGGCCCACACCCGCAGCACGCTGCGCCAGAGGATGCGGATGAGCCGGCTCATGGACGAGGTGGGCTTTACGCGCAAGGTCGAGCAGGCCTACTTGCAGATGTTTCAACGCTGGAGCCGAAACACACCATGAAGGCCGTGATTCTTGCCGGTGGCCTGGGTACCCGCATTTCGGAGGAGACCCATCTGCGGCCCAAACCCATGATAGAGATCGGCGGCAAGCCCATTCTGTGGCACATCATGAAGATGTATTCGGCCCACGACGTGAATGAGTTTGTGATCTGCTGCGGCTACAAGGGCTACATCATCAAGGAGTATTTCGCCAACTACTTCCTGCACACATCTGACGTGACCTTTTGCATGGCCAACAACCAGATGGAGGTACACCAGAAACACGCCGAACCGTGGAAGGTGACACTGGTGGACACGGGAGACGACACCATGACCGGCGGGCGCCTGAAACGCGTGGCCGAATACCTGCGCGGCGAACAGGCTTTCTGTTTTACCTATGGTGACGGCGTGTCCGACGTGGACATCACGGCATCCATAGCCTTCCACCGACAACACGGCCGGCTTGCCACCATCACGGCCGTGCAACCGCCGGGGCGTTACGGCGCCCTGCGCATGGAAGGCCTGCGCGTGGGCGGGTTCACCGAGAAGCCGCGCGGCGACGGCGGCCTGATCAACGGCGGCTTTTTTGTACTGTCGCCGGGCGTGCTGGAGCGTATCGCCGCAGACAATACGAGTTGGGAGGCAGAGCCCTTGTCGGGCCTGGCAGCCGACGGAGAATTGATGGCGTTTGAACATACTGGCTTCTGGCAGCCCATGGACACCCTGCGTGAGAAAAACATGCTCGAAGACCTGTGGCAGTCGGGCAGGGCACCCTGGAAGCGCTGGTAATGCTGCCGCAGGCGGATTTCTGGCGCGGCAAACGCGTACTGCTGACCGGCCACACGGGGTTCAAGGGCGCCTGGCTGGCGATCTGGCTGCACCGCCTGGGCGCGCAGGTTACCGGCATCGCGCTGCCGCCCGCGGCAAGCCCCAACTTGTTTGAACCGGCCAGGGTAGCGGAGTTGCTGGACAGCCGGCACTGTGATATCCGTGACGCGACGGCCCTTGCCGCACGGGTACACGATGCGTGTCCCGAGATTGTTTTCCACCTCGCGGCGCAGGCCTTGGTGCGGCCGAGTTACCAGGCTCCGCTGGATACCTTTGCCACCAATGTGATGGGAACCGCCAACCTGCTGGACGCCTTGCGCGGCCAGCCGCAATTGCGCTGTGTAGTGGTGGTCACCACCGACAAGGTGTACCAGAACCGGGAATGGGTTTATCCGTACCGGGAGGACGACGCACTGGGAGGCCATGACCCGTACAGCGCCAGTAAGGCCGCCTGCGAGATGGTGGTGGCGAGTTACCGCGACGCCTTCCTCGCCGCTGCCGGGGCCGCAGTGGCCACCGCCCGGGCCGGCAACGTGATGGGCGGCGGCGACTGGGCGCAGGACCGGCTGATACCCGACGCGGTACGTGCCTGGAGCCGGGCCGAAGTGTTGCAGGTGCGCCGGCCCGGTGCCGTGCGCCCGTGGCAACATGTGCTGGAGCCCCTGAACGGCTACCTCGTTCTGGCCGAAAAACTCTGGCAGCAGCCGGCCCTGGCCGGGGCCTACAACTTCGGACCCGATGCCGGCACGGTGGCCACCGTGGGCGAGTTGGTGGAACTGGCCATTAGCAGTTATGGGCAAGGTCAGATGCTCCTGGGCGCGGGTGACGATGGCTTGCACGAAACCGCCTGGCTGGCCCTGGAAGTTGCCAAGGCCCGCAGCCTGCTCGGTGTGCGTCCGTGCTGGGCCTTGCCGCAAGCCGTGGCACGCACCATGCACTGGTACCGGCAGTTCGCTCAAGGGCAGGACGCACGTGCCCTGTGCCTGGCCGATATCGCGGCTTTTGAGGCCGTAGCGTGAACCGCTTCCAGGTGTCCGACTGCCCGCTGGCCGGCCTCAAGCTGGTCCGGCGCCAGCAATTGGGGGATGCACGGGGATTCCTGTCCCGCCTGTTTTGCGCCGAAGAGCTGGCAGCCGCGGGATGGATGGCGCCAATTGCGCAGATCAACCACACCTATACCCAAGGGATTGGCATGCTGCGGGGCATGCATTACCAGCAGCCGCCCCATGCCGAAATGAAGCTGGTGACTTGCCTGCGCGGCGAGGTCTGGGATGTGGCCGTAGATCTGCGTTTCGGTTCACCCACCTTTCTGCAGTGGCATGCCGAAGTGCTGTCGACTGAGAATGCCTGCGCCTTGCTGGTACCCGAGGGTTTTGCGCACGGCTACCAGGCCTTGAGTGATGACGTGGAGCTGCTGTATTGCCATTCGGTGCCGTATGCGGCGCAGGCGCAGGCCGGCCTGCATCCGCTGGACCAGCGGCTTGGCATACCCTGGCCGCGCCCGGCGCAGGGCCTGTCGGACAAGGACGCCGGCCAGTTGGCGATAGACGCCAATTTTGAAGGAGTGCGCCTGTGAAATGCCGGTTTTGCGGCGCCGGATTGGCGCACCCGTTTTTGGACCTGGGCAGTGCCCCGCCGTCCAACGCCTACCTCAGCCAGGCCGCTTTGAATGCCCCTGAAGTCTGGTACCCGTTGCGGGTGCTGGTGTGTACGCAATGCTGGCTGGTGCAAACCCAGGACCATGCCGGGCGCGAGGCGTTGTTCAGCGACGACTACGCCTACTTCAGCTCCTACTCCAGTTCCTGGTTGCTGCATTCCCGGAAATACGTGCAGGACATGCAGCAGCGCTTTGTGCTGAACGCCGGCAGCATGGTGGTGGAGATCGCGTCCAACGACGGTTACCTGCTGCAGTATGTGCAGCAGGCCGGCGTACCCTGTTACGGCATCGAGCCCACGGCTGGTACGGCCGCCGCTGCCAAGGCCAGGGGGATTGCCGTGGTGGAAAAGTTTTTTGGCATCGTGCTGGCGCGCGAATTGGCGGCGCAGGGCCGGCAGGCCGACCTGATGGTGGCCAACAACGTGCTGGCGCACGTGCCCGACATCAATGACTTCGTGGCCGGATTTGCCCTGCTGCTCAAACCGCAAGGTGTAGCGACGTTCGAGTTCCCGCACCTGCTGCAGATGGTGCGGCAGAACCAGTTTGACACGGCCTACCACGAGCACTATTCCTACCTGTCGCTGCTGGCCGTGCAGCGCATTTGCGCCGCTCACGGGCTGTCGGTGTTTGATGTGCAGGAGTTGCCCACGCACGGCGGCAGTCTGCGCGTGTTTGTACAGCTTGCCGCTGGCGGGCGGCACCCGCTGGGAGCCGGGTTGCAGCGCGTTGCGCAGCAGGAACAGGCGGCCGGTATGGCCGGCGGTGCGTTTTACGCCGGCTTCCAGGCACAGGCGGAGCGCGTCAAACATGAACTGCTGGCCTGGCTGCTGCAGTGCGCCCGTGACGACCTCAAGGTCGGCGCGTACGGTGCCGCTGCCAAGGGCAATACCATGCTCAATTTCTGTGGTGTGCGGCCTGACCTGTTGCCCTATGTGGTGGACAAGAACCCGGCCAAACAGGGCCGCTACCTGCCCGGCAGCCGGATTCCGATCGTGGACGAGGCGCACCTGCTGGCCGACCGGCCCGACCGGGTGCTGATCCTGCCCTGGAACCTGCGTGACGAGGTAATGGCGCAACTGGCCGGTATCCGCGACTGGGGCGGGCGGTTCGTCACGGCGGTTCCACGGCTGGAAGTGTTTCCATGAAAGTCCTGCTGACCGGTGCCAGCGGTTACCTGGGCCGCCATGTGCTGCAGTGCCTGCGCAAGCAGGGCCATGCCGTGACGCTGCTGGGGCGCAGCCACCCTGCGGGCCACGAAGACCTGCCGCTGCTGCGTTGCGACCTTCTTCTTGGCGAAGCCGATCTTGACGCGGCACTGAAAGCGTCGGATGCCAGCCATTTGCTGCACCTTGCCTGGATCACCGAATACGGCAAGTACTGGTCTTCGCCGCTCAACTTTCGCTGGGTCGACGCCACGCTGCGGCTCGTCGAGGCTTTTTGCCGGCGCGGCGGGCGGCACGTAGTGGTGGCCGGCACCTGTGCGGAATACGACTGGCAGCATGGTTATCTGCGCGAAGCTTCCACGCCGTTTACGCCCGCAACGACGTACGGTGTTGCCAAGGATGCGACGCGCCGCCTGACTGGCGCCTTGTGTGGTTTGCACGACGCCACTCTCGCCTGGGGCCATGTGTTTTTTCCGTTTGGGCCGGGCGAAGCGGCGCAGCGCATGCTGCCGCGTTTGATCGACGTTTTTCTGGGACGTGCCGCGGCGTTTGGCATCAATGCCGCCGCGTACCGCGGCATGTTGTATGCGCCCGACGCAGCGCAGGCTTTTGTGGCCCTGCTGGAGCATGGGCAGGGCGGCAACTTCAATATCTGCTCGGGCCAGCCGGTGCAACTGGCCCACGTGGTCGAGGTGCTGGCGGGCGCGTGTGGCAGCGACGCACGCGCCGTGCTGGACCTGGCGAGCAGCCGGCCCGACGATCCGCCCATGCTGGTGGGCGAGAACCTGCGCCTGCTGGCTACCGGCTGGCGGCCCGGCTGGACGCTGGAGCAGGGCCTGGCCGACATGGTGCAACGGGCCAGGATGGCTGCAGTGTGACCGTGGCACACGCTATCGACAACTGGAGGGGAACATCATGAATCCGGAACAACAATTCACGGCCGAGCGCAGTGAGCGGCTCGCAGCCTACGCCCGGGACGAACCGTTCAAGCAGCTCTCGAAGCAGTGGTTGCGGGAGTCCATGCACAGGAAGTATGTGTACAACTACGACTGGCTGGGACGGCCGATCATCCAGTACCCGCAGGACATGGTGGCGATGCAGGAACTGGTCTGGACCGTGCGGCCGGACCTGGTCATAGAGACCGGTGTCGCCCATGGTGGCTCGCTGGTGCTGAGTGCGTCCATGCTGGCGATGCTGGATATGTGTGACGCCATTGATGCCGGCGCCACTATCGACCCGCGCAAGTCGAAACGCAAGGTGATCGGTGTGGACATCGACATCCGGGCCCATAACCGCGCAGCGATAGAGGCGCATCCGATGGCAAGCCGTATCCAGATGATTCAGGGCTCGTCGGTGGCGCCAGACACGGTGGCCCAGGTCCGAGCCGCCGCCCAGGGTTTCGGGCGCGTGATGGTGTTCCTGGACTCCATGCACACCCATGACCACGTGCTGGCCGAGCTGCAAGCCTATGCGCCCATGGTTACGCCGGGCAGCTACTGCGTGGTGTTCGACACCTTTGTGGACGATATGCCGCCCAAGTTCTTTGCCGACCGGCCCTGGGATGTGGGCAATAACCCCAAGACGGCGGTACGC
>JANLPN010000430.1:0-21694 GCA_031367285.1 Betaproteobacteria bacterium | reverse complement strand
TCAGCGTGATGGCGGGCATCTCGCATGCCAGCTTCCAACAGAAGAACTACATGATGGTGTACCAGATCCTGCACGGCTTCTTCACCATGCCCGAGCCCGACTACACCGGGGAGACCGAATGAAAACCGCTACCAGGTCCTTGCTGCTCGGACCGTTGCTGGCCCTATGCGTGTCCGTCGCGCCGGCGCAGGGTTATCCCAACAAGCCGGTCAAACTCATTGTTCCATTCGCACCGGGTGGCTTTACCGACGTGGTAGCCCGTATCCTGGGGCAGAAGCTGTCGCTGGCCATGGGGCAGCAATTCGTGATCGAGAACAAGGCCGGCGCAGGGTCCATCATCGGCACCGACTTTGTCGCCAAGTCCGCGCCCGACGGCTACACGCTGGTCATGGTGTCAACTACACATGTGATCAGCCCATGGGTCTACAAAAGCCTGCCCTACGACCCGATCAAGAGTTTTACCGTGGTCTCCAAGCTGGTCGATTCAGCTTACGTGCTGCTGGTCAACCCCAAGTTGCCGGCGCGCAATGTGCAGGAGCTCATCGCGCTGGCCAAGGCGGCTCCCGACACCATCCACTATGCGTCATCGGGCAACGGCAGTTCGCAGCACCTGATGGGCGGGATGTTTGTGTCGATGACCGGCGCCAAACTGCAGCACGTGCCCTACAAAGGCAGCGCGGGCGCGGCCAGCGACCTGGTAGCCGGTGTGGTGGAAAGCAGTTTTGCGGGCGTGCCCAACGCACTGGCGCAGGTGCCGGCGGGCCGCCTGAGGGCGCTGGCCGTGACCACCGCCAAGCGCATCCCGCAGCTGCCCGACGTGCCCACCATGCAGGAAGCCGGTGTACCGGGTTACGAGGCCTCGGTCTGGTTGGCCCTGCTGGCGCCCGCCGGTACACCACGCGATATCGTGACAAGGCTAAATGCCGAAATCACCAAGCTCATGAATTCGGCTGACACCAAAAAGGCCTTGCTCGACGCCGGTGTGGAAGTCGCTCCCTCCACCCCCGAAGCCATGGCCGAGTACATGGTGTCGGAGATGGAACGCTGGGGCAAAGTGGTCAAGGAGACCGGCATCAAGCTCGAGTGAGCGGTTGTCCGGCTACACCCACACCACAGGCCCCAACCAAGATGCTGAACATCTTTCGCAACAGCAGTCTGCCCAAACGCTTGCGAGAGCTGGAGAAGATGCCGCTCTTCGCCGATCTGACCCGGCGCGAAATACGGGTAGTGGACGGCTTCATGCACGAGCGCAATTACCTGGAAAACGAAGTTGTCTTCGACGAGGAAGAAAAAGGCGAGGCCTTTTACGTCGTGCTCGAAGGCAAGGTGCTGATTTGCCGCCAGGGGCAGACCGGCACACCAATTGCGATGCTGGGCAGTGGCAGTTTTTTCGGCGAACTGGCGTTGCTGGACGAAGCACCGCGATCCGCACAGGCGCGGGCGGCGGAGAACAGCACCCTGCTGGTGCTGTTCCGCGGTGATTTTCTGGGCCTGATGCAGTCGCACGGGCTGATCGCCTCCAAGATCGCAATGCAACTGGCACGCCATCTCGGCGTGCGCTTGCGTGCCATGGGGCGCAACGGCGCGGCCGCGGGACCGGGGCCGCTATGAGGCTTGCCGACTACCGCTCCGGGCCGCTGGCCTGGTGTGCCATCCTGGCGTGCACTTGTGTCTTGCTGTTTTTGTTCCAGAAGATACTGTGGCTGGTCGTACCCTTCGTTTTCGGCCTCATCATTTATTATCCACTGTTCCCGCTGCAACAACGGCTGGTGCTGCGCGGCATGTCGCGCGACGCCTCAGCGGCCCTGGTCAGCGGCACGGCGTTTGCGGTGGCTGCCGTGATCGTGGTGGCCATGGTCCCGTGGTTAAGTACCCATCTTGGAGCATGGCAGGAGTCCGGTGCGCGGTATGTGGAGGGCGGGCTGCGTTTTGTGGCACAAACGCTGAGCTGGCTGGAGAAAACCTTTTCGCTCGCTGCCAAGGCCCACTTGAGCGAACAATGGACGCGACAAATCAGCGAACTGGGCGACAAATTGCCCGGCAGCTTTCTTGCGGACGCCGCCTTCACGATAGCCGCATGGCTACCTTCTCTGATGCTGGCGCCTTTTCTGGCATTTTTCTTTCTGCGCGACGGCTGGCGCTTCAAGAAATTCCTGGGCCGCTCCGTGCCCAACGCCTTCTTCGAGCGCACACTTTATCTGCTCGATCAGGTGGACCACACGGCCAGGCTCTACTTCCAGGGACTGATCAAGCTGACCGTACTCGACACCATGTGCCTGGCAGCGGGCTTGTGGCTGATCGGAGTCTCGGCGCCGCTTGCTCTGGGCCTGGTAACAGCGGTGCTGGCCTGGGTACCTTACGTGGGATCGATCCTGGGCTGCCTGCTGGTGGTGCTGGTGGCGGCCACCGACTACCCCGGCGACCCGGCCGTTGCCTACAGCGCCATCGGCCTCTTCGTGGCGGTGCGCCTGCTGGACGATTTTGTTTTTATGCCGCTCACCATAGGGCGCAGCCTGCGCCTGCACCCGCTGCTGTCGGTGCTGATGATTTTTGTGGGTGGCGCCGTGGCCGGAGTGGCCGGCCTGATGCTGGTGCTGCCGCTGCTCGGGGTCGTCATGGTGCTGGGTGAAACCATAGGCGAAGTGGTTACCGATCCACGCCTGCGTGCCCGCCACGCTTTTGCAAAAGGCCTGCGGCACCAGCAGGTGACACGGGATTTGCATTAGCCCGAAACTTCTCTGCGCGTCCAGTCACCGCGCCTTGCTCGGGGTCCAGACATCGCTTTCACCGCGCACCAAATTCGGATACTGCTTGTCGTGTGCCAGCGCCAGATTGAAAAGGGCCATCAAGAGATCCATCGGGAAACCAGTCCTCTTGCCCTCCCGGTTGTCGTGTTGCAAATCGTGGATCAGCTGGTTAAATTCAGGATAGCCCCACATAAATTCAAGCTTCTTCCCGACATGCGGGAACGTGTTGTTTATCAACTTGAAATCCGGGTTGTCTCGAATCATTTTTTAGCCTGCGTCTGGGGTGCGAAAACGGGCGAGCCGGCGAACTGGCGTACGGGATCAGGACGACCGAGCCGGACCGGCAGCAATCGCCTTGGAGGCAATATAACCACGATTTTCTTAAGTTGGAATTAACGCGTCGCCGGGACACCACACTTCGCGCGCGCCGCAGAGGCCATCGAGGGGATACGTGGCGCTGTTGCATTGACATAGCTGGCGCGAGGCAGCCGAGCCGGACATGGTGATGGGCGCCCGAAACTACTGGATATAAGGCAAGTGCCAAATAAAACGTCTAATAGGCAAAAAGACCGCTACCATAAAGATAGCGGGCTTTCCATACCCGGTGCGGGTAAAAGTGGTGGGTCCTGACAGATTCGAACTGTCGACCTACGGATTAAGAGTCCGCTGCTCTACCAACTGAGCTAAGAACCCACTTCCAAAACTGTAGCGCCATGGTGCCGGGAAATCCGGCCTGATGACAAGGAGACGGGTCGCGAAAAGGGCCTGACCATAACAATCAGGCCCTCGCATACCTGGTAGGACGTGGCAGGCTCGAACTGCCGACCAACGGATTAAAAGTCCGCTGCTCTACCAACTGAGCTAACGTCCCGTCACCTCTTTTTGCGGCGCTGCTTGCACGATGCCGCAAAGCCTAAAATTATAGCTCGATAAGTACCCGATTCGGGGCCGGCTTCAAGGGCGTCTTGCAATCTCGTTCAGCACCCAGCCGGCCGCGCACTGGCCGAAGGTCGCGGTCACGCTGACCAGCGACCCATAGCCATGACAATTTAGCGAGCCGTCGGATTCGACGCCGCACGAAGCGTCCGGCGGTGATACCGGCTCCGTACTGAACACACAGGCAATACCCATCTTCTTGCCCTCCCGCGGCGCAGCATATTCCTTGCGAAGCCGATTGCGCACCTGCGCCAGCAGCGGATCATGGGTGCATCTGGACAGGTCTTCAATATCCACCTTGTGGGCGAGACGTTTGCCGCCGGCAGCACCCACCGCGACAAAAATCGTTTCACCGGAACGCGCCCAAGCGGCCATCGCCGTCTTGGCCTTCACCTGGTCGCAGGCGTCGATCACGGCGTCCGCCGGATGGGGCAACAGGTCCGGCCAGTTGGCACCCTCCACAAACTCTTCCACGGTATTGACTACGCACTCGGGGTTGATGAGCGCAATGCGCTCCCGCATGGCCTGCACCTTGGCCTGGCCCAACGTGGTTTGCAAGGCGTGCACCTGGCGGTTGATGTTGGACTCGGCCACGTGGTCCATGTCGATCAGGGTCAGGTGCCCCACACCACTTCGCGCCAGCGCTTCCGCCGACCAGGAGCCGACTCCGCCGATGCCCACCACAGCCACGTGCGAATCCCGGATGTGCTGCGCGCCGCGCACGCCGTACAAGCGCTCCAGCGCGCCAAAGCGGCGCGCGGTATCCATCTCGGCGGACATGGCGCTCAGCGCAAACGGGCCAGGCGTTCCTTGCCGGCCACGGCCGCCTCGGACTGCGGATAGTTCTTGCCGAGGTCTTCAAGCGTCTTGCGCGCGCTTCGCACATCCTTGAGTTCGATCTGGCAATTGGCAACCGACAACAGGGCCTCGGGCGCGCGCAGGTGCTCAGGTGCGGCCGCCAACAAAATACGGAAATTGGTGATCGCCTCCTTGTAGTCCCGCGTGGCGTACTGCGCATTGCCCAGCCAGAACAGCGCCGATGGTCCGTAACCACTCTTGGGGTAACGCGAAAGCAGGCCCAGAAACCCTGATTGCGCGGCGGCAAAATCACCCGCACGAAAACTCGCCAGCGCGGCCTCAAAGGCGCGCCGTTCGGCCGGCTCGACCGAAATCTCGCGCCCGTCCACGGTCACCTTGGCCGGCTCCAGCTGGCGCACGCGTTCGTCCACGCCGCGCGCCAATTCCTGCTGGTTCTGCGCCACGTCTTTTTGGCGGCGCTGCAACTCCAGCAACTCGCGGCCCATCTGTTCGCCTTGTCCGTTCAGCCGCGCAACGTCGGCGCGCAAAGCCTCAATCTGGTTTTGCAGGTCTAGCAGGCTTCGCCGCAACAGCGCACTCTCTTCCGTGCTGCGTCGCACCTGTTCGTTTTGGCTTTCCAGCAAACGCTGCAAACCCGCATCCGACGCCTGCCGGCCGGATTCAACACGCTGGCGCAAATCCAGTATCGCCTTGCGCGCTTCTTCATCGTCGAACAAACCTGCATGGGCCACACCCAGCCACAACCCGCCGACGACAGCGACAACCCGGAGGTAGTTGAGCCGCACCGGATGCCCCAGGCAACTGTTCATCGGTACGCGATTTCAGCGCGACGGTTCTTTGCCATGGCCGGCTCGTCGCTGCCCTGGACCGCGGGCTTTTCCTTGCCAAAACTCACGGCCTCAACCTGGCTGTCGGCAACACCGAGCAATCCCAGCGCGCGGCGCACGGCTTCGGAGCGCTTCTGGCCCAGCGCCAGGTTGTATTCACGCCCACCCCGCTCGTCGGTGTGGCCTTCGATGAAAACTTTGCGGTTCCGGTCGGCCTTGATGTAGCGCGCATGGACCTCAATCAGGTCCTGGAATTCGGGTTTGATGGCAAAACTGTCGTAGTCGAAGTAGACAATCCGCGAGCCCGTGGGCGCGGCGGCGTTCGCGGCGGGGCTACCGAGTTCGACCGGCGCAATGGCGGTTCGGGTCACGGTACCCGAGCCGCTTGTGGCGTTTGCGATCGGCGTCTGCGCGCCCGCCGGCTGGCCTGCTACCGGCGTGCCGGTCTTGTCTTCGACCGCAACATCATCCAGCTTGACCGAGGAACCACATCCGGCCATCAGAATAGCGACTGCCAAAGCCAGCAAGATTTGCTTCATCCAATTACTCCTCGTTGATTTCATTGTTTCAGGAACGGGCCCCAGTCCGGCTCGCGTATGTCACCACTTTGTCCAGCCAGCCGGGCCTTGAGTTTGCCGTCGAGGGTGGTCGTCATCAGCGCTTCGCGACCCTGGATCTGGGTGGCATAGGTTATCAAGCGGCTATTGGGCGCAAAACTCGGGCTCTCATCGGCGGAGGTGTCCGTAATGGCCGTGCTGTTGCCGCTGGCGAGTTCCATCACATGCAGTTTGAAGGCGCCATTCACCCGCGAAATATAGGCCAGCCAGCGGCCATCGGGACTGACCGTAGGCGATATGTTGTAACTGCCCGTAAAGGTCACGCGCTCGGCATTGCCACCACCCGCGGGCATGCGATAAATCTGCGGCGACCCACCGCGGTCACTCACAAAATAAATGCTGCGTCCGTCGGGTGAAAAGGCCGGCTCGGTATCAATGCTGGCCGACTGCGCCAGACGGCGCGGTTCGCCACCCGCGGTATCGATCATGTACAGCTGCGAACCGCCGTCGCGGCTCAATGTGACAGCCAGCGTACGGCCATCGGGCGCCCAGGCCGGTGCGCTGTTGGAGCCGCGAAAATTGGCCAGCAGGCGCCTCTTGCCGCTGGCGACCTCGTGCGTGTAGACCACCGGCTTGCGCGATTCAAACGATACATAGGCAAGCAGCGCGCCATTGGGCGACCAGGCCGGGGAAATGATGGGCTCCGGGCTGGTCAAAGCAGACTGCGCGTTTTCGCCATCCGAGTCCGCCACCCACAGATTGAAGCGCTGGCCCGCCTTGGTGACGTAGGCGATGCGGGTCGAGAAAACACCTTTGTCGCCGGTCAGCTTTTCGTAGACGAAGTCGGCAATACGGTGTGCCGACTGGCGCAAGTCACCAGCGGTCACGGCATAACTCTGGCCGCCCAGATCCTGCCCGCGTGCCACGTCCCACAGCCGGAAGCGCACGTCAAACCGCCCATCCGGCAAACGCGTCACGCTGCCAGTGACCAGCGAATCGGCACCCCGCTGGCGCCAGGCGCTGAGTTCCGGGCGCGACAACTCATCCATCGCAATACCGCCGGTATCCTGGCCGCGGAACTGCCCGCTGCGCTCCAGGTCGGCCAGCACAATGGCACCGATCTTTTGCGGCGCAGCGTCGTCACCACGAAACGCAGGTACCGCAATAGGCAACTGCGTCAGGCCCACACCGGACACCTCGACCTTGAACTGGGCCCAGGCCGGAGAGAGTGCGGCCAGCAGGCAGCAGGCAGCCAACAGGCGCGCAAAGATGGCGATGCCGGAAATCGGGCGTGGCGTCATGGAGGTGGTTCGCAATGCAGGGGCTTGGGTATTTTGTGGTGCCCCGATAATAGCCCGCGCAGCCCAGACAGAAACTCAGAACCCGTTCCCCGGATCGACCATGCAAGAACCCACCGCACTGGCGGCCAACCTGTTCAATCGCATGGCGCGCCTGTGGCCGTATTTTGGGCGGCCCCTGTCCGTGTGGGCCATGGCAGCCGGTTCCACGCTGCTGCTGGCCCTCTCCGAACCGCTGATCCCGGCCCTGCTGCAGCCCTTGCTGGACCGGGGCTTTCAGAAGGGCTCCCTGCCCTTATGGGTGGTGCCGGTATCGCTGGTGCTGCTGTTTGGTGTGCGCGGCATCTGCAGCTTTGTGTCCCAGGTAGCGATGACCAGGATTACGAGCCGGGGTTTGATGGTATTGCGCAAGGCGATGTTTGAGAAACTGCTGGACGCCCGCCTCGCGCTGTTTGCCGGCCAGTCTTCCAGTGCACTGGCCAATACCATCGTCTACGAAGTGCAGAGTGGCTCCAACCTGCTGGTCAGCGCCCTGATGACCCTGACGCGCAACAGCCTGACGCTGCTGGCGCTGGTGGGTTATCTGATGGTTTTGAACTGGAAGCTCACCATGATTGTGGTGTGCCTGTTCCCGGCCGTCGCGTATGTCATGCGCAAGCTGTCACGCCGGCTCTACCGGGTGACCCGCAACAGCCAGGATGCCACCGACCATCTCGCCTACGTGGTAGAAGAAAACGTGCTGGCCCACCGCGACATCCGTTTGCAGGCGGCACAAGCCGCGCAGGCGCTGCGTTTCCGCAATTTGAGCGAGGCCTTGCGCAAGCTGTCGATGAAGTCCACCGCCGCCTCGGCGGCCATGACACCCCTGACCCAGTTGCTGGCTGCCATCGCCTTGTCGGCGGTGATTACGGTCGCGCTGATCCAGAGTGCGGACCACAACACATCGGTGGGTGGTTTTGTAGCATTTGTTACCGCCATGCTGATGCTGATTGCGCCGCTCAAACATCTCACCGAGGTGGCCAATCCGATTACCCGTGGCTTGGCCGCCATGGAGCGCGGCCTGGACCTGATATCCACCACCGTCAGCGAAACCGGCGGGACATTCACCAAACAGCGTGTGACGGGCCTGATCCGGTTTGACGGCGCGACCGTGCGTTACGGCGACAACCTGGTGCCGGCGCTGGACCATTTCAGCCTCGAGGTGTCGGCGGGAGAAACGGTTGCCTTGGTAGGGGCCTCGGGTTCGGGCAAAACCACGCTGGTCAATCTGCTGCCGCGTTTTGTGGATACAAGTTCGGGCAAGGTCTGGCTGGACGGCCACGAACTGCGCGAGTGGGATCTGGCGTCGCTGCGCCGGCAATTCTCCCTGGTCAGCCAGCATGTGTTGATGCTCAACGACACGATTGCGGTCAACGTGGCGCTGGGGCAGGAAGTGGACCGCGCCAAGGTGGCACAGTGTCTGGCAGCAGCCAATCTGCGGAACTTGGTGGACGAACTGCCCCAAGGGCTGGACACCATCGTCGGACACAATGCAATGCAGTTGTCGGGCGGCCAGCGCCAGCGCCTGGCCATTGCCCGCGCCCTGTACAAGGATGCGCCGGTACTGATTCTGGATGAAGCCACGTCGGCTCTGGACGCCGAGTCGGAGCGCGCGGTGCAGGAGGCGCTGCAAAGGCTGATGCAACAACGCACGACGCTGGTTATCGCCCATCGCCTGTCCACCGTGCAGCATGCGGACCGCATTGTGGTGCTGGATGGGGGGCGTATCGTGGAGGTCGGTACCCACACGGCGTTGATGGACGCAGGCGGCGTCTATGCGCGCCTGTACGGGCTCGGCCTGGGTGCCACGGCGGACGCCGCTGCCGCCTGATCACGCTCCCCAATTACGCTGCCGGCCCCCACACCACCGCAACGGCCAGTCCGCCGAGCTGCACGGAGCGACCGAGCTGCACGGTTGCGCCGTGTACATCGGCAATGCGCCGGATGATCGACCAGCCAAGGCCGCTGCCACGCTGTCCGGTGCCGAGCACCCGGAAGAAGCGCTCACCGAGCCGCGCCAGGTCTGCTTCACCCATGCCAGGCCCGCCATCCTCGACCGTCAGCCGGACACCTTCCTGTTGCGTCGTCACGGCCACGGCAACTGATGCCTGTTGCGGGCTGTAGCGAATCGCGTTGTCAACGAGGTTGCGTACCAGCACCGCCAGCAGCGTCGCGTCGCCCTGCACCTGGCAAGGTGCGCCCACCGCCAACTCGACCAGCTGTTGCTTGGCAATCGCCTGTGGCGCCAGATCGGCCAGCACGGTCTTGACCAGCGCCCCCAGATCCACTTTGGTCGTCGATCCGGCGGCCCCGGTCTCCAGCCTTGAAAGCGTCAGCAGTTGCTCCACCAAACGCGTAGCGCGGTCACATCCCTCCAGCGTTGCCAACAGCGCGTACCTGCGCGCCGCGCCATCGGATTCACCCAGGGCCACCTGGGCCTGGGCACGGATCGCCGCAATCGGTGTTCGCAGTTCATGCGCGGCGTCGGCAGTGAACCGGCGTTCTGATTCCATCAGCCCGGCGATACGCCCGAACAGGCCGTTAAGCGCCGTCAGCATCGGATCCATCTCTGACGGCGCACCTTCCAGCACAAGCGGGTCCAGCGCCTGCGGCCGGCGCTCGGTCAAGGTGCGCCCAAGCCGCCGCAGAGGTGCCAGGCCGCGCCGCACCGCCCACCACGCCGCCAGCGCCAACAGCGGCAGCGCCACCAGCATCGGCGACAAGGTGCTGCGCAGGACGGCGCGCAAAATAGCAGCCCGCGATTGCTCACGCTCGCCAACATAAACCTGCATATCGCTCTCGGCGCCATAGGCGGCGAAAACACGCCATACCCTCTTGTCTATCACTACCGTCTTGAACCCGGTCTTGAACTTGTTGCCGGGATCAATCATCGGCGCAATCGGCGCGCTGGCCGAACGTAGCAGCAGGCGGCCTTCGTGAAACACCTGGAACGCCACTTTCGGCGCATTGGCATACAAAACCGGCACATCGATTTCGTGGTCGTCATCCTCCACCGCCCTGACTTGCTGCATCACCAGCAACGCGGCCGCCTGCTCCAGATGGCCGTCGAGCAGCTCGTCGAGTTCACGGCGGACGTCCAGCCACGTGAGTACGGCCGCGACCAGCCAGACAAACGCGACCAGACCCACCACCAGCACCAGCAGCCGGCCCTGCAATGAACGCGGTCTCGCCATCGTCATGGCGTGCCGGGGTCACGTACCAGCATGTAGCCCACACCACGCACGGTCTGGATCAGCGCACCGCCGAGTTTGCGGCGCAGGTGGTGGATATGGACCTCGATCGTGTTGCTGTCTACCTCCTGGCCCCAGCTGTACATATGCTGTTCGAGTTGCTCGCGCGACAACACCCGCCCTGCCCCCAGCATGAGGGCGTAGAGCAGGTCGAACTCGCGCGGCGACAGCGTCACCGGCGCTCCGGCCCGCTGCACCGACCGGGCCGCCGGGTCCAGCACCACATCCCGCGCGGTCAAGGACTCCTCGGGCCGGCCATGCGAACGGCGGACCAGGGCACGTAGACGGGCCGCGAGTTCGTTCAGGTCAATAGGCTTGGCTGCATAGTCGTCCGCTCCGGCGTCCAGGCCTTTGACCCGGTCCGGCACCGCGTCCCTGGCTGTCAGCACCAATACCGGCAACGTGACACCGGCCCGCCTGATCGCCGCCAAAACCTCCATGCCGTCCAGGCGCGGAAGCCCCAGGTCGAGCACGGCGGCCGCATACGCCTGCGAACGCAATTCGCGCTGCGCGGCTTCGCCGTCAACGACCCAGTCGACCTGGAAACCGAGCTGGCGCAAACCGGCCCGCAGGCCGTCTCCCAGCAACAGGTCGTCTTCAGCCAGCAGAATGCGCATGGTGGAATTATGGTCCGCGTGTCACCGATCAGGCACGAACACCACCGGCCACCCTCAACCTCCTCAGGTCACAGCAGGATGATGTCGTACTGCTCCTGCCCCATCGCCGCTTCGCTCTGCAGCGACACCGACTTGCCGATGAATTCGCTCAGGCCGGCCAGGTGCTGGCTCTCTTCGTCCAGGAACAGCTCGATCACCTTGGGCGACGCGACGACCCGGAACTCGCGCGGATTGAACTGGCGCGCTTCCCGCAGGATTTCGCGAAAAATGTCGTAGGCCACGCTGCGGGCCGTCTTGACGATGCCTCGGCCCTGGCAGGCGGCGCAGGGTTCACACAACATGTGGGCCAGCGACTCGCGCGTGCGTTTGCGTGTCATCTCCACCAGGCCCAGTTGCGAAAATCCGGCGGCGGTGGTCTTGACACGGTCGCGCGCCAACTGCTTGCGGAACTCCGACAGCACCGCGTCCCTGTGGTCTTCGCGCGCCATGTCGATAAAGTCGGCAATGATGATGCCGCCCAGGTTGCGCAAGCGCAACTGCCGCGCAATCGCCTGTGCCGCTTCCAGGTTGGTCTTGAATATGGTGTCGTCGAAATTGCGTGCGCCGACAAAACCTCCGGTATTGACATCCACCGTGGTCAGCGCCTCGGTCTGGTCAACAATCAGGTAACCACCCGACTTGAGCTCTACCCTGCGCCCCAGTGCCCGGGCGATTTCCTCGTCCACGCCGAACAGGTCAAAAATCGGGCGCTCGCCCTTGTAGTGCTGCAGTTTGCCGGTGGCCGACGGCATGAACTCGCGCCCGAAAGCCAGCAGGATGTCGAACTGCTCGCGCGAATCGACCTTGATGGTCTGGGTTGCTTCGCCCGCCAGGTCGCGCAACACGCGTTGCAACAGGCTCAGGTCCTGGTGCAGCAGCGAGGTCGGCGACAAACGCGTTGCGGCGTCCCGTATCCGTGCCCAGGCCTTGCGCAGGTAGCCGATGTCCTCGGATAACTCGGTGTCGGTGGCATCCTCGCCATTGGTGCGCAGAATAAAGCCGCCTCCTTTGTCCTGCGTCAGCGACTGCAGGCGCGACCGCAACTCATCGCGCTGGCTGGCAGGGATCTTCTGCGACACGCCCACATGGTCGTCCTGCGGCAGGAACACCAGCAAACGCCCCGCAATACTGATCTGTGTTGAGAGCCGGGCGCCCTTGCTGCCTATCGGATCCTTGATCACCTGCACCGTAAGCGACTGTCCTTCGAACACCTGTTTTTCTATCGGCACCTGGGGCAGCGATGCGCGCAACGCACCCGGCGCCTCGCCATCGGGCTGGCGGTGCCACACATCGGCCACATGCAGGAAGGCCGCGCGTTCCAGCCCGATATCCACAAAGGCCGATTGCATGCCCGGCAATACCCGCGCGACCTTGCCAAGATAGACGTTGCCCACCAGGCCGCGTTCCAGCGCGCGTTCGACGTGCAATTCCTGCACGACACCATTCTCAACCATGGCAACCCGCGTTTCCTGGGGCGACCAGTTGATCAAAATGTCTTCCTGCATGGAACTTTTCTCCCCGGGGCTTTTGTCAGAACTTCACACCGAACGAGCGCAGCAGTCGCGCTGTCTCAAAAAGTGGTAAGCCCATGATGCCAGAGTAGCTGCCGCTGATGTGCGAGATAAAGCCCGCGGCCGCACCCTGCACCGCGTACGCCCCCGCTTTGCCGAAAGGCTCGCCGGACGCCGCATAAGTACGGATTTGCCGGGTCGTCAGGGCTGCAAACCTTACCCGCGAAACGCTCAATGCCTGCATGCGCCGGGTTCCCGAACCCACGGCCACGGCGGTCAACACGCGGTGGGTTCGCCCGGACAAGGCGGACAACATTTCACGAGCCTGCGCAAGGTCGGCCGGTTTGCCGAGTATTCGCCGCCCAAGCGCAACCGTCGTATCGGCACACATGACGGGTGCCGGCGGCAAGGCGCGCAGCGTGCGCCGTCGCATGGCGGCTTCGAGTTTTAGCCCGGTGACCCGGCTTACGTACGAAGCCGGTGCCTCGCCTGGCTTTACTTCTTCCAGCGCCTCGGCGTCTTCCTGCGCATCGGCCAACAGCAATACATGGCGCAGGCCCAGTTGGTCCAGCAGTTGGTGCCGACGCGGGCTTTGGGATGCCAGATAGAGAAATGCGCTCATCAGGCATCCTCCGCGCCGCGCGCTGCGGAATGCGCCCTTGGGAACGGCCCGGCGGTGCTCATGGTGCGTCACTCACGGTGGTAAGGGTGATTGGCATTGATGGACCAGGCACGGTAGAGTTGTTCCACCAGCAACACGCGCGCAAACGCGTGCGGCAAGGTCAAATCGGAGAGGCGAATGCGTTCGTGCGCCGCCTGCTTGAAGCTGGGGTCCAGCCCGTCCGGGCCACCAATCACCAGGCTGACATCGTTGCCGCCAAGTTGCCATTGCTCCAGCCGCTGCGCCAGCGCAACCGTGCTGAGCGGCGTACCACGCTCGTCCAGCACCACAACACGGCTGCCAGGTGTTATCGCCGCGCGTATGCGGTCGCGCTCGGCCGCCAGCAGGGTCGCGAGTGTTTTTGATGCGCGCGCCTCGGTCTTGACCGCTTTTAGCTCGACCCGCAGTTCAGGCGGGAACCGTTTGGCGTATTCGTCCCAGGCCGCCTGGGCCCAGGCAGGTATACGCTGGCCGACCGCAACCACCAGCAGCTTCACGGCGGCTCCGCGACGACGTTGTCAGACCTTGGGCGCTGGCCTTTTACGGGCCGCCGGCCTGGCCTTGGTGGGGGCTGCGGCAGGCTTGGCGGTTTTAGCCGGGCCGGACTTCGCCGGGGCAGATGCCGCCTTGCGCGCCGGTTTGACGGCCTTGCCAGGGGTGGCCTTGGCCGCCGCGGATTTTGCTGGGGCCGGCTTCGCCGGTGCAGCCCTTGCAGACTGCGGTTTTGCAGCAACCGCCTTGGAAGCGCCCCGGTTGCCGGTAGCGGCTTTTGCAGGAGCCGCTTTAACGGGCGCGGCGCTTACCGGCTTGGCTGTCCCGAACTTGAGTCGCACCGGCTTTTCGCCCCACAACTCTTCAAGGTGGTAATAGGTGCGAAAACTGGGTTGCATGATGTGCACCACGGCCTGTGCACAATCCACAATGATCCATTCGCCATTCGCTTCACCCTCTATGCGTGGTTTGGGGAAACCCGCATCGCGCACCGCGTCACGCACACTGGCTGCCAGCGCCTTGGTCTGCCGGTTGGATGTGCCAGAGGCCACGATCACACGCTCAAACAGCGGCGACAGATGCTCAGTGTCAAAAACCTGGATGTCCTGCGCTTTCACGTCTTCAAGCCCGTCAACAATGGCTCGCTGGAGTTTCTGGGTGTCTCGTTTGGCGGCGGTTTCAGTAATCATCAAGCGGATTGGTAGAGATGGTGGTGAACAATATAACGCGCAACGGCGGCGCAGACCAGAGGGACAACACGTTGACCCGCCGCGACGCGCGCCCGTATATCGGTGGCGCTGACGGGTGAAACCTGGAAATTCAGCCTGATGAAACGCGATTCGAGCCCCGGGGGCGGAGAAAAAGGCTTTGATGCGCCCATGGAGTCTTCGCGTGCAGCTACGCAAATTATAGCAAGCTGCGGCACGGCCTCCCACTCCCGCCAGGTGGCCAGGGCCTGGGCCTGGTCTTGCCCGATGACCAGAAAAATCTGCGCTTGCGGGTTTTCGGCCTGCAACTCGTGCAAGGTATCCACGCTGTAGCTGGGACCGGAGCGCGTGGTTTCGCGCGGGTCCACCTGTACGGCGGGCAGGTCGGCAAACGCCAAGCCGGCCATCGCAATGCGGTGGCGCGCATCCGAAAGTGTTCTGGTCTTGTGCCACGCGTTGCCCGTCGGAAAAACCCGCAGGCAGTCCAAGCGCAGTTGGTCCAGCGCAGCTTCGACCAGCGCCCGGTGTGCCGCATGGGGCGGGTCGAACGCGCCGCCAAACATGCCCAGCCGTTTCGGCGGCGGCAAGCTCAAACCCAATCCCTGCAAACCAGAAACTTGCGGTACAGCCCGTCTTCGGGCGTGCCAGGCGCCGGCACCTGCTGGTAGGCCCAGCTCACCAGCGGCGGCATGGACATCAGGATGGACTCGGTGCGCCCGCCCGACTGCAGACCGAAGTGGGTCCCGCGGTCCCATACCAGATTGAACTCGACATAACGCCCGCGCCGGTAGAGCTGGAACTCACGTTCACGCGGGCCGTAGCCTATCGCCTTGCGGCGTTCGACAATCGGCAGGTAGGCGCCCTGCAGCGCGTCGCCGACGGCGCGCTGCAGGGCAAAACTGGCGTCGAAACCCGGCTCCGAAAAGTCGTCGAAAAATATGCCGCCCACACCGCGCTGCTCGGCACGGTGTTTTAGGCAGAAATAGTCGTCGCACCAGGTCTTGAAACGCGGGTACAAGCCAGACCCGAAAGGTTCCAGCGCCGCCTTGCAACAGCGGTGGAAATGCACCGCGTCTTCCTCAAAGCCGTAATACGGCGTCAAATCCATGCCGCCGCCAAACCAGCACACCTCCTGCCCGTCCGGGCCAATGGCGGCGAGCATGCGCACGTTCATGTGCACCGTTGGCACGTAAGGATTGCGCGGATGGAATACCAGCGAAACCCCCATGGCTTCAAACGGAGCGCCCGCCAACTCCGGGCGGTGTTGGGTGGCGGACGGCGGCAGCTTGGGCCCACGCACATGCGAAAAGCCGCAGCCCGCGCGCTCGAACACCGCGCCCCCCTCCAGAATCATCGTCACGCCATTGCCTTGCAGGGTTTCGCCGGGGGCTTTTTCCCAGGCGTCGCGCAGAAATGTGCCGCCGTCCATGGACGCGACGGCGCCGGTGATGCGGGCTTGCAGGTCAAGCAGGTAGCGGCGCACCTGTTCCACCCGCGGCTTGCCAGGGGTATCGGATTGCGCGGCTGCCGGGGTTTCCGGATCGGTCACGGCCAGGCCTCTCACACTCAGGGGGCGACGGCACGATGGCCGATGTCGCCGCGGTATTGCATGCCGTCAAACTGAATGCTTCGCACTATCTCGTAGGCGCGCTGCTGCGCCTTGCGGGCTTTGTCCGCCAGCACCGTGACGCACAGTACGCGGCCGCCCGACGTAGTGACGACATCACCAACGCGCCGGGTGGCCGCATGGAAAACCATGGCGTCCGGCGCTTCACCCGGCAAGCCGTCTATCACATCGCCTACGCGAGGCTGCGCCGGATACCCCTTGGCGGCCAGCACCACGCCCAGGGCGGTGCGGCGGTCCCATTTCAGGGCTATTTCATCCAGCCTGGAACTGGCCCCGATTTCGGTCGCCGCCCACAGGACTTCGAGCAGGTCGGTCTTGAGCCGCATCAAGATCGGCTGCGTTTCGGGGTCGCCCAGACGGCAATTGAATTCAAGTGTCTTGACCAAGCCCCGCTTGTCTATCATCAGCCCGGCATACAAAAACCCGGTGTACACGATGCCGTCCTTCTCCATGCCGCGCAGTGTCGGCATGATGATTTCACGCATCGCCCGGGCATGTACGGCCGGTGTAACCACGGGTGCCGGCGAATAAGCCCCCATACCCCCGGTGTTGGGGCCCAGGTCCCCGTCGAGCAGGCGTTTATGGTCCTGGCTGGTAGCCAGGGGCAACGCGTTCTTGCCGTCACACACCACGATAAAGCTGGCTTCCTCGCCCTCCAGGAATTCTTCTATCACGACCAGTGTTTCCTCACCCGCCCTGCGTTGCGTACCGGGGTTTTCGGGCAGCATCTGGTCAATGGCTGCGTGCGCCTGCTCCAGCGTGACGGCCACCACCACACCCTTGCCGGCCGCCAGGCCATCGGCCTTGACCACAATCGGCGCGCCCATGGAAGCCACGTAGGCATGCGCCGCCGCCGCATCGGAAAAGGTTTCGTGGGCGGCCGTGGGGATGCCATGGCGCTGCATGAAGGCCTTGGAAAATGCCTTCGAGCTCTCCAGCTGGGCGGCTGCGCGCGTGGGGCCAAACACGCGCAGGCCGTGCAAGCGAAATTCGTCCACGAGGCCCAGTGCCAGCGGGCCTTCAGGGCCGACCACGGTGAGCGCGATTTTTTCCTGGATTGCCCATTCGCGCAGTTGCGTCAGATCCGTAATGTCCAGGTTCCGGATGTGTCCGCCGTGAGCCGTCCCGCCGTTACCCGGCGCCACAAACACCGTCTGCACTTTGGGCGACTGGGCCAGTTTCCAAGCCAACGCGTGTTCACGCCCACCACCACCTACAACCAGTATTTTCATAACGGCCTCCGACGAGCCGCCTCCAGGAGGCCGACGGCCCCCTCGGGGGGCAGCGACCACATGAAGTGGGGAGCGTGGGGGCTCATAAAGCAGCGTTGTGGTAGACCGCCTGCACATCGTCCAGGTCCTCCAGCACATCGAGGAGTTTCTGCATCCTGGCCACGTCATCGCCGGCCAGCTCGACCGGGTTTTCAGAGCGCATGGTGACTTCGGCCAGCTCGGCCCTCAGGCCAGCGGCTTCCAGCGTCTGGCGCAACTTTTCGAAATCGGCCGGAGTCGACAGGACTTCAACCGCGCCGTCTTCATCCACCAGCACGTCGTCGGCACCTGCTTCCAACGCCAGCTCCATGAGTTTGTCTTCACTGGTGCCGGGCGCAAAAATCAGCTGGCCACAGTGTTTGAACTGGAACGCCACCGATCCTTCGGTGCCCATATTGCCACCATATTTGCTGAATGCGTGGCGCACCTCGGCCACGGTACGGACGCGGTTGTCGGTCATGGTATCAACGATGATCGCAGCACCGCCAATGCCATAACCCTCATAGCGGATTTCCTCGTAGTTCACGCCTTCCAGATTGCCGGTGGCCTTGTCGATGTTGCGCTTGATGGTGTCCGCCGGCATATTGGCCGCCTTGGCTTTTTCGACCGCCAGCCGGAGGCGCGGGTTGATGCCCAGGTCACCACCGCCGGCACGCGCCGCGACCATGATTTCACGGATCACACGCGTCCACACCTTGCCCCTCTTTTCATCCTGCCGGCCCTTGCGGTGCTGAATATTGGCCCATTTGCTGTGTCCTGCCACGCGAAGTCCCTCAAAAATTCGTTACCCTACGGATTGCGCCCCAACGCCATCTCCAGATTATTTGTGGGCAAGTTCTCAGATTGTACTTTTTGGGGTTTCCATGACCGACCCATTCCTGATTGCACGGCAAGGCGATATCGAGTGTCTATTGCGGCCCGACAAGGCGAACCGCCATGGCCTGATCACCGGCGCCACCGGAACCGGCAAAACCATCACCTTGCAGACTATGGCCGAGGGTTTCTCGCGTATCGGAGTGCCGGTGTTCATGGCCGACGTCAAGGGCGATCTCACAGGAATCTCGCAAATCGGGGCTCTGAACGACAAACTGGCCAAAGTGATCAAGGAACGCGGGCTCGAAAACCCTGAATTCAGCGCCTTCCCGGTCACCTTGTGGGATGTGTTTGGCGAACAAGGCCACCCGGTTCGCGCTACGGTGAGCGACCTCGGGCCGCTTCTGCTGGCCCGCATGCTCAACCTCAACGACACCCAGGCCGGGGTGTTGCAGCTCGTATTCAAGATTGCCGACGACCGGGGCCTGCTGCTGCTGGACATGAAAGACCTGCGCGCCATGTGCCAGGACGTGGGCGACAACGCCTCGCAGTTCACCACCGAATACGGCAACATCAGCGCCGCAAGTATTGGCGCTATACAGCGCGGCCTGATGCAGATCGAGACCCAGGGCGGAGCGAAGTTCTTCGGCGAGCCCATGCTCAATATCGAAGACTTCATGCAGACCGACTCCAACGGCCATGGCTTTGTGAATGTGCTGGCCGCGGACAAACTGATGAATGCCCCGCGCCTGTACGCCACTTTTCTGCTCTGGCTGCTCAGTGAGCTGTTCGAGGCACTGCCCGAGGTGGGCGACCTGGACAAACCCAAGCTGGTGTTCTTCTTTGACGAAGCCCACCTGCTCTTTACCGATGCCCCCAAGGCCTTGATCGAACGTATCGAGCTGGTGGTGCGTCTGGTGCGCAGCAAGGGCGTGGGCGTGTTTTTTGTGACCCAGAATCCGCTCGACATCCCCGACACGGTGCTGGCCCAATTGGGCAACCGCGTGCAGCACGCCCTGCGTGCCTTTACGCCGCGCGATCAAAAAGCCGTCAAGTCCGCTGCCGAGACGATGCGGCAAAACCCAAAGCTGAATATCGAAACCGCGATTACCGAACTGGCCGTGGGCGAGGCGCTGGTCAGTTTCCTGGACGAAAAGGGACGGCCCGGCATTACCGAACGCGTCTACGTGTTGCCCCCGGCGAGCCAGATCGGGCCGATAACGCCCGCCCAACGCGCCACGCTGATTGCCGAATCCATCGTCGCCGGGGTTTACGAGAAGGTGGTGGACCGGGATTCGGCGTTCGAGGCGATCAAGGGACGCACCCAATCGCGTATGGCCGACCCGGCCACGGCCAAAGAGAAGACCGATGCCATGGCCAAATCCGCCCATGCCAACGCGCCGCCCCAGGGCACGGTGCCCACTGCGCCAGGCGCGACGGCAGAGTCCTCGGGTGGCAGCCTGCTGGACTCGCTGGGCAACCTGCTCGGTGGTGGCGCGCGCCGTACCCGCGCCAGTGCCGGCGAGCAACTGTTCAAGAGCGCCGCCAGCTCGATTGGCCGCGAAGTGGGGCGGCAAATAATCCGCGGTGTTTTGGGCGGCATCTTTGGCGGTAAGCGCTGAGGTCGCCAGTTGCCGCATGGGCCGTTGATCACTCTCCCAATGACTACGTACTTTCAGGCTGACGGCGCACTCCGCACCGCCAAGGTGCCACCATTTGTACGGGATCAGGCCGACGGTGCACTCGGCTCCGCGGCTGTCCCCCGAGCCTCGCGGCTCTCCTCCTTTATGCCGCTGCGCCGAGCGCCCCGCCGACCTGATCCTGCGAGCGTTGTGGGCGTTCTACCCACGCAAGCCAGCCGCTCCGGCGTCCTCGGCTCGCAGAAGCATGTGCGCGTAACTGCCACGGCAACTTCGACCGCGCCCCATTTGCTGGCTGTCGAACGCCAGCGGTATCAGACAGGCTCGGCCCGAACCTCGTCGTCAATTTCGGAACGCTCAATAATTGAAAGCAAGGACTACCCAACAATGACCACCACTTCCACAAGCCCCAACCTGCACCTGGTCAACCACCCGCTGGTGCAACACAAACTTACGCTGATGCGCAAGAAGGAAGCCAGCACCAACAGCTTTCGCCGCCTGCTCAACGAGCTGAGCATGCTGATGTGTTACGAGGTAACGCGCGACATGCCCACGCAAGACGTGGAGATCGAGACCCCACTTGAAAAAATGACCGGCAAAATGATAGACGGCAAGAAGCTGGTGCTGGTGTCCATCCTGCGCGCGGGCACCGGCATACTGGACGGCATGTTGACCGTGGTGCCGGGTGCACGCGTGGGGCATATCGGCCTGTACCGCGACCCCAAGACGCTGCAGGCGGTGGAGTATTACTTCAAGATGCCGCAGGAGATGCACGAACGCGATGTAGTGGTGGTGGACCCGATGCTGGCCACCGGCAACTCCGCCGTCGCCGCAATTGACCGCGTCAAGGTACTCAAACCCAAGTCGATCAAGTTCCTGTGCCTGCTGACCTGCCCCGAAGGCCTGGCCACCATGTACAAGGCGCATCCGGACGTGCCGGTGTACACGGCAGCGGTGGACTGGCAACTCAACGACCACGGCTACATATTGCCGGGGCTGGGGGATGCGGGGGACCGGATTTTCGGCACGCAGTAGCCCCCCCACATTTGCCGCAACTCCCGCAACCACCCTGATCGCCTGCCGATGCCTGAAATTGTCTTTAAAGGCAAGGAATACGTTTATAACCACCACCTCACCGTGCCGTACCGGCCGCTGGTGGTGGACAGCGGCAAGGGCATTGGCCCGGGCGATCTGGCCAGCAACCTGGTGATCCATGGCGACAACCTGCATGCGTTAAAGGCCTTGTTGCCGCGGTATGCCGGCAAGGTGGACCTGGTGTTTATCGACCCGCCCTACAACACCGGCAACGAAGGCTGGTGTTACAGCGACGGCGTGAACAGCCCGATCATGAAAGAGTGGCTGAGCAGCAACCCGGTGGACGTGGAAGACATGCTGCGCCACGACAAGTGGCTCTGCATGATGTGGCCGCGGCTGTTGCTGCTGCGTGAACTGATGAGCGAGCAGGGATCGATCTGGATCACGCTGGATGACAACGAGGTACATCGGGCACGGATGGTGCTCGACGAGATTTTTGGCGCTGACAATTTTGTGGCAACTTGTGTATGGCAAAAGAAGCAGTCGCCGCAAAGTGATGCCACGTATTTTTCAACCATGCACGACTATTTGCTGGTCTACGCCAAGCAAGTGAAGCTTTCGGGAGATGACCCGAATGGATGGCAAAGAAATCTACTTGTCCGAGGCGAAGAACAGGAGGATCGCTATCAGAATCCAGATGAAGATGGACGTGGCCCCTGGTCGTCTTCTGACTACACCTGCAACAAGACGGCTGACGAGCGGCCCAACTTGTACTACGCGATAACCCAGCCGCAGACAGGAGAAGCC
>JANLPN010000406.1:0-6820 GCA_031367285.1 Betaproteobacteria bacterium | reverse complement strand
CTTTGTCTTGTCGGCCAGGTAGATCAGGATGGCACCGGTCTCCCACAGCGGCAGCGGCTTGCCGTCCGGCCCGTTGGGGTCGATGATGGCCGGAATCTTGTTGTTGGGGTTGAGCGAAAGAAACTCCGGCGACATCTGGTCCTTCTTGCCAAAGTCCACCAGGTGCGGCTCATACGGCAAACCCATCTCCTCCAGCAAGATCGACACCTTGACGCCATTCGGCGTGGGCAGCGAATACAGCTGGATGCGGTCCGAGTGTTGGGCTGGCCATTTTTTGGTGATGGGAAAGGTGGAGAGATCAGTCATGGCAAGAGGATTTTGTTGCGAAGGGAAAAAACGGTCGGCCAATGTGGCGCCGGAGGGCGGGTGCAAGGGGTGTGCCTTTAGCCCGGTGCCGCAAGCTTGTCCTGGGTGCTGGTTTCGAAGTCGCTGGCGTCGTGGCGTTCATGCAACTGGCTGGATGGCTCACCGGAGACGCGATTGACCATGCGGCCCCGCTTTACCGCCGGACGCTTTGCGATCTGGTCGGTCCAGCGCTGGACGTTGGTGTAATCCTGCACCTGCAAAAATTCGCCCGCCCCGTAGACCAGCCCCTTGGCCAGGGCACCGTACCAGGGCCAGACCGCGATGTCGGCAATCGTGTAGTCCTCCCCCGCCAGGTAGGGGCTCTCGGCCAGGCGCCGGTCCAGCACGTCGAGCTGGCGCTTGACCTCCATCGCAAACCGGTCGATCGCGTATTCGATCTTGCTTGGCGCGTAGGCGTAGAAGTGGCCGAACCCGCCGCCCAGGTAAGGCGCGCTGCCCATCTGCCAGAACAACCACGACAGGCATTCGGCGCGCGCCTGGCCGTCGGGGGGCAAAAAAGCCTTGAACTTTTCGGCAAGATGCAGAAGGATGGACCCGGATTCAAACACCCGGATCGGCGTTGGGCCGCTGCGGTCCACCAGCGCCGGAATCTTGGAGTTGGGGTTGGCCGCCACGAAGCCGCTGCCGAACTGCTCACCCTGGTTGATGCGAATCAGCCAGGCGTCGTATTCCGCGCCGCTGTGGCCCAGCGCCAGCAGCTCTTCCAGCATCACCGTCACCTTGACGCCATTGGGCGTGCCCAGGGAGTACAGCTGCAGCGGATGCCGGCCCACCGGCAGCTCCTTGTCATGCGTCGGCCCGGCGATGGGGCGGTTGATGTTGGCGAAACGGCCGCCGCTCTCTTTGTTCCAGCTCCAGATTTTGGGCGGCGCGTAGGGGGACGAATCGGTCATTCGATGGGCTCCAGGTGTTGGGTGGCCCGCACACGGAATCGGTGCGGCCATGGGTCTGCGGCACTGTACGGGAATTTCAAAAGGCGGGTGGACGGCGCAGGATTCAGCGGGTGGAATCGCCGCCGGATCCATCCAGAACGTAGCCCACATATGCCCGTCGGGGTCGGCGAGGTCGCGGGTGGAGCTCCAGCAGTACGACGATCAACCACCGCCTGGATCGACAGCTGAAAGCCCGCCGATGCACCTATCAGGTCGCAACGATCATGGGATAGTCGAAAAGCGAGGCCTTAGCCAGCTTCTACTCTCGCGTAATAGCTGTCGAGCGTGCGCTTCCAGGCCGGGCGCGCAAGGCAGCGGTCGCGATAACCCTCTACTCGGGGGTAAGGCTTGATCAGGCTCTCGTCTTTGGCCATGGTGAGCACGTGCGCCATCAGGATGTCGGCCACGGTGAAGCTGTCCGTCGCCACATATTCGCGGCCGTCAAGCCAGCGTTCCAGATTGCCCAAGTGGCGATGGGCCCAGGCGACCGTGTTCTCGCGGTGCCTGGTGGGGCCATCCTCTTTTTTCGCCCAGTCGATGAGCATCAGGTTCAGCAGGGGCAGCTCGACCGAGTTCATGGCGGCAAAACACCAGCGCAGCACCTGCGCCTCGCCGGCGGGGTCGCTCGGGATCAGCTTGCCGGCCTTCTTGGCGAGATAGATCAGACAAGCGGCGGACTCGGACAGCACCAGGCCATCGTCATCGATGGCCGGGATTTGCTCGAAGGGGCTGAGCCTGCGGTACGCGTCGGTGTTCAAGTCGTGTGCGGGATGGTCCATCCCGACCAGCTCGAAGGGCAATTGCATCTCTTCCAGCGCCCAGAGCACGCGCAGATCGCGCGTGTTGCCCCGGGCGATGGCGTTGACCTTTGAAAAGCCGTAGACCTTCAGCATGTTGTTTCTCCTTCATGTTCGCGCTGGTGCGCAGAGTTGTCCAGTCTGCGCGGTCGGCGTGCGCCGTCCAGTGGGACGGCAGACTACGCTGGCGTAGGAATGCGCCTAGAGTGTTATAGCACTTTGCTATATTATTCACATACCCATGAAGCTGATTTCCAACAAGGCGCTCCGTGAGTTCGCCGCGCGACATCCCGGCGCATCTCAGCCCTTGCAGGACTTCAGGTATTTGGTGGAGCACGGTACGTTCAGCAGCTTTGCGCAACTCAAGCCAACGTTTGCCAGTGTGGACAAAGTGGGCGAGCGGTATGTGTTCAATATTGGCGGCAACAAGTACCGGTTGGTCGCCGCCATTGCCTGTCAGGCCGGGTTATTGTGGGTGAAGGCGGTGCTGACCCACAGCGAATACGACAAAGGGGCTTGGAAATGAATCTGTCCGACATTACCGCGCACTGGGTTGCACTGCACGAAGCATTGGGCCTTGGCGCGCCCGTCCGCGACGAGGCGCACTACGACCAACTGCTGGAAGTTGCTGAAAGTCTGATGGAAAACACCACGTCCATCGATAAGAGTCCGGTGGCTGGCTTGGCTGAATTGCTTGGCGACCGAATTCGCGAGTATGAAGACCGCGTCCATCCATGGCCTGACAACAGCACGCCCGCAACCCGCCTGGCGTTTTTGATGGAGCAGCATGGTCTGCGGCAGTCTGACCTGCCCGAGGTGGGCGCGCAAAGCGTCGTGTCGGCGGTGTTGTCGGGCAAGCGCGAACTGAATCTGCGCCAGACGCAAGCGCTGGCACGGCGGTTTGGTGTGCCGATGGATGCATTGGCCGCGTGACTGACAGCGATCACATTTCGTGATCGGGACATCGGGGGCATTTTGGTCTTCGTGGCGCTCTGCCACGCAACGGTACACGCCGACCCGCATGCTTCTTCTTGGATTGTTTTCGCAAATACGCCATATACGCGACAAGGCCGGGGCAGCGTATCGGCGTGCCGAGATACCGCTGCCCTTCAACCGCGAGGCCACGGCAGCGTTGTTGATGTCGGCCGTGACATCGAAGACCAGGCTGATCTACTTCAGCCACATCACGTCCACCACGGCCTTGATTCTTCCGGCAGCGGAAATTTGCGCGGCCGCCCGCGCAATAGGCATCGCAACCTTCATCGACGGTGCCCATCCGCCGGGGCATATTCCGCTGGACCTGGACGCCATCGGCGCCGACTTCTACGTGGGCAACTGCCACAAGTGGCTCTGCGCGCCCAAGGGTTCCGCGTTCCTGCATGCCCGTACCGAACACCACTCCATGCTGGACGCGACCGTCATCAGCTGGGGCTATGCGCAAGGCACCGGCGGCCATTCCGGCTTTGACGCGTACCTGGGAAGGACCTTGTTCGAGCGCAGGATGCAGTGGCAAGGCACGCGCGACCTATCCGCGTGGCTTGCGGTGCCGGCGGCAATCGACTTCCGCCGCCGGCACGACTGGCCGGCGCTGCGGTCGCGCTGCCATGCGCTTGCGCGGGAAGCTCTGGAGGTTCTCACGCAACGCTTAGGGACAGACCCGGTAGCGCGAGATGGGGACTGGGCGCAGATGGTGGCCATACCCGTTGCGCGCCAGAACCCGGATTTCTTGCGCAGACGCCTTTACGAGGAAAGCCGGATCGAGGTGCCCATCACATCGCACGGGGACCGGGTGTTCGTCCGCGTTTCGGTCCAGGGCTACAACACGCGCGAGGACATCGAGCGGCTGCTGGCCGCGCCGGCACTCAACTAGCTGTCCGTCTACGGCGCAATGGTGGTGCGGTCCACAGGAGGATTTCTTCCAAGCCGCTCCCTCTTGCCAAATTTTGCCAAAATACGTAATCTTGCGCCATGAGCACCATGAACATTTCCCTTCCCGATACGTTGAAATCCTTTGTGGACGATCAGGTCAGCACGCGTGGGTATGGCACCAGCAGCGAATATGTGCGCGACCTGATCCGCAAGGACCAGGACAAGCTCCACCTGCGCGGGCTGTTGCTTGCTGGTGCGGCGTCGGCGCCAACCGCTCCGGCTGATGCGGCTTATTTCCAGGGGCTGCGTGACCGCGTGGCGAAAGCAGCCAGGAAATCCGGCACGCGTCGGTGAGAACCAAACCCGCAATTCCGCGCGAACAGGCCAGGCGGGACATCGACGAAGCAATAGCTTATTACTTCGATCAGGATGCCGAACAAGCGGCCATCGGCTTCATCGACGCGCTGGAGCACGCATATGCCAATCTTGGCCGCCATCCCGCCACCGGTTCGCCACGTTACGGCCATGGCCTGCAATTGCCGGGCCTGCGTTCATGGCCGCTCACACGTTATCCGCACCTAATCTTCTACATCGAACGCGCAGATCACATCGACGTGTGGCGGGTCCTGCACGGCCAGCGCGACATACCGGCGTGGATGCAGGAACCCACCGATTTCTGAACTCATGGAAATGAATCTGTCCGACATCACCGCGCACTGGGTTGCCCTGCACGAAGCACTCGGCCTCGGCGCCCCGGTGCGCGACGAGGCGCACTATGCGCAGTTGCCGGAGGTTGCCGAGAGCCTGATGGACAACACAACGTCGCTCGATACGGGTCCGCTGGCCGGCCTAGCCGAATTGCTTGGCGACCGAATCCGTGAATATGAAGACCGCGCACACCCATGGCCCGACAACAGCACACCGGCAACACGGCCTGCGGCAGTCCGACCTGCCAGAAGCCGGCGCACAAAGCGTGGTGTCCGCGGTGTTATCGGGCAAGCGGGAGCTGAACCTGCGTCAAACAAAGGCGCTGGCTCAGAGGTTTGGTGTGCCGATGGAAGCATTGGCGGCGTGACGATGGATCAACTGGAGCGCATCACGCGCGAGTTCGATCATTTTCAGAATAGATGAAGCAATCAAGGCGGCAACAAGTACTCGCCGGCTCCAAATCTGCGAAGACGGTTGCTCATTCAACCTTTTCATCCCCCGCCATGGGCTTTGCGCTGGGAACCTTCGCCAGGAAGGCCTTGAAGCTTTTGCGCCGCCCTTTTGCCGCTTCCGCCTTCAGATAATCCAGCGTCATTACGGACGCCATTTTTTCCGCCACTGCACTGGCGATGAACTGGTTCACCGATATCTCATCGCGTTCGGCCAGCTCTCTGACCTTGTTATGAACCGAATTGGGAAGACAGACAGTCAATGCGGCCATATTTGCTCCTCAACAAGTTTGGGCTGTCTCGCCTACCTCTTGGCCAGAAATAGGTCCGCGTCGACACCAGCCTGCTTCAAGATCGCACGCAGCGTTCCCTCTGGCATGTCGCCGGGATGATTGGGGATGGTGGTGTAGCGGTTCAATGCGGGGTTGAACCAGATCTCGTGGGAGCCCGCTGCCTGGCGATGGAACTCCATGCCAAGTTGCTTCAGCCGCTTGACGATATCGCGGTAGCGAAAGCCCGCCAGCGCACCCATCAGGTCGCCACTATCAGCGGATAGTCGAAATCTTCTCCTGCCGGCGCAAGGGGCTTGGAGCCGGAATTGCTCTGAGCTTCAATCAGCTTCTTGGCTACATCACGCGCAATTTCGATCGTTTCCTGAATCGTGCGGCCCTGGGCAATCAAGCCTTGCACCTCGTCGCTGGTGGCAAGGTACAGCCCTTCGGGCAACCTCTCGATGTGTAGCTGAATCATGTGTTCCATGGAGGAGCTCGATGTAGAAGGGAGGAGCGCCGAGTTTACCGCCGCCGCCAACTTCCGCTGCGCAACGGGGCATGGGTGCATTGCTGGGTCAACTCCCGCGCCTCCCTGGTTGCATACCTCTACCGGTCAACGAGCGGTCCGGTCGAAGACGCCGACGAAAAGGCGGTCATGACCAAGCTCTGGAAGCAGAACCGTGGATACGAGTTCGAGAACGCGGGGCAGTGGCAACTGCTTGTCGAAGACACCAAAGCGCTCATGAAGAAGTGACCGGGGCAGCAGCTGCAACAGGCGCCGGCGCCTCGACTGCCGGCCCTTACTCGCCAACCAGGTGCAGCGCCACCTGTCGCGCGCGCAGGCGATGCTCCCACAGGTAGATTCCCTGCCAGGTGCCCAGCACCGGCCGACCGGCCGCAACGGGAATCGACAGCTGCGTGGCGGTCAATGCCGCACGCACATGGGCCGGCATGTCATCGGGCCCTTCGTCGCGGTGCATGAACAGCGGGTCGCCGTCCCTCACCAGCCTGGCGCCCTGCACTTGACGAATCGTCAGCAACCCTTTATCAAGCTCAAGCCGGTGCTTCCTGCTGGAGCGTCCCGGCTGCAGGCAGCGCAGCACCCAGTAGAGCGCCGATATCCAGAATGCCCGCGCCGAAAGATCCCGGCTGCTGGTTCGGCATCGCCCGGGCGGTCGCCTTGGCCACGGCCTTGAACGCCTCCACCCGCTGCCACGCATCCGGGTACGCGGCCGCAAGCGCGGGGCCATGGCGGGCCACCCACAGAGCGGCAGCGCCGGTAGTGATGGCCGTTGCATAGGACGTCCCGTCGCCGCCTCCAGCATAAGCTGGCGTAGCGGGCGGCGTCATCTCTGCGCGATAGATGTTCGCGGCCGGTGCAGTCCAATCGACTGAGGATCCATAGGCACTCTGGCCCCACGGAACGC
>JANLPN010000377.1:0-6202 GCA_031367285.1 Betaproteobacteria bacterium | reverse complement strand
TCTCCAGCGCCGCAACCAGTGTCTCCGATACGGCATCTTCCGCCCACGTGTCGTTGCGCAGGCGTTTGCGGGCCACGCGCATTAGCATGGGTCTGAGCGCTGCGACCTGGTTGGCATATTCCTGCATGTGTATCTCCGGTTCAGAGAGAAAAGCGGCGCGGGTTAGTGCAGTGTTGCACTCTGTCTGGCACATAATACGGCGCCTTTTCGGCCATGGCGGCGTTGCAAATCCTCGCGATACCTTCGGGTATCGCTGTGGTTTGCGCCTTGCCCTGACCAAAAATCCATCCGTTTTCTTTGGGCCATCAAGAATGCAACACTGCACTTGCGCTCGCTACCGATCCCGCCCCTGGTCCAGCGGAACCGCGCCATTCGAGCCCCGGCTTATCTCCTGCTTCAACCGATCAATCTCGGCGCGCAACGCTGCAACAAGGTCTCCGCTTTCGGAGTCCGTAAAACGCGGGGTAATGTGCTGAGGACAGTTCCAGTCGTAGGCCTCGATGGAGATGATGATGGCCCGCTCCACGCGCGCGGGATAGTTGTCCGACGCCAGGCTTGCAATCAGTTCCGGTTCGTCGTTTTGGGAGACCATGCGAACGCGACCCAGGATCTTCAGCCTGCGCCGGTTGGCATAGTCCATCAGGATCATCGACACACGGTCATTCCCGAGCAGGTTGCCAACGCTGATGTACTGCACATTGCCACGGAAGTCCGCGTAAGCAATCGTCCGGTTGTCCAATACCTTGAGAAACCCGGCCGGGCCACCCCGGAACTGCACGTAGGGCCATCCTGTTTCGCTGACCGTGGCTTGGTAGAACCCATCGCGCGCCTGAATGAACGCCACCTCAGCTTGCGTAAGGGTGTCGCGCCGTTCTTTGGTGTGGTCCAGAGAGGCATAACCTGAACGGCTGCCCATTTGCGTCTGCATGGCCCGCACTGCGGGGGTAAAGGCAATATCGGAGTAGGCGCGGCTCATGGATGAACTTTCGGTAGGGGGCAGGGGTTCAACTGCCTTGGCGCGGCGCGGCAGAGGGCGAATCCAGTCCGACCTGGCTCGCCTTGGCCAGAATGATGGCAAGCAGGTTCATGCCCACGTGGCCGATGATTTCCACGATGTCGGCGTCGGTGTAGCCTGCAACGCGCGCCTGGACCAGTTCGGCGTTGTTGATCTCGCCTTTGTTCTCCAACAAGCTAAGCGCCAGCCTTACGGCAACCGCGGCGCGGGCATCTTCGCTCATGCCTTCGCGATTCGCGGCCATCTCGTCGCCTGTTAATCCTGCCCCTCGGCCGGCAGTAGTGTGTGCCGCCAGGCTGTAGTCGCAGGAAGTCTTTTGGGCAAGCGCCAAGGCGACGCGCTCCCGAGTCTGAAGTGAAAGAGAGCCCTCGCTGGCCAAGACGTTCAAACCGAGGAATGCGTTGAGTGCCACAGGAGAGTTGGCCAGAATTCGCAAATAGTTGGGGACCGTGCCGAATCGGGCGTCGATGGCTTCAAGCTGCCGCTTCTGCTCTGCGCTGGCGTTGTCCTGGTTGATGATGGCGATGCGGCTCATAACGGGGATTGGTGATTTCAGTTGTTCGTCTTTGCCGTTGAAAACGGGGTGACTGAACTGTCGCTGAATCGGCCAGAAGAGAGAATCGGTGCCGCGGCGAATTCACACTTGCGCGCAGCGGAACAATTCGGCGTGCTGCTCCTGCAGGGCGAGCGCCGGATCACGCCGCTGCCTACTCGGCGAAGCGTGTCAGCCGGACGAACGCGGCGGGAGAGGCTGCGGCCGCACCTGCGCCAGTACCCACAGTAGCGCCTGGTTGACGTGGCCCTGGTCGATCTGGTGGCTTTCGCACAGCGCAGCGATGCTGCCCATCCCGGGGTATTCCAGTGCGGCGGCGATGTCCAGGAACGGCGCATAGGGCCCGGAATGGCCCAGGATGGCACTGGTGATGCGCTCCGCCACGGGGAAGCGTTGCAGCGCCGTGGCTGCCGGCTCGCCCAGCACCAGGTCGATCTGCGACAACAGGCCGCACAGGTGGACTTCGCTGCACAACGCGTCGTCTTCACCCGCGTCCAGCAGGGCCGCCATGAGCCGCGCACGCAGCAGCATGGCGGTGCGCACCGGGCGCAGGTTGATGTCGCCGCTGGCGCTTGGCAACTGCTCCAGCAACCAGCGCCTGAACGTGGTCAGGCCCAGCACCATGAGCCCGTGGCGCAGTGAATCTATGCCGGTGCGCAAGCCGAGCGCGGCCGAGTTCGCGTGGCGCAGAAAGCGGTACACCAGCAAGGGGTCTTCGGCCAGAATGTTTTCGATACGGTCCAGCGCCAGGTCGGCATCCGTGGCGTGCACGAGCCGTTGTATGACCTCGCGGCTGGGCAGGATGGCCTGGCCGGCGTAGGCGTGCAGTATGTCTTCGCCCGGCCAGCCGGCGATGCCCCATGCGCCCTGCTGGTCCAGGCAATGGTCAGCCAGGATGCGGCTGGGTACCGACTCGTAGATCTGGCCCCCCAGCACCGGGCTGGGCGCGGCGTCGGGTCGCGGGCCCGCGTCGGTGGCGGTTGGGTGCAGGGCAGCGCGCAGGGCCAGCAGTGCATGGCCGGCACCCAGCGGCAGCACGCGCTGCAAAAAAAAGGCGCCGATGCCTGACTCGGCGGGGGGTATTGCAGCACCGCGCCACACCAGCCGCAGCCCGCGTGTAAATGCGTGGCCCAGTTGCGCCACCACCGCCGGGTCATTGCATAGCGATTCCTCGACGCCTATCCATGGACCGTCGGGTGGTGCATGCCGGAGCACGTCGGCCAGCAGGCTGGCTGATTGCGGCAGCAGGATGAGGCGCGGTGCATGCTCGGACCATACCTGCGCAACGGCCGCCAGAAGGCGGGCGCCGTCGATTGCCACCCCGTCAAGGGCTTGGGCAAACAGCAATACGCCGGCCGGCCGGCGCTGGCTGTCCCATACCATCTGGTAGCCCAGCGTCAGGTTTCCCGGCACCGATGCAAGCATGGCGTTCAGTTGATGAAGTTGAACAGCGACAGTTTCTGGATCTGGGCGTAGGACTGCAGGGCGGCCTGGTAGCCAGTCTGGGTCTTGTTGAAATCTGAAATGCCCTTGACCATGTCCAGGTCCTGCGCCCGCGAGCGGTCCCCTTCAAGGGCGATGGTCCGCGCCTCCTGGTTGCTGGTGATGCTGTCGGCCCGGTTCAGCCAGTCGCCGGCCTGGCTGCGTGCACCCTGCAGGCGGTCCAGGCTGCTGTCGAACTGCGCCAGCGCCAGCGCCAGCGTCTGCGACAGCTTATTGCCGGCTGGGGCGTTGTTGATGCCTGCGATGGCGTCGTCGAGCACCTTGAAAACATTGGTACGGGTACTGGGCGCGACCGCCAGCGTGTCGCCATTGCCGGGTTTGCCATGGGCCTCGATGGACAGGCCGTCGAACTGTATGCGCGTACCGTCCTTGTACGGCTGACCGGCGGCCACGGTGGCCGACGTGGTCGTGTTCACCACGTCGTAAGTGGTAACGCCCCCGGTGACGGTGAACGTCACGCTGTAGTTGTCGCCGGTCAGCGCGGCGGGCGAGACCACGGTGCCGGCATCGGTCCAGGCGCTGCCGGTGTTGGCGGCGCCCAGCCCGACCTCAAAACTGCCGTTGCCGCTAGGCACGTCCATCCAGATGGCTTGGCCATTCATGGCGCCGGGCAAGGCGGTGGCGGTTGCCGCGCGCTGCCCAGGCGTGGCCTGAAACTGCACGCCCGCGGCCGCATCGACAAACGGCGCGTCGGCGCTGCCCAGGCCACCAAACAGCGGAACACCGTTGCTGTCGTTGCGGTTGGCCGCCGCCAGCAACTGGTCGCGCAGGCTCAGCATCTGCCTGGCAAGAATGCTGCGTTCCCCGGCGGAATAAGTGGAGTTGCCGGCGTTAACCACCAGATCGCGCGCGCTCTGCATCAATTGGCCGGACTCGCCCAGCGTGGATTCGGCGCTGGCGAGCGCACTGCGCTGGGCTTCCAGCGCACGCTGGTCGGTTTCGATGCGGCTGATGCGCACGGTGGCCCGTTCCGCCTGCGCCGCGCCAATCGGGTCGTCGCTGGCGCGGTTGACGCGTTTGCCGGAACTCAGGCGTTCCTGCTGCTGCGCCAGTTCGGTCTGGCGCCTGAGCAACTGCTCCAGCCCGTTGTCGTAGGTGTTCGCGGTACCTAGTCGCATGCCTGTGGCTTCCTGAAAAACATCGCCTGGCTTAACGTGCCAGATTCTGGATCAAGGTGTCGAACATCGTCTGCGACACCTGCAGGATTTTGGCCGATGCCTGGTAGGCTTGCTGGAACTGGAGCAGCTTGGCCGCCTCTTCGTCCAGGTTGACACCCGACACCGCCGCCTGGTCGGTGACCGCGTTGCTGGCGATGGACTTCGACACCGCGGCCGCGAAGCCGGCGCTCTGTACCCGCACACCCACCTGCGCCAGCAGGCTGCCGTAGCCGTCGGTGGCCGCAGCGCCATCGAACATCGCCGCGTCGCGCAGCGCCAGCATGGCCTGTGCGTTGCCGCTGTTCACGGTCGGGAAAGCATTGGCCTGCACGGTAAAGCTGTCGCCGGCCTGCGGCGTGCCTTTCAAGGTAAGGGCCCAGCCGTTGTAACTTATCTCCTGTCCGGGCAGGTAGGCCACTCCGGTCGGACTGCCGGTGCCGGTACCGGCCACGTCAAAAGTCCCGGCACCCGTAAACGTCAGCGTCACGGTCTGGGTCAGGTTGGGATCGGCCTGCTTTGCGAGCAGGCTCTGCACCGCCAGTGTGCCGGTGTTGGCGCTGCCGGCGCTGGCCGCGACCGGGCTGGCCGCCGCCAGCGCGCGTGGCGATGACAGGATGTTGTCCATGCTGGCTGCCGCCTGCCGGAACGGTGTGATCAGAAAGCGGTCGCCGGCCGCTGCCGCCCCGCCCACCTGCAGCGTCAACCCGTCAATCTGGACCGGTACCGAGCCAAATGACGTGACCAGGCCATCCGACGCGCGCTTGATGGTGCCGGTGCCGGCGCCCGTGAATGCCACCTCATAGTCGGAAGCGGCCAGCTCAGCGGCGCCGCTGACCGGCGTGGTCTGGATGGCTGCCGTGAGCGTGGCGCTGCCGGTGTTGCTGACCGCGGCCAGCGTGGCCGGCGGATTACCCATGGTAAAAAGGTCGCCACCTGCCGCGCCATTGAGGTCCAGTCCGAGGTGGTGCTGGTCGTTCATGCTGGTGCCCAGGGCCAGTGCCATGCGCCCGAGCAGGTTGTCGGCATCCACCAGGTCGGTATTTTGGAAGCGCAGCAGCCCGGACAGCGATCCACCACCCAAGGCGGCTTCTTCCAGAGTGGCGTTCGCGCCCGCCACCTTGATGGCCAGCTTGGATTTCGCGGGGTCGCCAAATTCATCGGGCTGCAGCGTCACGGGCGTCACGGTTTTGCCCAGCACCAGAGGCTGGCTGCCAGCCAGAAAGATACCTATTGATCCGTCGCTCGCCGGTATGGTGGTCGTCTGCACCAGGGCGCCAAGCTGCCTGACCAATTCTTCGCGCTGGTCCAGCAGGTCGTTGGGTACATGGCCGCTGCCCTGCTGCAGCACGACCTGCGCGTTGGCACGGGCAATACCGGCCGCCAGACTGTTGACCTTGTCCACCGTGACCGCGATCTCGCTGCGCACCTGTTGCCGCAAGCCGGCCACACTGGCGGCGGTGGACGAAAAGCGCGCTGCCGTTTCGTCGGCGTAGGCCAGCACGGAAACGCGCGCCGGCAGATTGGTGGGTGCACTGGCCACGTCCGAAAACGCGTTCAGCAGGTTGCCGATCGAGGCGCCCAGTCCGTCCGCGCCGGCCGGGAAATAGTCTTCCAGCTGCTTGAGCAGTTCGAGCCGCTTGCTGTCGGCCGCCGAGACGGAACCGGACGTGGCTACCTGGCGCGTCAGGTAGTCGCTGTGGTTGCGCAATACCGTCGCCGCCTCGACCCCGTTGCCGTAATACCCCTTGCCCGAATACTGGCCTTCGACGTTTTGCAGCACCACCGTCTGCCGTGAATAACCCGGCGTGTTGACATTGGCAATGTTGTTGCCCGCCGTCTGCAGCGCTAGCTGGTTGGCCGTCAGCGCCCGCGTGCCGATGTTCAGGATAGACATGGTATGGCCCCCACGCTTGTCACTGCGTGTACGGCGCTGCCCCCCGAGGGGGCTGTGCTTGCTTGGGGCGGCCCGGCGCG
>JANLPN010000371.1:0-2529 GCA_031367285.1 Betaproteobacteria bacterium | reverse complement strand
GGCGGATGCCAGCATCAGCAACATCACACACAGGTGCGAGTCGGTGTCGAGCCGGGACAGCGGTGAATTTTTTTCCAGAATCCTGACCCGGCCCGCACCCGCCACGTTCAGCATCTGGTGGTAGGGATGGTCCCGGTTCTTCAAGGTTTTAAGCGTCTGCTGGTAGATTGCCTCGTTGGGCACAATCCAGAGCACCAGCCCGGTGTGGCGTTGCAGGTAGCTGGAAAACACGCGGCCCACACTGGCGGCGGCCAGCAGGGTCTTGCCGCCGCCGGTGGGAATCTTCAGGCACACGTTGGGGATGGCCCGGGCGGCGCCGTCAAAGCGGCTGGAGTAGGGCTGCGCCGCAAATGCCGGCGGCAATTGCCCGCTGGCTTTGAGCGCGCTCCAGGTCTTCTTGGGGAAGTCGGATGCCTCGCGCGTCAGGTCTTCCATACCCTCCATGGCGCGTAAAGCCTGTGTTGCCGCCAGAGACTGGTGCTCGTGTTTCTTGAGTTCGCCCAGGTACTGTTCCAGATGCAGCAATACATTGGTCTGAAAGGTTTTCAGCTGGGTAGCGCCAGCCGATTGGGATGCGGCGCTGTGGCGGCGGGGTTCCCAGAATATTTTGCGGTCGCGTTCTACCCGCGCGCGGAACTCGGCACCAAGGCCGGGTTTCCAGTGCTCAATATCGACACCGTGCAGCAAGCGCAGGTCATCCACCGCCGCCCACAACTGTGAAAAATCCCTATCGCTCCACGCGGGCGCGTCAACCAGCAGATCGATATCCGAACTATGTCGGTGATCGCCGCGCGCGCGCGACCCGTAGACCCACACCCGCTCCACACCGGGGTACTGCTCCATGCAGCCGCGCAGGGCGCGCAAGGTTGCTGCGTCAAGACCGAACTCGGCGTCAACCGTCTTCACACTTCGCCCTGCAAGCGTTTCAACAAACGCTCGAATTCAGGAATCGCGTCAATACGCACCATGGCCGCCAGTGTTATCGCCATGGACTCATCGTAGGCGTGACTCACACCGTTACGTCCTTCCCGCAGAGACTTCCACGGAGTGGAGTCGGTGATGTAGCCCACTTTGAAGCCGGTTTCCAGGGCAGCAAATGCTAAACGAGGTGTTTCATCATCGCCGCGGTCTTGCAATGCGGCCAGGATGCATTGCCAAGCCATCTCAAAGGTGTACACGTAGCGCAAAAGCAAAGAATCCCGCGTCTTGCGGTCTTCGTCATCCTCCGCCGTCTCTTTCAGCGTATCGAGCGCGGCGGCGAAATTGCCCAATTGAAGTTGTGTCTGGTCCGAACGCATATTCATCCTTCCCTGTACAGCGCAAACGGCAGCGGCGCGTAGTCTATGCCGTGCTCCAGCAACTGCTTGTTGCTGAGGTACTTGGCCGGCGCAAACACCAGGTGGCGCTTGCTGTCGCCATTGCCGCCATTCCGTGCCTTGCCCCAGTCGGCGAAGGTCCTCGCGCGGCTCAGGGTCAGCGCGGCGTCGGGCGACTTCAGGAAGCTTAAGCGTGGCTCGTAGACCAGCCATACATGGGCGTCCCGGGCCTCACCCAGGTACCACTCGGGAGCGCCTTTGGGCAGGCGCAGCAAGGTGCCGCCGGTGGCGGTGTGGAACAACCAGGCACCCAGCGCTTCAAAAGCGGGCAGGTGTTCACCCGACAGCAGCTTCTCCACGTCCAGCGGCTCACCCAAGGTGCAGTAGGTGAACTCGCCGCCGAGGCCTTCCACACGTTGCGAAATCTTCTTCTCGCCTTCCACCCGCAGCGTGCCGTCTTTCAGTTCGACATTGATCTTGTCGAATCGATTCTTCACAGCCGACCGCCGTGGCCTCGTCTCCGTTGGAGCTGCGCTTATGTCGGCTTGAGCGGCAGAGAGATCCATCTGCGCCGACTGCTCAACAAACCCTTCCTTGACCTTGATCGCTTCGACTTTGGCCAGCCACTCACCGGCCCTTTTAAACTGCGTGAAGTTGATCTTTTCTTCCAGCAGCGTTTCGCGCCGCGTGCCTACCCAGGCATAACCACGGATGGCGCGGCGCACACGCTCGGCCGTCAGGCGGTCGGCATAGTCCTCGCTCTCCACTAGAATAAATTTGCGGCCGCCACCGTCCTTGGCATTGGCTTTAAGCACGGCGTGGGCGGTGGTGCCGGAGCCGGCAAAGGAGTCGAGGATCAGGGAGTCTGGTCGACTTCCTATTTCAATCACGCGTTCGAGCAGGTCAACAGGCTTTGGCGTCGAAAATCCAACGTTCTCGCCAGAGAATATTTCTATCAATTGTCGTTTCGACAGTTGATTGTCTCCAGCAAAATCACGCGTCCACCAAGTTGATGGAACTGTGCCGTCAGCGACTTGTGTTCTGAAACGCTTCAGCCTCGGTACGCGGGCCAAGCCATCGGCGCCCCACCACAGTCTGCCCTCGGTCACGTGGCGGTCATTCAATGCCTTCTCATAACCCCACACACGTGTACGCGAAGGCAATATGGGCATGGTTGAAAAATACGTGGCATCACTTTGCGGCGACTGCTTCT
>JANLPN010000354.1:0-4175 GCA_031367285.1 Betaproteobacteria bacterium | reverse complement strand
CCTTGGGGTTGTGACTGCCAGTGACCTGGATGCCGCTGCTGCAGGCCGTGGTGGCGGCGTAATACAGCATGGGCGTGGTGACCATGCCGACGTCGATTACCTGCACGCCGGCCGCCACCAGGCCGCGGATCAGCGCAGCGCTGAGGGATGGCCCGCTGAGCCGCCCGTCGCGCCCCACCGCCACCGTGCTTTCGCCCTGGGTCAGTGCAATGGTTCCAAAGGCCTTGCCTATGCCTTCGGCGGTCTGTTCGGTCACCGTGGTGGGGACCACGCCGCGAATGTCGTAGGCCTTGAAGATGGATGCTTCTACTTGCATGGGGAGGGTCCCGGTAGGTGGAGGTAAGGTGGCGGCAAGGGCTTGCGCCATTTGCATAAATTCTAAGCGTCGCTCCGCTTCAACATCCCGCGGTACAGCGCCAGGTATTTTTCGGCGGCACTGTCCCATGAAAAGTCCTGCGCCATGCCGCGCAGCATGAGCCGCTGCCATTGCGCGCTCTGGCGGTAACGCACGATGGCCCGCGTGAGCGCGCCGCCCAGGGCGTCCGGCGTGGCGGCTCCAAACATGAAGCCGGTGGCGCGTTCGTCCACCAGGGCCGCCTGCCCGGCATCCACCACGGTATCGGCCAGGCCGCCGACCCGCCGCACCACCGGCACCGTGCCGTAGCGCAGGGCATACAGCTGGGTCAGGCCGCAGGGCTCGAAGCGCGACGGCACCAGCATGGCATCGGCACCCGCGATCATCTGGTGGGCGAAGGCTTCGTCATACCCCAGCCGCACCGCCACCTGGCCGCGGTATTGGGCTGCCGCCGCGGTAAAGGCCGCCTCCAGCCCGGGTTCGCCCGTGCCCTGCACGGCTAGCTGCGCGCCCTGGGCCACCATTTCGGGCAGCTTGGCCAGCACCAGGTCCAGGCCTTTTTGCGACGTAAGCCGGCTCACCACCGCAAACAGCGGCGCTTGCGCATCGGCCTCCAGGCCCAGCGCCTGCTGCAGCGCGTGTTTGCATTGCGCCTTGCCATCCAGCGCATCACGCGAATAGCGTGCCGTTATCGACGTATCCGAATCCGGGCTCCAGACCGCCGGGTCCACGCCGTTCAGGATGCCCGACACGTCCTTGCCGCGCGTGCGCACCAGGCCGTCGAGCCCACAACCATATTCCACCGTTGCCATCTCGCCGGCGTAGGTCGGGCTGACCGTGGTGACGCGCTGCGCGTAGGTAAGCCCGGCTTTCATGAACGAGAACTGGCCATGAAACTCCAACCCACCGGGCACCATGAAACGGGCCGGCAAACCCGTTTGGTGGTAGTCGGCGGGGTCGAACAGGCCCTGGAAGGCCAGGTTGTGCACCGTGAACACCGTGGCCGCCGCATCGCCGGGGTGGGCTGCCAGGTAGGCACAGGCCATGGCCGCATGCCAGTCGTGTACGTTGAGCACGTCGGGCTTCCAGCTACTGTCCAGCTCGCCGCTGGCAAGGTGCGCGGCCACCCAGCCCAGCAGTGCGAACCGCTGCGCGTTGTCGGGCCATTCGGTACCGTCGGCCGACAGATAGGGGTTGCCCGGGCGCCGGTACAGAAAAGGCGCATCCACCACATAGGCCGGCACACCGCTGTCCTTCAGCGTGCCGAAGCGCAACGTAACCCTGGCGGCCCCAAAAGCGGGGCCCAGCTCGCAGACCGGGTGTTGCCGCTCCAGGCCCTGCACTATCGCCGGCAAACCCGGCAACACCAGCCGCACATCCGCGCCGGCCTTGATAAGGGCCTGCGGCAAGGCGCCCAGCACATCGGCCAGGCCCCCGGTCTTGACCAGCGGAAAAACTTCCGCGCCCGCGTGCAAAACCTTCATAAAACGCCGGGCCGCCCCAAGTTTTCTGCACACCCTCGGGGGGCCAGACGCGAAGCGGCTGGGCTGGGGGCGATCATGCAGTGATTTTTTCCAGCATGGCGGCGGTGACCAGGCAGATGCCGTTGGCGCTGCGGTGGAAACGCAAGGCATCCAGCACGGCGTCTTCACCGACCACCAGACCGTCCGGAATGCTGCAGCCGCGGTCCACCACGGTGCGCGTCAGGCGCGCTCCCCGGCCCACCTGCACCTCCGGCAGCAGCACCGACCAGTTCACGACCGAGTGCGAATGCACGCGCACGCTGGAGAACAGCACGGAACGGAATACCCGGCCCGACACAATACAGCCACCCGAGACCATGGACTCGATGGCCATGCCGCGCCGGTCGTCCTGGTTGTGCACGAACTTGGCCGGCGGCAACTGCGCCTGGTAGGTCCAGATCGGCCAGCGTTTGTCGTACAGGTTGAGTTTGGGGTCGGTGGCGGTGAGGTCGATGTTGGCGTCCCAGTAGGCGTCCACGGTACCCACGTCGCGCCAGTACGGCTCCACCGCGTCGCTGCTGGGTACACAGCTCAGCGCAAACGGGTGGGCGGCGGCACAACCCTTGCGCACCGCGCGCGGAATAATGTCCTTGCCAAAATCGTGGCTGGAGTCGGCGTCGGCCAGGTCGCGCTTCAGCTCCTTGTACAGGTAGTCGGCATCAAAAATATAGATGCCCATGCTGGCCAACGACATGTCGGCGTTGCCCGGCATGGCGGGCGGGTTGGCCGGCTTTTCCATGAACTCGGTAATCATGCTGTTTTCATCAACCGCCATCACGCCAAAAGCACTTGCCTCGGCACGCGGCACGGCGATACAGGCCACGGTGCAGGGCCGCCCCTTGGCCACGTGGTCGGCCAGCATGAGGGCGTAATTCATCTTGTAAATATGGTCGCCGGCCAGCACCACGATGTATTCGGCGCCATAACTCTCCAGGATGTCGTGGTTCTGGTACACGGCGTCGGCCGTGCCGCGGTACCAGCTTTCGTCGTCATTGCGCTGCTGTGCCGGCAGCAGGTCAACAAACTCGTTCATCTCGCTCTTCAGGAAAGCCCAGCCGCGCTGCAGGTGGCGCAGCAGGCTGTGCGACTTGTACTGGGTGATGACGCCAATGCGCCGCACGCCCGAGTTCAGGCAATTGGACAGCGCAAAGTCGACGATGCGGAACTTGCCGCCAAAATACACGGCCGGTTTGGCGCGGCTGTCGGTCAGGTTCATCAGGCGGCTGCCGCGCCCTCCGGCCAGTACCAGTGCCACCGCACGTTTGGGCAGATCCAGCCCCAGCGCCAATTTTTGAGGTTCCATGCTGTCTCCTGATGAACTTGCGCCGTGTTGTATGCGGCTCCGCCATCTTAATGCCGATGCCGGTAGTTCCGGGTTACGGCACGATTACTGCATGCGAAAATTCACCGCGGACCCGGCCTTGCCGGCGCCATGCGGCATGTCTTGAACCCCTAAGGATTGCACCGTGAACCAGAGCCTCGACAAACCCCAACCTAGCCTGTCCGCCGCTATTGGCCATGAGTTGCTGCAGACCGTCGCGGTGGAGGCCGGACGCGCTACGGCCACCGAGCTGATGCAGGCATTGGCCCAGGTGGCGCGCCAGCAACTGTCAAGGCGATGGGTCCAGACGCAGGCCCGGGAACGTGCCACCAAAGCGCGCCGGGTGTGTTACCTGTCGATGGAGTTCCTTATAGGGCGCACCCTGTCCAATGCGCTGGCGGCGCTGGATCTGAAGGATGCCGCCAACCAGGGCTTGCTGCATTACGCCGCACGGCTGGAAGAAGTGGCCACCTGCGAGCCCGACGCGGCCCTGGGCAATGGTGGCCTGGGTCGGCTGGCGGCCTGTTTCCTGGACTCCATGGCCACGGTGGGCCTGCCCTCGTGGGGCTACGGCATACGTTACGAATACGGCATGTTCGCGCAGGAAATCCAGGACGGACGGCAGATGGAATACCCCGACCCGTGGCTGCAGGACGGCACGCCGTGGGAGTTTCCGCGCGCCAGCATCAGCTACCCGGTGCGTTTTGGCGGCTGGGTAGAGCACGTGAACGGCGAAGTGGTGTGGCGCAACGCGGCCGAGGTGGTGGCCAAGGCCTACGACATGGTGATTCCGGGGCACGGCACGGCCAAGGTAAGCACTTTGCGGCTATGGAAGGCGGTGGCGCCGGCCCATATCGATCTGGGCGCCTTCAATACCGGCGACTACGCGCGGGCGGCGAACGCCAAGAACGACTACGAAAACATCTCCTGGGTGCTCTACCCGAACGACAGCACACCGGCCGGGCGCGAACTGCGC
>JANLPN010000352.1:0-1927 GCA_031367285.1 Betaproteobacteria bacterium | reverse complement strand
TCCAGTTGCGGTGAGGTGGCGCGCGAAATACACAGCAGCACGCTGTCTGCCCTGCACAGTTGCTCGGCCAACGCCAGCCCCATGCCGCGTGACGCTCCGGTCAGAATAGTGAGATGCTTCATGGTCAAACTTAAATGGAGGTTTTAATGCTGAACTTTATCCCTACATGGTGTCGCCCAGTCTGGCATTGCACCTTTGCTACCGTAGTGGCGGCCGGCGCTGCCACCGTGGCACTGCTCTCGGCAACACCGGCAAACGCCCAAAGCGACAAACCACCGGTGCGCATCCTGGTCGGTTTCCCGGCCGGTGGAACGATAGACCTGGTGGCGCGCATCCTGGCCGAAAACCTGAAGGACGAACTCGGCGCCACGGTGATTGTGGACAGCCGGCCCGGTGCGGGCGGGCAACTCGCTGCACAGGCCCTCAAGCAGGCTGCGCCCGACGGCCGCACTTTGCTGCTGAGCCCGGACCACACCATGGTGATGCTGCCGCTTACCGTCAAGACCGCCGGCTTCCAGCCGCTGGTGGACTTTGCGCCGGTCGGCCAGGTGGCGCGTTATGCGGGGGCACTGGCAGTGGCCAACAACGTCAAGGCCAGGTCGCTCGACGAGTTTTTTGCCTGGTCCAAAGCCAATGCGGGGCAAGGCAATGTGGGCGTGCCGGCGCCAGGCAGCATCCCTCAGTTTCTGGTGCATGTGCTGAACGAGCAGACCAAGGCGTCGCTGGCATCGGTGCCCTACCGCGGATCGGCGCCCATGGTGCAGGACATGATGGGCGGGCAGGTCGCCGCGGGGATGACGGCGCTGGGCGACTTTGTGGAGCCACACGCGGCCGGCAAGTTGCGCGTGATTGCGGTACTGGGGCAAAAACGCTCGTCCGCATTGCCGGACGTGCCGACCTTTGCCGAGCAAGGCTACAAGATCGACTGGGAATACTGGCTGGGCATGTTTGCCCCGGCGCAAACACCGCCGGCGGAAATACAAAAGATCAATGCCGCCATGGGGCGTGTGCTGGCCAGGGCCGACGTGCGCGAGCGCCTGCACAAGATCGTGTTTGAACCCGCCGCCGGTTCGCCCGAAGACCTGACCCGCCTGATCCGCGCCGGCACCGCCTTGTGGGAACCGGCCGTGCGCACTTCGGGTTGGGTATTGCAATGACGGCTGGCGCTCCGGCCCGGCGACGGCGTATTGGCCTGATCGGTTTTGGCTTCATCGGCCAGCGTGTGTTTGAGCGCATTGCCGGCGACCCGTCGTATGGGCTGGATATTGCCTTTGTACACAACCGCTCGGCCGCCCGTTTGGCGACGGTACCAACAGCATTGCGACTGCACGACCTGGGTGATGCCGAACGCTTCGATCCCGACCTGGTGGTGGAAATGGCCCACCCGCACTACACGCGGTTATGGGGCGAGCGCATACTGGCACACGCCGACTACCTGCCGCTTTCGGTAACCGCGCTCGCCGACGACGCGCTGCGCGAGAGGCTGATTGCCCGCGCACGGGCCGCCGGCACCTCGTTGGCGGTGCCGCACGGCGCGCTGATGGGGCTGGACAGCCTGCGCGAATGGCGCCACGCCTGGAGCGAGGTGCTGATCAGCTTCTTCAAGAACCCGGCCAATATCGACTTCAGCGCGTCAGGCATGGACCCGGCGGGCATCACCGAGGAGACCGTGGTGTACGACGGCCCGGTGCGCGGCATTGCAACGCTGTTCCCGCGCAACGTCAACACCATGGTCACCTGCGCCCTGGCCACCGTGGGCCTGGACCAGTGCCGCGCACGCCTGGTGGCCAACCCTGCGTTGGACGTGGCCATTGCAGAGGTAACCGCGACCGGACGCGACGGGTCGCGCTTGTACATGCGCAAAGAGCAACCGGCCGTTGGCGTGTCGGGCACCGAGATGTTCGAGTCGCAGTTTGCGTCCATCGTT
>JANLPN010000350.1:0-5073 GCA_031367285.1 Betaproteobacteria bacterium | reverse complement strand
GGGCCACGGTTCAATCGGCCTTGATATTGCCGGTACGCACAATCGTGCCCCAGTCGCGAATGTCGTTGCGCACCGTTTCGGCAAACTGCTCGGGTGTCTTGAGCGGCATTTCGGAGAAACCCATCGTCTTCCAGCGTTCGGCGTTTTCGGGAGCGGCGATCATGCGCACAATCTCCTTGTTGATGTTGTTGACTATGGCCGGCGGCGTACCGGCAGGCGCGAACATGCCATACCACGCGGTCAGGTCGAACTTGACGCCCTGCTCCGTCATGGTCTTGACGTCGGGCAATTGCGGCACATGGTAGGGCCCGCTCACGGCGATTGCCTTGAGTTTGCCGCTTTGCACCAGCGGCAATGCCGAGGCCATGGCGGAAAAAGCCACCTGGATCTGGCCACCGATCAGATCGGTATTGGCGGCGGCGGTGGATTTGTAGGGCACGTGCTGCATCTTCAGGCCGGCCTGCTGCTTGAGCGCCTCCATGCTCAGGTGCCCACCCGAACCATTGCCCCAGGAGCCGTAAGACAAGGCGTCCGCGGGCTTGGCCTTGACCCAGGCAATGAACTCCTTCAGATCCTTGACCGGCGTGCTGGGCGGCACCACCAGCAGGTTGCCGCCGGCACCGATCTGGGCGATGGCTACAAAGTCTTTGGCGCCGTCGTAAGGCACCTTGTCGTACAGCGTCTGGTTCACCACCTGCGCAGCGGCATAGGTGAACAGCAGCGTGTAGCCATCGTTGGGCGCCTTGGCGACCGCGTCGGTTCCGATAATGCCGTTTGCGCCAGCCTTGTTGTCAATCACAAAAGGCTGGCCAAAGGTCTTGGACAACTGCTCGGTAAATACGCGCGCCATGATGTCGGTGCCACTGCCGGCGGCGCCGGCCACAATGACCTTAACCGGCTTGTTGGGCCAAGGCGCCTGCGCAAAGGCCGCGGGTTGGCATACAAGGGTGCCGGCTGTGGCCAGCACGGCAAAAATTTGCTTGAACATGTTTGTCTCCTGTCCTGATTTCCTGATTTAAGAACCTCGGGCTCTGACCCCGTGCAGCTTACGTCATGCCAAAGCGGGCGGCTTGCCCGTCCTCCACCATCTGCGCCGCCGCGTGGTACAGGCTCTTCGATATGTAGCTCTGCAGTTCGGTGGCACGCTGGCGCATCCACACGGCCTTGAGCCGGCGTGCTTCTTCAATCTCCGGCCCGGCGCATTGCAAGGTGGCCAACACGTCCACCACATGCAGCGCGAGCTGGGTCTGCCCCTGCAAAGCCAGCGCACTCGCCTGCTCCAGGATGGCTTTCTTGTCGGTAACGGCGCGTGCAATCGCGGCGCTTGCCTCGGCCAGCGGCGCCGGATGCAGCGAGGTCGGGTTGCGGTCCCACCAGCCGTTTTCCGAACGGTATACGTCGCGCGCTATCCAGTATGGGTCGCCGTAGGTGGGTTTCATCCAGGGCACGTCAAACAACTCGCCCGGAAAACGGATGGCGTCCAGCATCTGGCGCTCTCCCAGGCCCTGGTTCATGAGGTGCAGCACTTCGGCGCGTATCCACCGCAATGCCTTGCCGGTCTCGCCCAACACATGCTGCACCTGTGCCTCGCCCTCCAGTGGCGGCCCGAATTCGCGCACCAGCAAGGCCGGTTTTAGAACCGCCATCCGGTCCAGCGTATCGGCCCAGCGCACTACGTCGCGCTGGGTGCGAAAAGGCGTACCCAGATTGGGAATCGAGTCGATCACGGCCGGGCCGCCGTACAGAATGCGTTCAGCCGGGAACCACACGGCAATACAGTCATCGGTCTCGGAAGGTGTCCACAACAGTTCCACGTGGCGACCCGCAGGGTCGCCAAGAACCAGCGACTGCTCGAAAGTCTCACTTGGAAAATGCGCCGGAAACTTTCCGCGCAGGGCGCCACCGGCGCGCCGGAACTGGATCTCGGCCATGGACTCCTGCAACGCCATGGTTTCGCGGTAACGTGCGACGCGGCGCGGCAGGTTGGCATGGGCAATCGTGCGCGGCACCGGGTCGCCGCGTGTGTGCGCATGCTCCAGCCACAGGGGCAACCCGCTGTTGTAACCCAGATGGCCATGGCTGAAACAGATTGCGTGCACCGGTGCGTCGCTGACCTCGCGCAAGGTCGCTATCATGCCGGCGGTCACGCGGCCACCGGGCCCGCTGTCGACAATGACCAAGCCCGGGTCGAGTTCAAAAACGATGGAGTTGCCCTGGCCACGCAGTATCCACACGCCTGGTGCAACCGGTTCGGTGCCTTCGCCGGTGATCAGAAAAGTGTCGGCCTTGGCGGTTGCGGACGGCGATACGGCGGCGTTCATCCGGTGTCCTCCATGCCGCGCATTGCGGTGTTATGCGCCTTGGGAGCGGCCCGGCGACTCATACCCGGTCTCCTTCTTCATCAATGCCATCGTCGGCCCGCGGCTCACCAACAGGCGCCGCCATCCCGGCAGCCAGAAAATCCGCGGTGTTGCGTATCAGCGAGGCATACCGCCGGCCGTTGGTGGCGGTGACCGGGCCGTTGGACTGGACCCAGCGCGCGATGTTGTACGCGGTTTCGTTGTTCAGTATCCAGATGCGGTCCTTGAAAACACGCTTCGGCAGGTGTGGCAGCACCCGGCGCAGCATCGCCGTGCAGCGCGTGTGGCCGCTCATGGTTTCCGTATCCAGCAGCGACCAGATCTTGAGTTGCGGACTGAACAGCGCCTGGGCCACCACCCGCACGTAGTCCGGCCCCCAGGGCATGGTCTTGACGATGCTGCCCAGCACACCTACCGTCTCGCTCACGATGGCGTAAACGCTGTTGTCGCGGCCAGACGCCACCAACGCGTCCAGCCGCTGGTGCCGCAGTGTGTTGATCACGCGGATCCGGCGCACCAGCATCGCACTGACCAGCGCCTCGCGCGAACCGAAGTGGTAGTGCGCAGCCGACAGGTTGCTCTGGCCGCTGGCGCGCACGATCTCGCGGATGGAAACGTTGTCGATGCCATTCCGCGCAAACAGGCGTTCCGCCACGTCGAGCATCTGCGTCGGCGTGGCCGCCATTACATGGTCGTCCGGCACTGGCGCGAGCGCGCTCATGGGCTACACAGGGCACCATGGCCCGGCTTGCGGACGGCATCAAGGTGCCCGGGGAATCGACAACAGCGCATATTTGTAGTGTAATTCATATGAATTAAATTGCGCAACCGATTTTTTGCGCACCGACCCGAGGACACCACCATGCAGGCCCACCTGGACCCGGACGCGCGACGGCGCGTGGACAACTTGACGGCGATTTTTGCGCCGCGCTCCATTGCCATCGTCGGCGCATCCGACACGGCGACCAAGATTGGGGGCATCCCGGTCGATTTTCAGAAGCGTTTTGGCTTTGAAGGGAATATCTATCCGGTCAATCCCAGGCCCGGGATGATCCAGGGCCTGCAAGCCTACCCCTCCCTGTCCCACATCGGCGCGCCGGTGGACCTGGCCATATTTGCGGTGCCGGCCCAGTTCGTGCAGGCGGCGCTGGAAGACGCGATTGCAGCCCGCGTGCGCGGTGTGGTGTTGTTCACCTCGGGGTATGCGGAGGTCAGCGCCGAAGGTGCGCTGGCGCAGGCGCGGTTGGCCGCAATCGCACGCGCGGCCGGCATACACCTGCTGGGGCCGAACTGCCTGGGCTTCATGAACATACGCAGCAATGTGTACGCGAGTTTCTCGCCCGCACCCAATGCGGGGCGGGTGCGGGCCGGCAATATCGGGCTGGTCAGCCAGTCGGGCGCATTCGGCGCCTATGCCTATTCGCTGGCGCGTGAACGAGATATCGGGCTATCGCAGTGGGTGACCACGGGCAACGAGGCCGACATCGATTTCGCCGACTGCGTGGAATGGCTGGCGCACGACCCGCACACCAGGGTCATCATGGGTTACATGGAAGGTTGCCGCGACGGCGGCAAGCTGCGCCGCGCATTGGCGGCCACCCGTGCGGCGAAGAAGCCGGTGGTGATCGTCAAGGTCGGCCGCACCCGCATCGGTGCGCAGGCAGCGGCTTCACACACGGCCGCGCTGGCCGGAAACGACGCCGTCTACGACAGCATTTTTCGCGAGTACGGCGTGCATCGGGCTCGCGACGTGGCCGAGTTCTTCGGCATCGCCGCCGCTGCCAGTATTGCGAACCTGCCGCAGGACCGGTCGGTCGGCCTGTTCACCTTGTCGGGTGGCGTGGGTGTATTGATGGCCGACGAAGCAGGCGACGCCGGGCTCGATTTGCGCCCCATGCCGCAGGACGCGCAGGACCTGATCCGCAGCTGGGTGCCGTTTGCCGGGCCGGTCAACCCTGTCGATATCACGGGGCAGGTCACCAACGACCTGAGCCTGATGGAACGCACCGCGCGCTTGATGCTGGACGTGGGGCATTACGCCAGCTGGGTCGGCTTCTTTGCCGCCGCCGGCATGTCCGACACGTTCTGGCCGGTGCTCGAATCGCTGGTGACGAATCTGCGCCGGGATTACCCCGACAAATTGCTGGCCATCAGCACCTTGCTTAATCCGCAACGGCGCCGGGTGCTGGAGGCCATGGGTTGCCTGGTCTACAGCGAACCGGCCGAAGCGGTGCGTGGCATCGCGGCGCTGGCCAATTTTACCGGGCAGTTTGCGCAAACCGCAAGCCCCACGCCGCGTTTGCCACAGGCGCCGGTGCACCTGCCGCCCAGCTCGCAATCCGAACCCCAGGCACTGGCAACCCTGGCCGCCGCCGGCGTGCGTACGGCGACGCACCAGGTGGTGCAATCGGCCGACGAGGCGGTCGCGGCCGCACAAGGTTTCGCCGCCCCGGTGGTGCTCAAGATCGTGTCACCCGATATCACGCACAAGTCGGACATCGGCGGTGTTGCATTGGGTCTGCGCGACGCTGCTGCCGTACGCTCTGCCTTCGACACCATGTTGACCTCGGTGCGGGCCAAGGCACCGGCTGCGCGCATAGCCGGCGTGCTGGTGGCGCCGATGCTCTCGGGCGGCGTGAAATGTATTCTGGGTGCGCACTATGATCCGGTTTTCGGCCCCATGGTCATGTTTGGCCTGGGCGGCATATTTGTG
>JANLPN010000347.1:0-6686 GCA_031367285.1 Betaproteobacteria bacterium | reverse complement strand
GGCCGTGCTGCGCAGGGAGGGCGGAGCGCAACACTTCGCGTGAATCCCGTTCGACGCTAAGTGGGCAAACGCACGGAATCGCCTGGTCCGCAGGCTTACCCTGACAGGAGTCGTAACGCGCTGACCTGCATCACCGACCCCAACAGGTTGGACTTGCAGGCCGCCGCGGATGCGACCAAGCAGTAGCGGTGGCCTGATCTGCTGACGCTCTTTGTTGTCGCCAGGAACTGATCAATTCTGGACAGCTTCGCGCTTTAGGGCGTGGAGTTCTCGTCAGTCAAACAGGGGAAATCATCATGAAATATTCGAAACTTTTGGTCGTGGCAGCAGCAACGCTCGCATTGGGTGGATGCATGTCCTTCCCGGCCGGTCCTGCGGGACCTGCGGGGCCACAGGGCGCAACCGGTGATACGGGTTCCACCGGATACACCGGCGCAAAGGGCAATACCGGCAATACCGGAGCAACGGGGTACACCGGGGCAACTGGAAGCACGGGCGCCACCGGCTACACGGGAGCTACCGGCAGCACCGGAGCGACGGGTGACACCGGCGCCACCGGGTACACCGGTGCCAGAGGAACCACCGGTGCCACGGGCGGCACCGTGGTCATAGTTCCAGCCAACTAGCGGCCAGGGAGCGAACACGGCTTGCCGTGTTCGCTCCTTGTGATGCAAGAAGGATCGGGCCCGACCCTATTTGGCCGGCACCACCGTTACGGTCTCGCGCAGTATGCCGCCGCCAGCCACGCTGCCGGTGGCGCTGCCCTGGCCGCGCATGCGGGCTTCGCAGTCGCTGCGGTCGTCGGCTTTTAGCGCGCTGCAGCGCTGTGTGGAATTTGCCTCGTATTGCCCCGGTGCATCGGTCAGGCCGCCGCGTCTGGCTTCGGCCAACGCGTTGCGGGCTTCGGTGCGGCAAGTGGCCTGGTCCTGGTTGGACTGGCCGCTGTTGCATACCGCCATATCGGCGCGAAAACGCGCCTGCGCTTCGGTGGCCGCGCCGGCCGCCATGGCACTGGCGGCGCAGACCAGCGCCGCGAGGCCCAGCGCAAATTTGCCAAATGGAGGGCAGGTTGTAATTGACATAAAGATCTCCCGGCTAGAAATGGATGAAACATGCGCCGTGGTACGGCGAAACCATAGCCTGATGCAAAGCCGGGTCGCTGTATGTGCGCTCGCGCACGGAAGCCAGCCGGCCTGGCACGGACAATGGCCGCATGACACTTTCGCGTTCCCTCAAATGGCTGGCCGGCATTGTGCTGCTACCGCCCCTGCTGGCTGTTCTGTTCATCGCGATTTTTGGCTGGAACTGGCTGCGCGCCCCGATAGAGCGCATGGTGCTGGAGAAAACCGGCCGGGTGCTGGCCATCCAGGGCGACTTGAGGGTGAAGTTCGGCTGGCCCTGGCCGCACATTCAGAGCGGCGCCGTGACGTTCGCCAACCCGGCCTGGGCCCGCGAGAAACAGATGGTCACCAGCGATTCGGTGGACATAAGCATCGACCTGCCACAGCTATTGCGGCAAAACATCGTTATTCCGGAGGTGCGCCTGGAGCGCCCGGTGGTATTTCTGGAGCAAGCCAGTGGTGGTCGCAAGAACTGGCTGCTGGACCTGAACCAGCAGGACGAAGACGCACGCGTGCGCATCGATCGGCTGGCGATCGACAGCGGCAAACTGGGTTATGACGACGTGGCGCTGAAGACCAGTATCCGGGCCGACCTGTCCACCGCCAATGCGAAGCCGGGGGACGCCGGCGGTGCAGGTGCGGCGCAGGGTGGGGGCATTACGTTCACCGCGCAGGGCAGCTACAAGGGTTTGCCGGTGAAGGCGCGCGGCAATGGCGGGCCGGTGCTGGCTCTGCGCGACGAAAATACGCCTTATGCGCTCAAGGTGGACGCAACCGCGGGTGCTACCCGGGTACAGGCCGATGGCACTATCACCAGCCTGCTCAAGTTCACCGCCATGGACATGCGGCTGGCGCTCAAGGGCGACAACCTGGAGCAGTTGTTTCCGCTGCTGGGTATTGCGTTGCCGGCAACACCGGCCTACACCACCGAGGGGCATCTGCTGCACGAAGCCAATAATTGGCGTTACGAAAAGTTTTCCGGCCGGATCGGCCAAAGCGATATTGCCGGTTCCCTGCAAGTGCTGACCGGTGGTCCGCGGTTGTTGCTGACCGCCGATCTGAACTCGAACCTGCTCGACATCGCCGACCTCGGGCCCATGATTGGTTCACGCCCCGGCAGCCTGGCGCAGGCAACACGGGCGGCGGCCCAGGCGGCGGCGCCGGCAACGGCGGCCAGCCGGCCTGCAGCGACAGGCACTGCCGCGCCCGTCGCCAAAGCCGCGGCCAGCACCGCGCCGGCACAGGGCCGGGTATTGCCCGACCTGCCATTCAACGCGGATCGCTGGAACAGCATGGACGCGGAAGTCAAGCTCAATGCCAAAACCATACGGCGCGCCAAGGAGCTGCCGCTGGAGAACCTGGTCACCCAGTTGAGCCTGCACGATTCGGTGCTCAAACTCGATCCGCTAAATTTTGGCCTGGCCGGTGGCCAGCTGAACGGGGCGATCACCCTGGACGGTGGCAAGAGCCCGATCCAGGCGGTGGCCAAAATACGTGTCCGCAAAGTCCTGCTGGCCAAGCTGTTTCCCACCGTCGATCTGAACCGGACCAGCATCGGCCAGATCAACGGCGAGTTTGATCTCTCGGGCTCAGGCAATTCGGTCGGGCGCATGCTGGCCACGGCCAACGGCAAGGTGGGGCTGGTGGTGGCGGGCGGCGAGATCAGCCGGCTCATGATGGAAAAAGCCGGCCTGCATATCTGGGAAATCCTGCAGCTGAACTTGGGCGGCGACCAGCAGATCAAATTGCGTTGTGCGGTGGCCGACTTCGATGTCAAAGGCGGCAGCATGCGCACCGATGCACTGGTCTTTGACACGGCGGTCACCACCATCATCGGCACCGGTACGATAGACTTGGCGCAGGAGAAACTCGATCTGACGCTGAACCAGAAAACCAAGAACACCAGCCCGCTGGCACTGCGCAGCCCAATTTATGTACACGGCAGTTTTGCCCGGCCTGAAGTGGACGTTGACAAGGCCCAGGTTGCGGCGCGGGCGCTGGGAGCGATTGCGCTGGGTGTGGTCAATCCATTTCTGGCGCTGATTCCCCTGATAGACGCGGGACCGGGCAAGGACAGCGATTGCGGGCAGCTGGTGCGCGAAGCCAGGACGCTGCCGGGCCCTGAACCCAAAAACAAAGGTGCCGCGAAATGAGCCTGCTGATGGTGCGTTTCTTGCAGAGCGCCCCCAGCCCTGGCTTCGCCAGGCCCCCCGAGGGGGTGCAAGAAAACTTGGGAGCGGCCCGGCGTTTTCTTGAGCGCGCGGTGGGGGTGGTGTGTCTTCTGGCAGCGGCCGGCTGCGCCAGTTTGCCCGATACCGATGACCTGATAAGCCGCCACGCCGGGCAAACGGCCCGCTTCGAGAGCGCGCGCGGCCCGCTGTCTGAGCGTCGCAACGCGGCCATCGTGGCGCAGCTAAAACGCAGCGCGGGTGACCTGGATATCCTGGACAAGCAGATTGCGCTGGAGCAGGAGATTGTCGGTAGTCCGCTGGTCATTGGCAACAAGGTCACGCTGCTGCGCGACGGGGCGCAGACTTACCCGGCCATGGTTGCCGCCATCCGCGCCGCCACCGACCATGTCAACATGGAGACCTACATTCTTGAAGACGATGTGGTAGGCCGGCAGTTCGCGGACCTGCTGCTGGAAAAGCAGGCCCAGGGGGTACAGGTCAACGTGATGTACGACAGCGTGGGCGGCATCAGCACACCGCGCTCGTTCTTCGAGCGCCTGCGTGCGGGCGGCATACAGGTACTGGAGTTCAATCCGGTCAATCCGTTCACGGCGCTGGCACCGTGGAAGATCAATCACCGGGACCACCGCAAGCTGCTGGTGGTGGACGGCAAAACAGCCTTCATCGGCGGCATCAATATCAGCAGCGTCTATTCGTCAGGGTCCATCGCCAGCCGCTCCGACAGTGCGGGTGACAACCAGACCGCGTGGCGCGATACCGACATCCAGATCGAAGGCCCGGTGGTCACTGAGCTGCAGAAGCTGTTTGTGCAAACCTGGGAAAAGCAGTCCGGCAAACCCCTATCTCCCAGGGCGTATTTCCCCGAACTCCAGGCCCAGGGCGGTGAGATTGTTCGCGCCATAGGCAGCACCCCCGAAGACCCGTACAGTCTGATGTACCTGACCCTGGTATCGGCCATAGGCAATGCCGAGAAGCAAATCTACGTGACCAACGCCTATTTCGTACCCGACCCGCAACTGCTGAAGTCGCTCGGAGATGCAGCCACCCGCGGGGTGGATGTGCGCCTCATCCTGCCGGGCCGATCCGATTCGTCGCTGGTGTATTACGCCAGCCGGTCGTATTACTCCGAGCTGCTCGCGGCCGGCGTAAAGCTTTATGAACGGCTTGGCGCCGTGTTGCATGCCAAGACGGCGGTGATTGACGGCGTCTGGTCCACGGTGGGCTCGACCAATATGGACTCGCGCAGTTTCCTGGACAACAACGAAATCAATGCGGTGATCCTGGGCCGCGAATTCGGCCAGAAGATGCAGGCCATGTTTGCCAGCGACCTTGAAGCCTCGCAGCCTATAGCCAGGGATACCTGGGAGCAACGGCCGCCCCAGCTCAAGCTCAAGGAATGGATGGCGCGCCTGTGGGGGCGGCTGCTGTAGCCACCGCCCCTGCCTCTCACGCTCTTAGCTCTTGCGACCGGTCACCAGCAGGAACACGCCCACCACGATGGCCCCGCCGCTGATGATCAGCGGCACGTTAACGGTCTGCTTCTCCTGTACCTTGAGTTCTATCGGGCCCAGTTTGACGCCGGTGGTCTCCTTGGTGTAGCTGAAGCCGCCGTAGACCAGGCCTAATGCGCCGGCCGCAATCAGCACGATGCCTATCAGTTTGGTGGGGTTCATGGGTGCAATCTCCTCTGGTTGGTAAAAACGGAAAACGCAACGAACTGGGCAGGCGTCATCTGGCTGGCGGCATGTTGCGTGCCGCATCGGCGCAGAACCTGGCAAGCTCCTGCAGTACCGACTGTACTGCCGCGTTGGCCGCCAGCACGCCGCCATAGGGGTCTTCGCTGGGAGCGGCTACATCGCCTTCGAACTCGCGCCAGCCCAGCACGCGCCGCGTCTTGTCGTCCACCAAGGTCGCACGCAGCGTAAAACGTACGCGGCTGGGTTGCGGCTGGAAGTCCTGCTGCAGCCGGATGATTTCGGTATCGAGCCGCAGTTCGCCCGCGGCGGCACCGGCCGTCAGCACCACCGCACGGAACGCGCCGCCGGCCTGGATGGCGGCCACCAGCAGCGGCGCCAGCATACGGGCCGGTGGGTCTACCCATTCACTGTGCGCAAAATACTCCAGCTTGTGCGGTTCGCGCACATAGATGATGCGCTGGCTGTCGAACCCGGCGGCCGCGCGGGGCGGATTGACGATCAGGGTGGGCGCAGTGGCTGGCGCCAGCGACGCGGGCGCCAGCGTGCTTGAGGCCGCGGCCGGCGCACCGTCCAGGGTATAGAAGGCCGGTTGCGGCGTGGCGGTCGGGCGCAATACGCTGCATGCGCACAATGCCACCAATACCAGACCGGCGGCGAGCAGGCGCGGCAGTCCCCGCGTCGCGTGGGTGTCAAAGGCTTTCATGGCCGGGCTCCTGTTTCACCCGGTCCGTCCGGTACCGGCTTGCGCCCGAAAATCAGGCCACGCGGGTCGCGTTCGGTCTGTTCGCTCAGGCGGCGCAGCGACGTGGACAAGGTGCTCAACTCGCCCAGCAGGCGTTCGAGCTCGGGCAGCGTTTCGGTGCCAAAACGTTTGATGTCGGCGCCTACAGCGTCCACCGTTTTGGTGGCGCTTTCGCTGGTGCGGCTGACCTGGTTGCCCATCTTCTCTATGGCTTCGGCGCCGCGCGTGACGCGCTCCAGTGCAGGTGATATCCCTGCCGAGGCCGCAGCGGTGTTCTCGAAAGTCCGGGCCGCGTTGCGCATGCCGGCATCCAGGGTGTCCTTGCGTGCTGCCACGGTACGTGCCACGGCGGCGATGTCGGCAAGCGCGCTGGTGAACGCGGCGCGGTTCTCCTTGCTGAGCACCGCGTTGATGCTGCCCGACGTGTCGTCGAGTTTGGCCAGCACGCTGCTGAGCACGTTTTCCAGCCGCGCGCTGAGCGAGGGTTTGGTGCGGATCACCGGGTACTTGTTGCCCTCGGTAGCGCGCAGCAGCGGCGCCTCGCGTGTGCTGCCGCTGAGCTCGACGTAGGTGATGCCGGTCAGGCCCTGGGTCTTCAACACCGCGACCGTATCCTCCTTGATCTGGGTGCCGCGCTCGATCGCGAACAGCAGGTTCACGCGTTCCGGGTTGTGGGGGTCCAGCCGGATATCGCGCACCTTGCCCACGTCGACGCCCAGGTGCTTGACCGGCGCATTCAGGTTGAGGCCTGCCACCGACTCGTCTTCGATGGCAAAGTACAGGTCGTACTGCGTCTGGAACGCCCCGCCCGCAGCCAGCCACAACACGCCGGCGACCAGCACGGCGCCCAACACCAGCACAAATGCGCCGACCAGCATGGTATTGACCTTGGTTTCTATGATGGTTCTCCAATGGTTTCAGCAACCGGTGCCGC
>JANLPN010000346.1:0-17781 GCA_031367285.1 Betaproteobacteria bacterium | reverse complement strand
CATCGGCTTTTTCAGAACCCAGTTGATGACTTCGGCTTTGACTCCGGGGTGGCCGATACCCAGGCGGAGCCGCCAATAGTCGTCAGTACCGAGTTGATCGTGAATATCCCTGAGCCCATTGTGACCGGCGTGGCTGCCACCGCGCTTGAGTTTGAGTTGGCCGGGAACGATGTCAAGTTCGTCATGCGCGACGAGAATTTCCTCGGGCAGGATCTTGTAGAAACGCGCCAGTGTGGCAACGGAGCGACCCGAGAGATTCATGAAAGTCTGGGGTTTGAGCAGCCACAGCGGCTGGCCGTCTAGCGTGGTGCGGGCGACCATGCCGTGGAAGGCCTTTTCGGCGAGCAGCGCGACTTTGAGCTCCCGTGCCAGCGCGTCGATCCACCAGAAGCCTGCATTGTGCCGCGTGGCCTGGTATTCGGGGCCCGGATTCCCCAGGCCGACAAACAGCTTGATCATGGACAAATTATCAGCTTTGGGGCAGGGTTGTGTTTATATCGACGCGGCCGAAGCAGAAGCTGAAACAGAAGTCTCAGCGAAGGCTGGCAGCTACCTACGAAGTTTGTCAAGCCATAACTAAAACGGCCCACCAAGGTGGGCCGTTGACTGCAAGTCGTGCCGGATTACTTTTTGGGTGCGGGAGCTTTGGCTGCGGGAGCTTTGGCGGCCGGGGCCTTGGCTGCCGGAGCCGTCTTGGCAGCCGGTGCCGCCTTTGCCGCTGCCGGCGCGGCAGCCGTCGCTGCCGGGTCAACCACCGCGGCCTCTGACGCTTCGGCGGCTGATGTCACGACCGACACCAGCACCGGGTTTTCCTTGCCGCGCGTGACGGCCAAGACACCTTTGGGCAAAGCGACGTCCTTCACGTGCAGCGATGTGCCTTTTTTCAGGCCGCTGAGGTCCACCGAGATGAATTCGGGCAGGTCCGCCGGAAGGCAGGAGATGTCGAGTTCGGTAACCACGTGGTTTACCAGGCAATGGTCAAGCTTGACCGCCTGCGACTCTTCTTCACCGCTATAGTGCAAAGGCACTTTCATGTGCAGCCGGGTGTTGGCCTCGACACGCTGGAAATCAGCATGCAGTATGAGTTGCTTGAACGGGTGCATTTGCACGTCACGCAACAGCACTTTGCTGGTGGTGGCGTTCAATTCCATGTCCAAAATGGTGGCGTGGAAAGCCTCTTTCTTGAGGGCATGCCACAACGCGTTATGGTCCAGTTCAACCAGTTGGGGCTGGCCGGTACCACCGTAAACAATACCGGGCGTGCGTCCGGTGATGCGGAGACGGCGGCTCGCACCCGTCCCCTGCTTGGCGCGCTCAAAAGCGACGAATTTCATGTTTCACTCCTGCTGGAGTCCACCGCGACCAGTGTGACTCCGGTTAAAAAAAGCCTGCACACCGCAAAAGGTATGCTGGCCACGATTGCTCCAACCACTTTGAACGCCCTGAAAAATCAGAACAGGTTCTCCTGGTCAGAAAACAAACTCATTACCGAGTCGCCTTTGGCAATCCGCTGTATCGTCTCAGCGATCAGCGGCGCCACGGTCAACTGGCGGATTTTCTGGCAGCCTTGGGCCGGTTTGCTGAGTGGAATGGTGTCGGTAACGACCACCTCGTCAAGCGCATTTCCCTGGGCGATGCGTTCAATCGCCGGGCCGGAAAAAATCGCATGCGTGCAATAGGCATAAACCTTTTTTGCCCCACGCTCCTTTAACACCTCCGCCGCCTTGACCAAGGTCCCGGCGGTGTCGATCATGTCGTCCATGATGACGCAGTTGCGGCCTTCGATTTCGCCGATCACGTGCATCACTTCGCTCACGTTGGCCCTGGGCCGGCGTTTGTCGATGATGGCCAGGTCGCAATTTAGCTGCTTGGCCAACGCCCGTGCCCGTACCACGCCGCCCACGTCCGGCGAGACCACGATCAGGTCTTCGTACTGCTTCTGCCGCAAATCGCCCAGCAACACGGGCGATGCGTAAATATTGTCCACCGGGATGTCGAAAAACCCCTGAATCTGGTCGGCATGCAAATCCATGGTCAGCACCCGCGCGACGCCCACTGTCTGCAACATATTGGCAACGACCTTGGCGGTGATCGGAACCCGGCTGGAGCGTGGCCTGCGGTCCTGGCGCGCGTAGCCAAAATACGGAATCACCGCGCTGATGCGTTCCGCGGAAGCCCTCTTGAGAGCATCCACCATGATCAACAATTCCATCAGGTTTTCGTTGGTCGGCGAGCAGGTGCTCTGCACCACGAAGACGTCGCGCGCGCGGACGTTCTGGTTGATCTCGACCGTTACTTCGCCGTCTGAAAAACGGCCCACCGTGGCGGCCCCCAGGGATATGCCGAGATGGTGCGCGATGTCGGCCGCCATGCGCGGGTTCGCATTGCCGGTAAAAACCATGAAATCAGGTGGTTGAGCGGCCTGCATGTGCATCCCAGCGATCCAGTTAGGTTTGTCCCGGTAGGTTTAGCAGCCGGTACGTACAACACTTTTTGGCAGGGGAGGAAGGATTCGAACCTTCGCATGCTGGAATCAAAATCCAGTGCCTTAACCAACTTGGCGACTCCCCTACACGGGTCGGCAGCCATTGGCTGCCCACCGTCAAATCATCGCTGGGGCCCATCCCACCAGAGGATGAACATCCAAACCACCGCAGCATCGGACCCGAAAACCGGATGGCGCATTGCGCGAGTCAATGTCCGTCAGCGTCCGTGCAAAAACCGCGCTGCCGGAGCCCGTCATCCTGCCATTCAATCCCAGCGACTCCAGCCACTCAAGGGCTTCGGTAACTCCAGGACACAAGCGTTGTGCGACGGCCTGCAAATCGTTGCGTCCAAACCCCCAAGGGTTGCTAGCAAAGCCTGCGATTATAGCAGTCTGGGTGTCTCTTTTTAGATCAGTGTCGGAGAAGATCAGTGCCGTCCGCAGCCCATCCTGTGGCTTGGCTACCACGTAGCGGGTGGGAGCGATATCCAGCGGCGTAATTTTTTCGCCGACTCCCTCCACCCATGCATTGCCACCGGCTAAAAAAAATGGGACGTCGGACCCCAGTCCAAGCCCGATGCGGGACAACTCGGTCAGCGACAGGCCCAGGTGCCACAAGCGGTTCAAAGCGAGAAGGCAGGAGGCCGCGTCGGACGAGCCGCCCCCCATACCGGCCTGGGTGGGGATGTCTTTCGCAACACCGATATGGGCGCCGTACCGCGTGCCAGTGGCGGTTTGCAATGCATTTGCAGCGCGCAGGATCAGGTCCTCTGCGGGCAGCTGCACTCCCAGGTCCTCACGGCTGAGGCTGCCGTCGCTGCGCAGATCGAAGTGCAGCGTATCGCACCAGTCGATCAGGACAAACGCCGATTGAAGCAGGTGGTAGCCGTCCGGGCGCCTGCCGGTGATATGCAAAAAGAGGTTGAGCTTGGCCGGGGCCGGAACGTCGTACAGGGAATTCATTGCATGCCGGCCGCGAATGGGGAGGTTATTCCAGGACCACGCGCAGCTCCATGGCAGGCGGGGGGGCATCTCGCCGTGCTAGCAGACGCCCGCTGCCGAGCCCGCTCAGATCCGCCTGCCACCCGCCAGAGCTGACACTTTCGCCAGCCAACCACTGAAAAATGCTGCTGACGGGGAGTTCAGTTCCGGTAGCTTCTTTCACCAGAGCATCCAGTGAATCAAAGCTGCGTTCCGTGCCGTTGGCACGCAAACGGGCGTCATTGGGCGTCCAGGCCAGTTTGGCGATGGTTGCACCGAAAGGCCCATAAAGCGACAACTCGCCGAATTGGGCGTTGCCTTTCAGCTCGAAGCCGGCCGTAAAGGAACTTGATGCGTCCGCCTCCACCCGCAACGACAGACGGCCCGCCCATAGTGAAACTGCTTGCTCCGGTGGGTTGGCAATACGGGGAGGGCTGGCACATCCGGCCAGCAGCATAAGGACAAGCCAGATGGCCAGCCATCGATTACAAATCTGCGGCCTCACAACTTGACCCGCAGGCGTTTGAGTGTTTCCAGCAGAGTCTCGTTTTCGGCGTTGAGAGCAATGCCTTCCTTCCAAACCGCCATCGCCTGTGCGCGTTCCCCCATGGTCCACAACACTTCGCCCAGATGCGCAGCGATCTCGGCGTCCGGTTTGTCCTTGAAGGCCTGCCGCAGGATGCGAAGTGCCTCGACCAGGTTTCCGCTTCGAAACTCGACCCAGGCCAGGCTGTCCGAGATAAACGGGTCACCCGGCGCAAACTCCAGCGCCTTTTGTACCAGCTGCCTGGCCTCAGGCAACCGGACGTTTCGATCAGCCAGCGAGTAACCTAGCGCGTTGTAAGCGTGCTGGTACTGTGGCCGGGCGGCAATCGCCTGGCGCAGCAAGCGCTCCATTTCATCCAGATCACCAAGCTTCTCAGCCATCATGGCCTGGTCATAAAGCAAATCAGTGTCTTCCGGATTGGCTGCTACAGCACTCTTAAGCAGGTCGTAAGCGCTGCGGTACTGCTTGCTGTCACGCAAAATCTGAACTTCGGCGTTGATTTTCAGGCGCACGTCCGCTGGACCCTGTTCCGGAACCGACCTAATCAGGGCACGCGCCTCTTCCAGCCTGCCCTGTCGGGCAAGAATTGCCGCCTTGCGTGCCTGCACGTTCATCGTCTCCTGCGTGTTTTCGATGCGAGCCAGCCAGCTTTGGGCACCCGAATAATCCTTCTTCTGCTCAGCAATCTCGGCGAGGGCGATATAGGCCTGCGTCAGGCCGCGGCCGGCCTCAGCGTCGGGATCCACGGGTTTTGCTGATTCCAATTCGACAAATCGGCGCAGTGACGACTCGGCCGCTGCAGGCTGCTTGTTCTGCTGCTCGAGGGTGCCTTTGATCAGCCAAGCCTGGGCATAGTCAGGCCTTTCGTCGGTTACCGTTTTCAATTGTGCCGCAGCCTCTGCGTAACGTGCGGAGCCAAGCAACGCCCGCGCGTAGTCCATTCTGACCTCGATCCTGGGCTTCGTAGCAAGGTATTTGCGGATGATGGTCTCCGCCTGTGGCTGCTTCGGGTCCATCAAGTTCAGTGCAATGATGGCAGGCCCTTCAGCACTCACATCCAGCGCCTGGCCGCGCTGCGCCGCATCCAACGCCCCGGTAGCGTCGCCCGCATCCATTCGCATGCGCCCGACCGTGGTCCAGGCGGCCGAGCCAAAAATCGGGTTGCTCAGATAGTCCGATACAGCCTGCTCGACGATTTCGGTAGAGAGTTTCTTGTCGGCGGCACGTGCAAAAAAGCGTGGAACGCTGTTGATGACGGCATCAAGCTCTTTCGCGTCCGCTGCTACAAGCTCGCGTTTAAGCGGTTCGAGCACATCAACGATCCGGTTCATGCCGACAAGTATCTGCAACAGGTAGCGGTTGGCCTCGCGCGACGCCGGTAAAGCCTGGCGCCAAGCACGCGCGGCCTGCAGCGCCGATTCTCCGGACCGGCCCTGAAGCGCCAAATCGGTGGCGCGTTTGAACAGGCGCGGATCGCCGGTTTTTCGCGCGGCATCAAGAAATAGCGAGTAACCTACACCCGGCTCGCCTCCAATTGCATTTAGTTCCCCGAGCAACAATTGGTAGAACATCTCACCGTCAAGGGATGAGTTTTCGTCCGCATTGGGTGTAGTTGCTGAATTTTGCGAATACACCGGGCTGGCGCTGATTGCCGCGACGAGCACAAGCAGGGCGGTGAAGCGTAAGGGTCTGATCATCAAACCATAATAATCCAAGCTGGCGCATGTTGCGCCCGGCACTGTACTTGACCATGCCTGAACTACCCGAAGTTGAAGTCACCCGCCTGAGTTTTGCCGCCCGGATTGCGGGTGCCAAGGTACTGTCGCTGGCTTTGGGGAAACCTTTGCGCTGGCCATTGGGATGCGAGCCCTCCTCCTTGGTCGGGCTCCAGGTGATGGCCGTGCGCCGCAGAGGCAAGTATCTGCTGCTGGACCTTAGCCAAGGCTTGCTGCTGGTTCATCTTGGCATGTCGGGAAGTCTGAGTTTTGCAACGCATCTGCCACCCGGCGGGGTACATGACCACTTTGAGCTGGTAACCAGCCGAGGAAGCTTGCGGCTGAACGATCCACGCAGATTTGGTGCAGTGGTATTCGCCACCGACGAGAGTTCGCCGGTTGCACGCAAATTACTGGGCAAGCTTGGCATGGAGCCCCTGTCGGACGAGTTTGACGCCTTGCAGTTTCAGCGTGGCCTGAAGGCGCGCCGCGCGGCTGTAAAACAGGTTCTGTTGTCTGGGGAACTGGTAGTCGGGGTCGGTAATATCTATGCCTGTGAGGCGCTTTTTCAGGCTGGCATCCGACCCACCACTGCGGCGACAAGGCTGGGTCGAGTGCGGGTGGCCAAATTACATTGTGCAATTCGGGACGTGCTTGCCCGAGCCGTCCAGCGAGGAGGCAGTACGTTGCGCGACTTTACCAATGCTGAGGGCGACGCGGGGCATTTCCAGCTGGACGCCATGGTGTATGGGCGCGACGGTCACGAATGCAAAGTGTGTGGCACAAGCATCAAATCCATTCGGCAGGGCCAAAGGTCAAGCTTTTTCTGCCCCAAATGCCAGAGAAACTGACCGCAATTGTGCTGCTCAATGCTATATTGAAAAACAAGCGGGGTAATCTTGAGTACTTCATTCAACGAGCAATTTGACCAACATGGCGCCTGGCGCCGTGAATTCGGCCTGAGGCTGAAGCTGCTGGCCGAGTGGATGAAGGACCACGACCTGCTCGACGCCGGCGTTGAGGAGCGCTTACGCCGCCTGGAAACCCAGGTACGCTCCGACAAGGTCATGGTGGCTTTTGTGGGGGAATTCTCACGCGGAAAGTCCGAACTTATCAACGCCATATTTTTCGCCGGTTATGGCAGAAGAATCATGCCCGCCAGCGCCGGACGCACGACCATGTGCCCGACTGAAATGGGTTATGACCCCGAGGTGCCGCCTTGCCTGCGACTGCTTCCGATCGAATCGCGCCTGTCGCCGCAGGCCTTGATGGAGTGGCGCATGGTTCCGGAAAAATGGACCCGCGTCGATCTGGATGTAAACGATCCTGACCAGCTGGCGGCTGCGCTCGAGATGGTGGCGGAGACACGCATGGTCACCAAGGACGATGCCAGGGCGCTGGGTTTGTGGGACCAGCATGGGCCCGAGGATAACCCCAGGGTGGATGCGCAGGGCCTGGTGGAAGTGCCCAAGTGGCGCCATGCCCTGATCAACATTGCCCATCCCCTTCTAAAACAAGGACTGGTCATTCTGGATACGCCCGGACTCAATGCAATTGGTGCCGAGCCGGAACTCACGGTCAGCTTGTTGCCGCAGGCGCAGGCCGTGGTGTTTATTCTCGGCGCGGATACCGGGGTCACGAAGTCCGACCTTGCCATTTGGCGTGAGCATTTGATTGTTGACGCGGATGGAGCTGATTTGCGGCTGGTGGTACTCAACAAGATCGACACTTTGTGGGACGCGCTGAGTTCCCCGTCCCGGATACAGGCTCAGATAGACCGCCAGTGTGCGTCGACCGCCGAAATACTCGGAATTCCCATTACGCAGGTTATCCCGGTCTCGGCCCATAAGGGGCTGGTGGGCAAGGTTACCGATGACGCGGAACTGCTGGCAGCCAGCTGTCTGCCCAATCTCGAGCAGGCGCTTGCCTTGGGCATCATGGGCCAGCGCCAGAAGATTCTCGGCTCCGCCGTGGCTGCGGGAATATCCAACCTTCGACTGGAGACCGGGCGGGTTATCAATATCCGTCGGCGTGACTTGGCCGAGCAGATGATGGAACTCAAGGGGCTGCAGGGCAAGAACGCGTCGGTGATCAAACACATGCGAACCCGCATCACCCAGGAACAAGCCGAGTTTGACCTGAGCGGCGCGAAGATCCATGCGGTGCGTTCAGTGCATTTGAAACTGCTGCGAGAGGTGTTCGACAGTCTGAGCGCCACGACGCTGAAGGCCGAGATGGCCCAATTGAATACGGCGTTGCACCAGAAAGGGCTCAAGCTCGGCGTCAAGAAGGCTTATGGCGAAACTTTCGAACGTTTGCGTGGGGTATTCAAGCGGGTACAGATGCTGTGTACGGAGATCCAGTCCATGCTTGCGGCAACCTTCCGCCAGCTCAATGGTGAGCATGGGTTCTCGTTGCAGGCGCCGGCGGAACCGCAATTGACAAGCTACGTGCAGGACTTGGACATGGTGGAACGTGGGCACCTGCAGTATCTGGGATTCGGCAACGCGTTTCGGCTGGCGCAGTCCGAGTTCGCGGACCGGCTGGTGCGGGCACTTGCCACCCGCTTGCGGACGATTCATGAAACGGCCTTGGGCGATGTCGAACTCTGGAGCAAGACCGCGGCGGCACAACTGGATGCCCAGCTGCGTGAACGCAGGCGCAATTTCGGTCGCCGCATTGAGGCGATTGACCGCATCCAGCAGGCCACAGGTGGCCTGAATGACCGGATCCAGGAGATTGATTCGCAGGAGGCGACGCTCACCGAACTTGAGTCAAAACTCAGCGAGTTGACGAATTATCTGATCCGGGTACGCGAGGCGCCCCGTGCGGCCCCGGTCGCGGTGTCCGAGTCCGGTTCTCTGCAGTCTTGACTGAGCTGGCTCGTTCGCTGGCTGGCTGCGTGGTGCGCTGGCAGGAGTTGCATGGCCGCAACCATCTGCCGTGGCAAAACACACAGGATCCTTACCGCGTCTGGTTGTCCGAGGTCATGCTGCAGCAAACGCAGGTGTCGACCGTGTTGCACTATTTTGCGCGTTTTACGGCCAGGCTGCCTGATGTTGCCGCTTTGGCTGCGGCCTCCGAGGACGAGGTACTGGGCTTGTGGAGCGGCCTGGGTTATTACAGTCGGGCCCGTAACTTGCGCCGCTGTGCGGTCGAAATTGTCTGCACATGGGGTGGGCAGTTTCCAAAGACCGCGGAGAAACTTGAATCACTACCCGGAATCGGGCGCTCGACCGCGGCGGCCATTGCATCGTTGTGTTTTGGCGAGCGGGTTGCGATTCTGGATGCCAACGTAAAACGGGTGGTGGCGCGTGTGCTGGCATTTGGGACCGATCTGTCGTCGAGTGCCGGCGAGCGGCAGCTTTGGGCCGAGGCGACGAAGTTGCTGCCGGTTCGTGACCTGGCCCGGACGATGCCGCGTTACACGCAAGGCATGATGGATCTGGGCGCCACCGTGTGCCATGCGCGCCGGCCCTTGTGCGGGCAGTGCCCGCTGGCCGATGTGTGTGAGGCCAGGCGCAGGGGGACAACCGAATTACTCCCGGTCAAGACGCGCAAGCTCAAACGCAGTTCCGAGGTGGTCTGGCTACTGTGGGCGCGAGCGCGTGACGCCTCAGTGTGGTTGCAAAGACGTCCTGTGCCTGGCGTGTGGGCAGGGCTTTATTGCCTGCCCTGGTTCGGTAGCCGCGACGAGCTGCTGGCTGCGGTTCCGTCGCGTTACCGCCAGCACGCCCGTGATCTGGATGTCTTCAAACACGTATTGACGCACAAGGACTTGCATGTGCATCCGGTCCAGATGCTGTTGGCGAAAAACGCCCTCGACGGCGCTGCTGCCGGTCAGTGGTTTGGAGTTGAGGAATGGCCCAGGCTGGGCTTGCCCGCGCCCGTACGGAGCCTGCTGGTTCAGGGCTGAAGCCAGCCAAACGAGGTGGAGGGATACCGGCCCGGAGTGGCGTCCAGTTCGCGATGTCTGCTCAGCGTGGTCCAGCGGTCCGCAAACATTTTCGTCAGCTCCTCCACCAAGTACACCGAACGGTGTTGGCCACCGGTGCATCCGATGGCGACCGTGACGTAGCTGCGGTGATCCTGCACCAGCGCGTCCAGCCAGGCATCCAGAAATTCCGCAATGTGACGCAACATCTTGCCTACATCCGCCTGCTGACGGAAATACTCCGCCACCGCGTCGTCGCGCCCCGTCAATGAACGTAAATCGGGCTCGTAGTGCGGATTGGGCAACATACGCACGTCGAACACGTAATCGGCATCACCCGGGATGCCGCGCTTGAAGGCAAATGACTCGAATACCAGCGTCAAGTGCCCGCCGGGGATAACGATCAGGGAACGTACATAACGCTGAAGTTGCGAGGGGCGGATCAAACTGGAGTCGATCACGTGGGCATGTTCACGCAAATCCGCCAATAATTCGCGCTCCAGCTCGATCGCATCCACCAGCGCGCGGCGGTGGTCCGCGTCCGCCTCGTCTCCCTCCATCTGCGACAACGGGTGTTTGCGCCGTGATTCCGAATAACGTCGCACCAGCGTATCCGTAGTCGCGTCCAGAAAAAGAGATTTGATGACCACCCCGAGCTTGGCCAGGGAGCGCAGCAGGCCCGGTACCTGTGGCAACGAAGCGGCGCTGCGCACATCCATTGCAATGGCTACACGGGTAGCAACCCGTTCCTGCTGCAATTTGACAAAAGGTTGCAAGAGTTCTGGCGGCAAATTGTCAACACAGTAATAACCCGCATCTTCCAATGCATGCAGTGCAACCGACTTGCCAGAGCCGGACATGCCGGTAATAAGAATGAGTTCCAGGTCCATCGGTTCGCTCTCCAGTCGCTCAGCCAGGTGACTGCAGCATTTCCTTCGCATGCGCCACGGTAGCGCCCAGCATGCGTTCGCCACCCAGCATGCGCGCAATCTCCGCCACCCTCGACTCGCCGTGTACGCTGGCCACCGAACTCAACGTGGCCTTGCCGTGCAATTGTTTGGAGACAACCAGGTGCTGGTCGGCACATGCCGCCACCTGCGGCAGATGTGTTACGGCGAGTACCTGCCGATCCAGGCCCAGCTGTTTCATAAGCCGACCCACGGTCTGGGCCACCGCCCCCCCGACTCCGGCGTCCACCTCGTCGAAGATCAGGGTTTGCGCATTGCCGAGCCTGCTTGTGGTAACCGCGATGGCCAAAGCCATGCGGGACAACTCGCCTCCCGATGCGACTTTGCCTACCGGGCGTGGCAGGCTGCCAGCGTGGCCGGCCACCAGAAAGGAAACTTCCTCCAACCCGCTTTGCATAGGCTCGGGCGACTTTTGAAGCTTTACTTCAAACCGTCCGCCTTCCATGCCAAGACCCTGCATGGCCTGGGTGATGGCGCGGCCAAGCCGCGGGGCCGCTCCAGCCCGTGCTTTCGATATGGTCCTGGCCTCCTGAAGGTAGTCGCCGTGGGCCGCTTTTTCAGCGGCTTCGAGCGCGGCCAAATCCGCTGCGGCATCCAGCTTTGTGAGTTCCTGCTTCCACGACAGGAGCAACTGCGCGAGTTCGTCCGGAGGGCGTTTGTAACGCCGCGCCAGCGATATCCAGAGCGACATCCGTTCGTCGACTTGCGCCAGGCGCCGCGGATTGGGTTCAGTCTTTCTCAAGTAGGCGCGCAGCGAATGTACGGTGTCCTCCACTTGTGCCAGGCTCGACGCCAATACGTCGGTCATTGCCTTGAAACCCGGTTCGTGGTGCTCCTGTTGCCGCAGCAGGTTGAGTGCGGCATTCAAGGCCCCCGTAGCGCCGGGTTCACTGGCCTCCAGCATCTGTACCGCGCCGTGTGCGGCGTCCAGCAGGGCCTGGGCATTGGAAAGACGCCCGTGCTCGGTATTGATTTCATCCCATTCATCGGCTTTCGGCGCCAGCTTTTCAAGCTCGCCGAGTTGCCAGGTCAGGCGCTCGCGTTCGCGCTGCAGGGAGTCTTGCGCCGAGAGCGCCTCCGCCAGCGCTTTCCCGGCGAGCCGCCACTGTTGCCAATACCCGGCGAGTCTGCTGCAGTCCACCCGCGCATACGCGTCCAGCAGACCGCGGACATCATCCGGCCGGGTCAGGCTTTGCCACGCGTGCTGGCCATAAATGTCTATCAATTGCTCGCCAATTGCCCGCAGCTGTGTTGCGGTCACCGGACTGCCATTGATCCAGCCCCGGCTCTTACCCTGCAAATCCACGGTGCGCCGCAACAACAGAACATCGCTGCGATCAAACCCCGCAGCCTCCAGCCAGCGCTCCACCCCATCAGGGCAGTCGAACTCCGCACTCACTTCAGCTCGGCTGGCGCTTTCGCGAACTGTACCGGCGTCTGCCCGCGCGCCGGTCACCAATTGCACTGCCTCGATCAGGATCGACTTGCCCGCGCCAGTTTCCCCCGTGAGTACCGTGAACCCGGTCGAGAATTCGAGGTCGAGTTCACCCACTATCACAAAATCGCGCAGAACAATGCGTCTGAGACCCACGGTCAGGCTACTCCCTCGTTCCAATGCAGCTTTTGCCGCAACGTGTCAAAGTAACTCCATCCCTTGGGGTGCAGAAATCGCACCCGGTGCTGGGAGCGCGACACGATGATGCGGTCACCATGCAACAGCGACGCGAGGGACTGCATGTCAAAGTTGGCGCTTGCGTCCCTGCCCGCCACAACCTCAATCGCGATTTCGGCGGCGTCGGCCAGCACGATGGGCCGGTTGGACAGGGTATGTGGCGCAATCGGCACCAGTACCCAGCCGGGAATGGACGGGTGCAACAGCGGGCCGCCCGCCGACAAGGCATAGGCTGTCGATCCCGTTGCGCTGGCAATTATCAGGCCGTCGGCACGCTGGTTCGCCACAAAACGACCGTCCACCTCGACCCGCAACTCCACCATGCCCGAGGTCGCTCCGCGATTGACCACCACGTCGTTCATTGCCAAGGCGTCAAACACGCAACGGCCATCACGCATCACCCGTGCCTGCATGAGGCTGCGATGGTCCTCTTCGTATTCCCCTCCCAGCATAGGCTTCAAGGTGGACTCGAAACCATCAAACGGGATATCTGTAATGAAACCCAGCCGCCCCTGATTGATGCCCACCAGCGGCACGCCAAAACACGCCAGCTGCCGGCCGATGCCAAGCATGGTTCCATCGCCGCCCACGACTAGCCCGAGATCACATTCGGCGCCAATGGCATCAACACTGAGGGTGGCATAGCCGGTGATACCCATGTTGTCAGCCGTCTGCGCCTCAAAAGCCACATCACAGCCTTGCGCATGAAGATAACGGGCAATGTCTTCCAGCGCCTGTCGCGACGATGCTCCGGCGGCACCAGACGCAATGGCCTGGTATTTGCCGATCAGCGCGACATATCGGAATTTTGACTGCATCGACAAATTACATCACTAAAATGAAAACATGCTGGATGATCGTGCCAAGTTATTGATGAAAGCGCTCGTGGAGCGTTACATCATGGATGGACAGCCGGTGGGCTCGCGGACCCTGTCGCGTGCGTCCGGCCTTGAGCTGTCTCCGGCGACGATCCGCAACGTGATGGCTGACCTGGAAGACTTGGGCCTCATCGTCAGCCCGCACACCTCGGCTGGACGCATACCGACCGCACGCGGATACCGCCTGTTTGTGGACACCATGTTGACCGTATCCAAAGGACAGTTTGCAACCCAGAGTCTGGCCCCCGATCAACCGCAGAAGGTCATCTCCAACGCGGCCAATCTGCTTTCCAGCCTGTCCCAGTTCGTGGGTGTGGTGATCGCTCCGCGACGCAGCTCGGTGTTCCGGCATATCGAGTTTCTGCGCCTGTCGGAACGCCGCTTGCTGGTTATCATCGTCTCGCCGGATGGTGACGTGCAGAATCGCGTGATTTATACCGAGCTGGACTATTCACAGACTCAACTCGTGGAGGCAGCCAATTTTCTGAACACCAACTATGTGGGCATGGCGATCGAACATGTGCGTGCGCGTCTTTCGCATGAGGTGGAGTCCCTTCGATCAGAGATTGCTACGCTGATGCAGGCGGCGGTCACCATCAATACCGAGGCGATTGCCGAATCGCAGGATGAGGTGGTGATTTCAGGTGAGCGCAACCTGCTGGCACTGTCAGACTTTTCCAGTGACATGGGTCAGCTTCGCCGTGCCTTTGAGTTGTTTGAGCAGAAGGCACAGCTGATGCGTTTGCTGGATGTGGCGGGTCAGGCTGAAGGCGTACGAATCTTTATTGGAGGAGAGAGCCAGGTGGTCCCGTTCGAGGATTTGTCCATTGTCAGCGCGCCCTATGAGGTAGATGGCCAGGTGGTCGGCACGCTCGGTGTGATTGGCCCGACCCGAATGGCCTACGACCGCATGATCCAGATCGTGGACATCACTTCCAAGCTCGTGAGCAACGCGCTGAGCCACCATAAGTAGCCCTATACAATTGGCGGTTCGGTCGGGGCGTTAGCTCAGCTGGTTAGAGCAGAGGACTCATAATCCTTTGGTCGTAGGTTCAAGTCCTACACGCCCTACCATTAATGTGTTTGGTGATTGGGGATGAATCCCTGATCTTTACGGCGCTTCCGGTTCGCTTGGGATAGTTCGCCAACCCATCCAAGCCTTGATCGCCAAGTGGCGCACCAACAATGGAGCTGGCATGCGCAGTGCGTGAGCCCGTGCATACACCAGCCACCTCGCCAAATTGGAGGCCCAATCGGGTTTGTCGGTGTTATCGTGAAGCAGCGCTTTCGCAAACACTGCCTGCAGAAGGCGTGATGATCGTGGCGCCCTGCGCATCGCGGCCAGTTCGACCAAAACCGTTTCCGGCACGGGTGTGCCGAAGAAACGCCGCGCCAGTTGCAGCCCGAAATGCACCGGTTCCGCCAAATCGTTTCCGCCCGCGCAAATGGTAAATCGCTCCCAGAACGCGGTTGCGTCACCAAAGTCCCGTAGCATGCAATCGATGTCTCGCAGGTCCCGAAGCCCGTTATGCAATTCACCTTCATGTACCAGATGGGTAATGCTGTGGATCACTAAATCTTCGGGGCATGGTATGTGTAGCGCAGACAAGCCGGGTAAGGCCACCTGCGTCGAGCGGGCAATGATCTGGTTCGGCTCCGGCGAATTGCGGGCAGTCAGCGGCAGGATTGTGTGGTGAACGTCCAGTACCGTGCCGCGGTGTATGTGCGTCATGGGTGGCAACTCGTGCATCCATTGGCGGTAATACCGCTGGTCATAACTGCTGGCTTTTGCGCTAACCCAACCATTGAGCATGAGCCGGCTTTCCACGTCGCCTAATGCCGCCCGCGGTACCAGAATGTCAATGTCACCGAACAGCCGCCCCTGCGCGACCTTATGGCCGGCAATTACATAGGCAGCGCCTTTGAGCAGCAGTACCGGCATATCGAGTTGCTCCAGCGCCCGCTGCAATTGATGAACCTCCCAAAGCACCGACTGGCGCTGGCGGGAACTCAGTTGTAGCGCGCCGTCCAGATGGCGCTGGGCGCTGCGGCTGGCGGACACCCCGGCGACCTGCATTCGCTCAGCGAGGGCGCCGAGCAGGTTGGCGCTACGCGCGGTAGTCACCAAAGCCGACCACCGCCCCTCGTCCCAACTTAGAGCGATGGTCGGATCGCCAAGGACGGTGATCAATTGCGCGGAATCGGATGCCGCTGTCATCTTTGGGTGATGTCGCGGATCAACCTCAAACCGTCCGCCGTCGAACCGTAGACGATTTGAAAACAGTCCGCGGCGGTGAGCATATTGCAAAGAGCCTCAAATCCCACTTCGCCCATGCGCTCCTTGTTGAAGGATTGCTCCGAAATCAGTGCAAAAGCTTCAGCCCGGCTGGTCTCGTCGCAACGCGGCGCACTACCCTCCTCGAAGCGTGGAAAAACCACCCACCGAACCGGTGCCGCTAGGGCGGACGCGCCGACAGAATTTGGCGGACATGCAACATGCGAGATGCTTCCCTTGCGAGTGTCAAGGTACACCGGTCCCAGTCGGACCTGCGGAAAGGTGGTCACTACGTCGATGGATGTATTCTTCACGCTGATGGGCCGCGGATGCGGTTGCATCAGTCCGGATCCGGGGTCGAGGATCGCCAACTCATCGGATAGCAATTGCCACCCCTCCAACAGGCACAGGGAGGCGCACAGTGTGCTTTTACCGGCACCCGGAAAGCCCGGCATCATGAGAGCATGGCCCGACTGCGCCAGCAGGCCCGCATGCATGACCAGATATCCCAATGGGCGGCTGGCGACACACCAATTCAAACCCCATTCAAGCATGGGAGCAGCTTGATCCGCCGGAAGGGGGAAAAACGATTCGGCCCCATCCAAGAGAAAGCGCGCCTGCGGCCGCCACCAGCGCCGAAGCCCGAGGCCGGGCAAGACTTGAATGTTGAAGTCAATGAATGACTGTGGGCCAGGGCGTTCGTAGTTTGTGTAGAAGAAATTTAAGTGCTCTGCCACTGCCGCTAATGGTGAACGGACGCGGACGTTGAACGGGGCGATGCGTAATACGGTATCTATCAAACGGGAACACCATCCAAGGTCGCTACTTAGGGCGCAGGCCACTCTGCGATTTGCACCAGGACATTATCGACCAGACTCTCCATAGTCAACCGTAGTGCAGCATGCAAATCCGCATAAAGCCGCGACGGCTCCAAATGCCGTTCAAGTTCAGCAATGTCCATTGCACCATGGGTTTGCAGGCACTTTAGCGCCATGGACGCCAATAAGGAAACAATCCAGTAGTCTCCGGAGTTTCGGTCGAATACAACACTGGCCTCTGAGCAATTCCAATCAGGCGCGAACCGCATATCGCGCCCCTGAATCAGTGAAACTTGAGCTACAAACATGCCAGGGGAATCCCGAGAACCTAGAAGCACCCTCTTCTTCGCCGAAGGACGGGAGATAAAAAAACGATACCCAGCCGATAAACTACACCGTCTTGCACAATGACGGGTCACCGCCACTGGCATTAAGATCGTACATGCCCTGGATATAGTTGATCACGTCGGTGCTTGACCATCCAGGGTTGCAGGTTACCCCGCTTGGGCAATAGGTGCCGCCAGATTTAACGGCATTCCACATCGCAACAATCTGCGGGCGGGTTAATGGGTATTGGGCACCGGGCGAAGTGAAGTACCCAGCGTTGAGCCACGCCGCCGATAAGTGCCTCAATAGTTGGCCAGCCGTGAAACTTCCTGGTGAATACAACACCGCCCATATACCGGTGTTTGTCGGCACGCTGGCTCCAGTGAAGATGCTGAGCACCAAGGTTCCCGGGGTTTTGATATCGGCGAGCGAGAGGGCACTCACGCCGCTAAGGCACTCCACGACCGAGCTCTTGAAAGTGGGGTATACGGCGCCCGCCGGACCCCAACTCCCGAAATGCTGCGGCACTTTCCAATAACCAGGCGACAGCCCGCCTGAGCAGGTAATGCCGGTGCCAGGACGTGGGCTTTTGTTGCCGCTGAGAATGGCCGAAGGGCTACGACAATCCACCGCTCCGAGTGCGGTCCTTGCCTGCACCGCCATCAACACGCCAATCCCGGCCGGAACGCCGCGGAACAGCTTGCGTCGCAGTGGGTTTGGTTGCTGGCGTAGATCGTTCTCAGTGGGTTGCATGGTCGTTTCCAGTTGTGTAATCGGAGCAAAGCGCGAATGCTCTTACCCCGCCAGAACCATCGTTGGCGGGCCCGCCGAAAAGCTCAAAAAGTTCATTTCTTGTCATTCGAAACATGCTGTACTGCCGATTCAGATTTCAATGTTTGCCCGAGCTCAATTCCCGTGAGATCGTACCGCACCAGTACTGCAGCCAACGGGGCCAGGCCCACAAGAGTGAAAAAAGCGCTTTTTCCGCGACGCTGTCTGTGGTCTACCGCACAGAGAAAGCAATTTTCGGGCCATGACCCGTCTGACAATTCAAGCTATTGATCGGAAAGGAAAAAAGGGGGTCTCTCGTCTGCATTGGTGATCTGTGTCGGGTCGTGTGTAAGCATTCCCGACATGGTGGTCCGGGCGGAAAGCCATTGCGGGCGGAAAACTCTCTTTGC
>JANLPN010000337.1:0-3157 GCA_031367285.1 Betaproteobacteria bacterium | reverse complement strand
GCTTGCAAGACGGCTGGCTTTTATGAATAAAGCAAATCCACTGGTTTGCTTTCTGCTTGGTCGGGGTGGGGGCTTGCGAACCAATACGCCACCTCCGCTGAATCGATGATACAAGCCAGTTCCATCTATATTGGAAAATGTCGCGGGTCAGGCACAAATTCCGGCCTGACAAATTGAAACAGCGGAAACCAGGTTTGCGATTGCCATTCGAAGCAGATCACTTCTCTTTCGACTATCCAGCGCGCGAGTATGGCGACGTCAGCAACGGACCGTTGCTTTAGCAGCGCCAGCAACTCGGGACACCGCGCCAATCCACCGCTGTTCCGATACGCATCCAGCATAGCAACGAACCGGTAATCGGACGACGCTTCGAATCTTTGCTGGGCGGGTCGGTAGCTACTGTCGGGCGCCAACCAACGCCAAAATTGGCGGGAGGACAAAGTTTGCTCGGGCAACGGGAAATTTTGCATGGCGTCCTCCGTAGCTGCCAATGAAACCTGCGTCAACGGCCACTGCATACACACCGTAAAGCAGTTGTCGTCCATGCCGTTGATGAAACAAACTGCCAATGCACGAACAGCGCGATCGGGATGATGATAGGGATGGGAATGCCCAGAAATAGCAGCGGCAGTGAACGCACGGTAGCTTGCCGGCGTTGCGTCTTCCGTGCGATGGCGCACACAGCTTGGCTCGGCCTTGAATCACCGCGGCTTTATCCGGCAGCGTCCTCCACCAATTCGGGCCAATCGCTCTGTGGACATCGGCGCGGGCGCGGACCATCGCCCCATACACATCGCGCGCAGCTGCTGGCACCGGTGCAAGGGGCGCGGCAGCAGGCTTATAAACCGGCTTGACCCTGCCAGCCCATGCGTCCGTGCGCCACCGCACATAGGCGCAGGACTAAACTGTCATCTTTGGCGGGAGCGCGCATGACGACAAAGAGGCACGGCAAGGTACAGGCAGAACAAGCGCCAGCCCAGGCAGCAAGTGGCCCACCGCCGGTATTGGGTGGCGCCGTTCCCGGCTTCCCCATCGTGGGCATTGGCGCTTCGGCCGGGGGCCTGGCGGCACTCGAGGCCTTTTTTTCCGGCATGCCGGCCGACACCGATCCGGGCATGGCTTTTGTGATCGTGCAGCACCTGGCACCCGACCATAAAAGCATTCTCACCGATCTGATCCGGCGTTATACGCGCATGCAGGTTTTTGAGGTGCAAGACGGCATGGCCGTGCAGCCCAACTGCGCCTATATCATCCCGCCGAACCGCGACATGGCGTTTCTGAACGGTGCACTGCAGTTGCTGGAGCCCACGGCACCGCGCGGCCACCGCCTGCCTATCGATTTTTTCTTTCGCTCGCTGGCGCAGGACCAGCACGAGCGGGCCATCTGCATCGTGCTCTCGGGCACCGGCAGCGACGGTACGCTGGGCGTGCGCGACATCAAGGCCGAGGGCGGCATGGCCATGGCCCAGAACCCCGGCTCGACCGAGTTCGACGGCATGCCGCGCAGCGCCATTGCCACCGGCCTGGTGGATTACGAGTTGCCACCCGCCGAGATGCCGGCGCAACTGATTGCCTACGTGGCCTATGCCTTTGGTTACCTGGCCCGCCCGGTCAGCGTGGCCGAGCCCAAGGCGGAACACGCGCTGAAGAAAGTCTTTGTGCTGCTGCGCGCCCAGACAGGGCATGATTTTTCGCAGTACAAATCCAGCACCGTCAACCGCCGCATCGCGCGGCGCATGGCGGTGCACCAGGTAGACACGATAGAGCGCTACGTGCAGTACCTGCAACAAGCGCCCGCCGAAGTGGAAGCGCTGTTTCGCGACCTGCTGATCGGAGTAACCAATTTCTTCCGCGATCCGGCCGCGTTCAAGGCGCTGGAAGAGCAGGTGATCCCCAAGATTTTCAAAGGCCGGCCGGCCGGCGACACGGTGCGCGTCTGGTGCGCCGGCTGCTCCACCGGCGAAGAGGCCTATTCGATCGCCATCCTGTTGCAGGAGCGCATCGAGGCGCTCAAGACAAGCTACAAGGTGCAGGTGTTTGCCACCGATATTGACAGCCGGGCCATCACCGTAGCCCGCGCCGGGCTGTACCCGGCCGGTATTGCCGCCGACGTCTCGCCCGAGCGGCTGGCGCGATTTTTTACGCCTGAGGCCGACGGCACGGCCTACCGCATTAACAAGGGCATTCGCGACCTGCTGGTGTTTTCGGAGCAGGACGTGATTAAAGACCCGCCTTTTTCCAAACTCGACCTGGTCAGTTGCCGCAACCTGCTGATCTACATGGGTGCCGAACTGCAGAAAAAGCTGATCCCGCTGTTTCACTACACGCTGGTGCCGCGCGGCGTGCTGTTTTTGGGCACCTCGGAGACCGTAGGCGACTTTGCCGATCTGTTTTCCGCGCTCGACCACAAGTCCAAACTGTACCGGCACAACGAAGATTTCCACGGCGCGCAGCGTACCGCCATGGGCCGTTTTCTACCGCCCACGACGGTGGCGGAAGCCCCGCGCCCACACAGTGGCGCTCGCACCGCCAGCGCGGCAAAGGTCTCGCTGCGCGAGCTGACCGAGCAGGCACTGCTAAAGCAGGCCGACCTGTCCGGGGCGCTGGTCAACGGCAAGGGCGACATGCTCTACGTGCATGGCCGTACCGGCATGTACCTGGAGCCGGCGCAGGGCGAAGCCGGCATCAGCAACATCCTCAAGATGGCGCGTGAAGGGCTGCGCCGCGAGCTGATTACGACCTTGCACCGGGCGGTATCGACACGGGAAGTGGCCCGTGTCGTGGGCCTGCGCATCCGGACCAACGGCCACTTCAGCACCATCAATCTGACGGTGCGACCGGTGGCCAGCGTTGCGGCAGTGTCGGGCGATGCGCCGTTTTTCCTGGTGGTCATGGAAGAAGCCATTACCGCGCGCGCCTTGCCGGCCCTGCCCGGCGCAGGTATGCACATCCGGGCCAGGGAAGCGCCGCCTGCCGCCTCGGGCGCGCCCGGCCAGGGAAGTGTGGCCCAGGCCACGGCGGATGGCGGCGGCTTCGACCAGATGGCCGCAAGCGCGACGATTGCCGCGCTGAACGAGCAATTGCAGGCCAACGAAGAATACCTGCAGGCCGCCAACGAAGAGCTGGAAACCTCCAACGAAGAACTGAAGTCGTCGAA
>JANLPN010000328.1:0-2402 GCA_031367285.1 Betaproteobacteria bacterium | reverse complement strand
CCGGGCAACACGCCACACAGCTGGCGTCCTTGCAATCGATGCAGGTGTCGACGATGACGTAGGCCATGGCTACTTCAACGCCCCTTCCACCGAGGCTTGCGTTTTTGCTGGAACGCGAGCACGCCTTCGTCGCCGTCTTCGGATTGCAGGGCCGCAATCAGGGCCGGCAGGCGCAGTGCCTGGGCCTGGGCTGGCATCATGCTGCCGGTCAGGCGGACCACCTGCTTGATGGCTTTTAGCGACAGCGGCGCGCAGGCCAGCATGTCGTCCACCCAGCGCGCCACGGCGGCGTCCAGCCCGGCGCGCGGCACCACCTCGTTGACCAGGCCCATTTCCAGCGCCTCTGCGGCCGTGACGTGTTTGCCGGTGTACATCATGGCCATGGCTTTGCGAAACGGCACCTGGCGTTGCAGCAGCACCATCCCGCCGTCCAGCGGAATGCGCCCGACGCGCGGCTCGGGCAGGGCAAAACGCGCCTCTTCACAGGCCACCACGATGTCGCAGCCCAGCACCATCTCGAAGCCGCCGCCCAGCGCGTAGCCGTTGACGCGGGCGATCACCGGCACGTTGAGCGTCTCGCGCAGGGCAATGCCGCCAAACCCGCCCGGCCGCGGCGCCGCCCAGTAACCCAGGCCGGTGATCTGCGGGTTCTTCAGGTCGGAGCCGACACAAAATGCGCGCTCGCCGGCACCGGTCAATACCACCACGCGCACCTCGGGATCTTTCTCTATCCTCGTCCAGATGGCCTGTAACTCGGCCTCTGTCTCCAGGTCGACCGCGTTCATGGCCTCGGGCCGCGACAGCGTGACCGTGGCGACGTGGTTGTCCAGCACATAAGAAACAGTCATGGCGCCGTCACCTCCGCGCCGGCCATGGCGAGGATTTCTTCGGTATGCTGGCCCAGCCGCGGCGGGGCGCGGCGTAACGTGACGGGCGCGGCCGACATCTGTATCGGGCTGCCGACAAAACGCACGGGCTGGCCTTCGCCCGGCCCTTCCATGAGTATCCGGTTGTGCAGGGTTTGCGGGTCCACCAGAGCCTCGCGCAGGTCGCGTACCGGGGCACATAACAAGTCCTGCTGCTCCAGCCGTTCCAGCCAGTAGGCGCGGGTATTGCTGGCAAACCGCTCCCGGAACATGGCCTGCAGTTCGGCCTTGTGTTTGAACTGCTGGTTGAGGTTGCAAAAACGCGCGTCGCCCGACAGGTCGTCCACCTGCAGCGCGGCGCAGATGTCCTGCAGCGGGTTGGCCTTGAAGGCACCCACCAGCACCAGCGCGCCGTCCTGCGTGTCGAACACACCCGACAGCGGCATGGCGGCCCAGTTGACCTCGGAGTCGGCCATCATGATCATCGCGGCCTCCTGCATCTGCATGGCGAGCATCGAGTTGTACAGCGACACACTGACCTTTTGCCCGACACCGGTTTTGGCACGCTGCAAAAGGGCCAGCAAAATGCCCTGCACCATATGCATGCCGGCCGAATAGTCGGCCAGCGCCGTGGGGTAGACCGTGATCGGCACGGCCGGGTCGGCACGGCGCGCCATCACGCCGCTCATGGCCTGCGCCAGCACGTCCTGCCCGCCTTTGTGGGCATACGGCCCGCTGTCGCCAAAACCGGTGCCCACGGCGTAGATGATGCGCGGGTTGAGCGCCTGGCAGTCTTCGTACCCCAGGCCCATACGCTCCATGACGCCGGCGCGGAAATTGTTGACCACCACGTCGGCCTCGGCAATCAGCGCCTTGACGGCCGCCAGGTGGTCGGCCGCGCGCAAGTCCAGCGCGGCGCTGCGTTTGTTGCGGTTCAGGCTGCAGAAAATCGGGTTGTCGGCGCCGTGCACCGGCTCAAAGGTGGAGCGGCTCAGGTCACCGGCGCCTTTGCGTTCTATCTTCATGATGTCGGCGCCGTAGTCGGCCAGCATCTGGGTACACACCGGCCCCATCATTACCTGCGAAAAATCGACCACCCGAACACCTGCCAGTGGCAGCAGTTCTGCATTCCGGGTGTCGGTGGTGCCAGCTTGCGCGTTGTTTTTCATACGGTCTCCAGAACAGCTTCGGTGGTAGCCATTGCGGCGGCAAAGGCCGGCACGTCGGTATTGCGGCCAGTCTGGTCGCCCGGGTCCGAGCCTTGGGCGCGCAGTGTCTTCTGTACTTGCCGCACGTCCACGTTGCGCACCACGACACCGGCATTGGCGGCCAGCGCGGCAGCCACACCCGCAGCCTCGCCCATGGCCATACACGGCGGTATTTCGCGGGAAATTTTCTGTGGCTGCGAGGTGACGGAGTAGTGGCGCCCGGCCACCAGCAGGTTGTCGATCTTTTGTGGCAGCAACACGCGGTAGGGCATGTAGTAGTCGCGGCCGCGCGCCACGCAGTCGTCAAACCGGGTGCGCTGCGCCAGGT
>JANLPN010000297.1:0-3302 GCA_031367285.1 Betaproteobacteria bacterium | reverse complement strand
GCATACCAGTTTCCGCCACCAGTACTGGACCGTCGCGCAGATGGTGGCGCAACACACCATGGGTGGCTGCAACCTGCAAAGCGGCGACCTGCTGGGTACCGGCACCATCTCCGGCCCTACGGCGCAGGAGGCCGGCGCCATCATCGAGCAGACCAAGGCTGGCCGCGAACCGCTCACGCTCGACGGCGGCGAACAACGAGCCTTCCTGCACGATGGCGACGCCGTCATATTGCGCGGCTGGTGCGAAAGCCCGAACGCGGCGCGTATCGGTTTTGGTGAATGCCGGGGGGATGTTTTGCCGGCCGTGGGTGCGTAGCGGGGTGTGCTCGAAACCGTGGCGTATGGACTCCGGAGCCGGCGCATTTACCAGGCGTTGGTTACGCGGCCCCACTCACTTCACGGCGAACAATGCGCGACAACACGTCACCCATCGAAGCGCGTGCCAGCGCCATGTCGTAGTCCGTCTGCAAGCCCAGCCAGAACTCGGCACTGGTACCGAAATATTGGGCCAAACGCAGGGCGGTATCCACCGTCACGGCACGGCGTTCGCGCACGACATCATTGATGCGTGGTGCCGGAACCTGCAGCGCAATCGCCAAGGCATTTGCTGTCAATCCGTACGGGACCAGAAACTCTTCACGCAACACCTCCCCGGGGTGGATGGGGCGCATTCCATTGATGATGGTAGTCATGACTGCTCTCTTCAGTGGTAATCGACGATTTCAACGTCCCAGGCATCACCCTGATCAAAGCGAAAACAAACGCGCCACTGATCGTTGATGCGGATGCTGTGCTGGCCCTTGCGGTCGCGTTTGAGCGCCTCCAACCTGTTGTTCGGCGGTATGCGCAGGTCATCCAAACGAACCGCGCGATGCAACATCTGCAACTTGCGTTCCGCAACACCGCGAAAGTTCACAAACTGTGCGACTGACCTTCCTTCAAACAAGGCCTGCGTTATCGGGCTCTTGAATGATCGGATCATGGCTTGAATTCTATAACGCGCCGCGTTAAACATCAAACGGTTTCTGTCATGCGCAAAGAGGCCATGGTGTTTTCCCCGTGTTGGCACGACGCCTCTCACGATTGAACTCCTCCACCTCCCAGAACCAGCGTGCCACAAGCCGCATCAGCAACGCCGACAGCAGCTCGCCGGCCGACTGGCACAACAGCAGCCAGGCCAGGCCGGTCAGCGCGTCCATGGCGACCTGACAGAGCTTGGTTTGCGGCTATGCCAATCAGTGAGAACCATCGCGCCATGTCCTTTTCTTCGATCACGTCCCAACCCGGGGCACCAGCGCTGACAGCGGTACGGCCTCCACCCGTTGCGCCAGCGTATAACGCCGGTCCCCGGGATACACCACATACAGCGCGTCCAGCTCCAGGTCTTGCAGTGCAATACGCATCGACGGCGTGAGTTGCGGCGCGTCGGAGCGCTTGAATTCAACCCCCACGCGCCGGCCGTTCTTGAACATCAGCAGGTCGAGTTCGGCACCGGCATGGGTGGCCCAGAAGTAGGCCTGGTCCGGCTGCGCAATTCGCAGTACCTGATCGAGCGCGAAGCCCTCCCAGGATGCGCCGCACTTGGGGTGCCTTGCGAGCGCGCCCGGGTCGGCGATGCCCAGCAGCGTGTGCAGCAGGCCCGAATCGCGCAGATATATTTTTGGGGCCTTGACCTGGCGCTTGCCGAGGTTGGCAAACCACGGCTGCAACTGGCGCACCAGGTAGGCCTGCGTCAACCAGTCGAGGTAACGCCGCACCGTAGTCTCGTTAACACCCAGTGACCGCGCCGGATCGGCGGCATTCCAGGTTTGACCGTGGTAGTGCGCCAGCATGGACCAGAAGCGGTAGAGGGCAGGCGCCGCCACGCCCATGCCCAGCTGCGGCAAATCGCGCTCGACCACGGTGCGGATGAACGCGCTGCGCCAGATGCGGCTGGCCTCGTCTCCCTGCGCGGTGAACGAGCGCGGAAAACCTCCGCGCCACCACAGCGCCGCTGCGTCACCGGCGCCGGTTTCTTCGAGCGTGAAGCCGCCGGCCTCAATCACTTCAAGCCGCCCGGCGAGCGACTCGCTGGACTGGCGCAGCAGGCTTGGTGACGCACTGCCAAGCAACAAAAAGCGGGCAGGATTGTCCGGCCGGTCAATCAGCACGCGCAGCACCTTGAACAGGTCGGGTGCGTGCTGCACCTCGTCGATCACAACCAGGCCGCGCAAGTCCTTGAGCGCCACCATGGGCGCGGCCAGCTGCGCTTCGACCTGGGGGTCTTCAAGGTCGAACCAGTTCGGCGAGCCACTGCCGAGCAGGGTACGCGCGAGTGTGGTTTTGCCCACCTGGCGCGGCCCGACCAGCGCCACCGCCGGACTGCGGGAGAGCGCGGCGAGCACGGAGGCTTCGAGGGTGGTGCGTGCCAGCATGCGCCATATTATCCTGAAAATCCCGTTTATAGTGCGGGATTTTCAAGGTTCGAGGGTGCTTATGTAAATTCCTGGGCGGGGTCAAACCATCTCGCCGCCCAGCGCTTCGATGAGCTCGGGGATCATGTTGCCCAGCTCGCCGGTGGCGATGGCCGTGTCGGTATCGAAGCCGTCTTCCTTGCCGTCGCCCGCAGCGCCCGCGGCGCCTTCCATCACCACATCCAGGAAGGCCAGCTTCTTGATCTGCATGGCGTCGGTCAATACGAACGACATGCGGTCGTTCCAGGTCATGGCCAGGCGCGTGGGGACCTTGCCCATGGCGATGTGCCCGCTGACCTCGTCGGTGTCCAGCGCATGGCGGGTGTAGCGCACCACGGCCTTGGATTCGTCGGCGGCCTTGAGTTCGCACTCGCGGTCCACGCTAAAGCCCGCTGGCGCTTCCTGGGTCGATAACCAGGCTGACATGGCCACCGCTGGCGAGGTCTGGGTGTTGACCAGTTGCACCGCGAGCCCGTTTATGGATTTGACCAGCCCGGTCATCACCTCGTCGGCCTTGCCCTGGCTGCCCGCGCCCAGCACCAGAAAGCGCGCCTTCGGGTCTATCCACACCAGCACGCTGGACTGTTTGGTAAAGGCCATCGGCAACAGCGCCAGGCGCGTGTCGTCGCGCAAGTCGCGAATTTCTTGTCTGCCCGGTTTGCGTCCGGTCGCGGCCTCGATCTGCGCCACGCGTTCCTCCACCTTGCGTTTAACCACCGAGCCCGGCACCGCCTTGACCTCGACCATCTGCTTGAGCAGCCACTGGCCACCCACCACCTCCACCAGCGGCCCGTGCGCCTGGCCGCGCGGCTCCACCCAGCCCACCGACTTTTCCTGCGAAGCGCCACA
>JANLPN010000254.1:0-10532 GCA_031367285.1 Betaproteobacteria bacterium | reverse complement strand
ACCTCTTCAAGGATGTCCCACACGACGGGCGTGCCAGATTCAACTTCTTTCTTCGCGGCCTTGATGGTAGTCGCGATGCCCATGGCTTCCAGGCGCGAGAAGATGAAAGGCTTGAACAATTCCAAGGCCATCAGCTTCGGCAGGCCGCACTGGTGCAGCTTGAGCGTAGGGCCGACCACGATGACCGAACGGCCCGAGTAGTCGACGCGTTTGCCCAGCAAGTTCTGGCGGAAACGGCCGCTCTTGCCTTTGATCATGTCGGCCAGTGACTTAAGCGCGCGCTTGTTGGCACCCGTCATGGCCTTGCCGCGGCGACCGTTGTCCAGCAAGCTGTCGACCGCTTCTTGAAGCATCCGCTTTTCATTGCGCGCAATGATTTCCGGCGCCTTGAGTTCCAGCAGACGGCGCAGCCGGCTATTGCGGTTGATGACACGCCGGTACAGGTCATTCAGGTCGGAGGTCGCGAAACGGCCACCGTCCAGGGGAACCAGCGGACGCAGGTCCGGTGGCAGCACCGGCAACACGTCGAGCACCATCCACTCGGGCTTGATGCCCGATTTGCGGAAGGCTTCCAGCACCTTGAGGCGCTTGGCGTTTTTCTTGATCTTGAGCTCGGAGCCGGTCAGGTCGTTGCGCAGCTTCTCGATGGAACCGTCGATGTCTATGCTTTGCAGCAGGTCCTTGATGCCCTCCGCGCCCATCTTGGCCTGGAACTCGTCGCCAAATTCCTTGAACTTGGCATCAAAATCGTCCTCGGTCATGATGCTCATCTTTTTGAGCGGCGTCATGCCGGGGTCGGTGACCACATAAGCTTCAAAGTACAACACGCGTTCGATGTCGCGCAAGGTCATGTCCAGCACCAGGCCCAGACGGCTTGGCAGGGATTTTAGGAACCAGATGTGCGCACAAGGCGCGGCCAGATCGATGTGGCCCATACGTTCGCGGCGCACCTTGGTCTGGGTGACCTCAACGCCGCACTTCTCGCAGATCACGCCGCGGTGCTTGAGGCGTTTGTATTTGCCGCACAGGCATTCGTAGTCCTTGATGGGCCCGAAGATCTTGGCGCAGAACAGGCCGTCGCGCTCGGGCTTGAAGGTGCGGTAGTTGATGGTTTCCGGCTTTTTCACCTCACCGAAAGACCAGGAACGAATCTTCTCCGGGGATGCCATCCCGATGCGGATGGCATCGAAATGCTCGTCCGGCGTGAACTGCTTGAACAGGTCGAGTAATGATTTCATGTGTGTCCTTCGGGTTTAGCTGCGCTCGAGTTCGATGTCGATTCCGAGCGAACGGATTTCCTTCACCAGCACGTTGAACGATTCCGGCATGCCGGCTTCGATGGCGTGCTCGCCCTTGACGATGCTCTCGTAAACTTTAGTACGGCCCTGTACGTCGTCAGACTTGACAGTCAACATTTCCTGCAGGGTGTAAGCGGCGCCATACGCCTCCAGCGCCCAGACCTCCATCTCGCCGAAACGCTGGCCGCCGAACTGTGCCTTGCCGCCCAGCGGCTGTTGCGTGACCAGGCTGTATGGCCCGGTCGAGCGCGCGTGCATCTTGTCGTCCACCAGGTGGTGCAACTTGAGTACATGCATGTAACCCACCGTAGTCGGGCGCTCGAACGCTTCGCCGCTGCGGCCGTCAAACAGGTGCGCCTGGGTACGGGCGGCGGTCAAGCCTTTGGCTTTCACGATGTTCTCCGGGTACGCGAGCCGGAGCATGGCGCGGATTTCCTCTTCAGACGCGCCATCAAACACCGGCGTCGCAAACGTGGCGCCTTTGGACAGGTTGGCGGCCATTTCAAGCACGTCTTCGTCGCTCAATTTGGAGAGGTCTTCCTTGCGGCCGGAGCCGTTGTACAAGGTGTCCATGAAGCCGCGCAATTCGGCCATCTTGGCCTCCGCCTGCAGCATGTCACCGATACGCTGGCCCAGGCCCTTGGCGGCCCAGCCGAGGTGGACTTCCAGCACCTGGCCCACGTTCATACGTGACGGCACACCCAGCGGGTTGAGCACGATGTCGCACGGTGTGCCGTCGGCCATGTAAGGCATGTCTTCGACCGGAACAATCTTGGACACCACGCCCTTGTTGCCATGGCGCCCGGCCATCTTGTCGCCCGGCTGCAAGCGGCGTTTGACCGCCAGATAGACCTTGACCATCTTGAGTACGCCGGCCGGCAACTCGTCGCCCTGGGTGAGTTTCTTGCGCTTTTCTTCGAACTGCAGGTCGAAGCTGTGGCGGGTCTGTTCCAGCGAGTTCTTGATACTCTCCAGCTGGGAGGCGACATCGTCATCGGCAGGTCGGATATCGAACCAGTGGAACTTCTCGACCGACGCGAGATAAGCCTTGTCGATCTTGCTGCCTTTGGAGAGCTTTTGCGGCCCGCCGTTGGCGACCTTGCCATTCAGCAATTTCTCGATGCGGTCGAACGCGTCGGCTTCGACGATACGCAGTTGGTCGTTCAGGTCGAGGCGGAAGCGCTTGAGCTCGTCATCGATGATCTGTTGTGCGCGGCGGTCACGCACAATGCCTTCACGCGTGAACACCTGCACGTCGATCACGGTACCCTGCGAACCCTGGTCTACGCGCAATGACGTGTCTTTCACGTCGCTGGCCTTCTCGCCGAAGATCGCACGCAGCAGCTTTTCTTCCGGCGTGAGCGTGGTTTCACCCTTGGGCGTGACCTTGCCGACCAGGGTATCCCCCGGCATGACTTCGGCGCCTACGTAGATGATGCCCGACTCGTCCAGACGGTTGAGCTGTTGTTCGCTCAGGTTCGGTATGTCGCGCGTGATTTCCTCGGCACCGAGTTTGGTGTCGCGCGCCATCACAACCAGCTCTTCGATGTGGATCGAGGTGTAGCGGTCATCTGCTACCACGCGTTCGCTGATCAGAATAGAGTCCTCGAAGTTGTAGCCGTTCCAGGGCATGAACGCCACCAGCATGTTCTGGCCCAGCGCCAGTTCACCCAGGTCGGTGGATGCGCCGTCGGCGATCACGTCGCCCTTGGCCAGCTTGTCGCCCTTCTTGACGATGGGGCGCTGGTGGATGTTGGTATTCTGGTTGGAGCGCTGGTACTTGATCAGGTTGTAGATGTCCACCCCGACCTCGCCCGCCTGCGCTTCGGCATCGTTGACGCGGATCACGACGCGGGTTGCATCCACGTAGTCGACCACCCCACCACGGGTAGCCACCACCACGGTACCGGAGTCGATGGCCGACACACGCTCGATACCGGTGCCGACAAACGCCTTCTCGGGGCGCAGTACGGGCACGGCCTGACGCTGCATGTTGGCGCCCATCAAGGCGCGGTTGGCATCGTCGTGCTCCAGGAACGGAACCAGGGAAGCGGCCACCGACACGATCTGCGCCGGGGACACGTCCATGTACTGCACGCGTTCGGCGCCCACCAGGATCGATTCGCCTTTTTCGCGCGCCGACACCAGGTCACCGGTGAGTTTGCCGTCCTTGTCCAGCAGTGCGTTGGCCTGGGCGATGACGTACTTGCCTTCTTCGATGGCCGACAGGTAGTCGATCTGCATCGTCACATGGCTATCCACCACCTGGCGGTACGGGGTTTCGATGAACCCGTATTCGTTCAGGCGCGCATACAGGGCCAGCGAGTTGATCAGGCCGATGTTCGGGCCTTCAGGCGTTTCAATCGGGCACACGCGGCCGTAATGCGTCACGTGTACGTCGCGCACCTCGAAGCCGGCACGTTCGCGCGTCAAACCGCCCGGGCCAAGGGCCGATACACGGCGCTTGTGGGTGATCTCGGACAGCGGGTTGGTCTGGTCCATGAACTGCGACAGCTGGGACGCGCCGAAGAACTCTTTCAGCGCGGCCGAAATCGGCTTGCTGTTGATCAGGTCATGCGGCATCAGCGGCTCCTGCTCGGCCTGGCCCAGACGTTCCTTGACGGCTTTTTCGATACGCGCCAAGCCGGTGCGGTACTGGTTCTCGGCCAGTTCGCCCACGCAACGCACGCGCCGGTTGCCCAGGTGGTCGATGTCGTCCACTTCGCCGCGGCCGTTACGCAGATCGACCAGTATCTTGACCACCGACAGGATGTCCTCGTTGGCCAGCACCATCGGGCCGGTCGATTCGGCGCGGCCCATCTTGGCGTTGAACTTCATGCGCCCGACACGCGATAGATCGTAGGTGTCGGGGTTGTAGAACAGGCGCTGGAACAGCGCCTGCACGGCGTCCTCCGTCGGTGGCTCTCCGGGGCGCATCATGCGGTAGATCGCAACGCGGGCAGCAAATTCGTCAACGGTTTCGTCGCTGCGCAGGGTCTGCGAAATGTAGGCGCCCTGGTCGAGCTCGTTGGTGTAGATGCACTGAAGGTCCTGCACGCCGGCGGCACGCAGCTTCTTGAGCAAGGCTTCCGTCAACTCCTCGTTGGCCTTGGCAATAATCTCGCCGGTGTCGGCATCGACCACATTGCGGGCAACTACCCGCCCGACCAGAAAGTCTTCCGGTACGCTGATGTGGGTGGTTGCCGATTGTTCGAGTTCGCGGGTGTGGCGCGCGGTCACGCGTTTGTCCTTGGCGATCACTACCTTGCCGCTCTTGTCGGTGATGTCGAACCGCGCTACTTCGCCGCGCAGCCGCTCGGCCACGAACTCCATCTGCGCGCCGCTGTCCATCATGCGGAAGTTGTCGTTGACGAAGAAGTTCGCCAGGATCGACTCCGGATTCAGGCCAATCGCCTTGAGCAGGATCGTGACCGGCATCTTGCGCCTACGGTCCACGCGGAAATACAGGATGTCCTTGGGGTCGAACTCGAAGTCCAGCCAGGAACCGCGGTACGGGATGATGCGGGCCGAAAACAGCAATTTGCCCGAGCTGTGGGTCTTGCCCTTGTCGTGTTCGAAAAACACGCCGGGCGAGCGATGCAGCTGCGACACGATGACACGCTCGGTACCGTTGATGATGAAGGAACCTTTACCAGTCATCAGGGGCACTTCGCCCATGTAGACTTCCTGCTCCTTGACCTCTTTGACCACCTTGTTCTGCGACGTGGACGACTCGCGGTCATAAATGATCAACTGCACCTTGGCGCGCACGGCCGACGCAAAGGTCAGACCCCGCGTCTGGCATTCACGCACGTCGAAGGCCGGTTTGGCGAGGTTGTACTCGAGGAACTTCATCTCGACAAAACCGTTGTGCGAGACGATGGGGAACGCCGCGTCGAACGCCGCCTGCAGACCCTCTACGGTCCGTTTCTTGGGGCCGACGTCAGCCTGCAGAAATGCGGTGTACGCATCCTTTTGCATCTGCAAAAGGTAGGGAATTTCGAGCACGCTGTCGCGATTTCCAAAACTTTTGCGAATTCGCTTGCGTTCGGTGTATGTATAGGCCATGAAATCTCCGGCAAAGACTAAGGGATCCTGTGGTCCTGCACTGTGCGCCGAGCGTCACACTCGGCAGGCTTGGTGATTGGCCACTACCAATCATTGGCGGACGGCCGCGCATTGCGCGCAGCCCGAACCAAGGCATCTTCCGCAGTCGGGGTCAGAAGACACTAAAAAGTTGCATCAGGATGCGACTTTTTGGTGTTTTCTTGCAAACACCAAGGGCTGGGAAGCGGTTGCGCCGCACCCCAGCCCCGGCAAGGCAACAATTACTTGAGCTCGGCCTTGGCGCCGGCGTCTTCCAGCTTCTTCTTGCCGGCTTCGGCATCTGCTTTGGCAATGGCTTCCTTGACCGTCTTCGGAGCGCCATCCACCAGATCCTTGGCTTCCTTCAGCCCCAGGCCGGTTATTTCGCGCACGGCCTTGATGACCGACACCTTGTTAGCGCCGATTTCGAGCAGAACCAGGTTGAATTCGGTTTTCTCTTCAACAACCGCCGCAACCGCTGCTCCGCCACCCGCGGGGGCAGACATGGCTGCTGCACTTACACCAAATTTCTCTTCGATGGCTTTCACCAGCTCGTTGAGTTCCATGACCGTCATGCTGTCAAGCGCGGTCAAAAATGCGTCTTTATCGAATGCCATTTGAATTTCCTTCAATCAGTTGGGGATGCGGGAGGCTGTTGGCCACAACCGCTCCATGAATTTCCACTATTGCGTAAAAGTGCGCCGCGCCCTCAGGCAGCAACCGCTTCACCCGCTTCGTCTTTTGTTTCGACGACTCCGCCTTTTTTCTCCGCCAACGCGGCCAGCACACGGGCTGTACGCGAAATCGGGGATTGCATCAAGCCCAGCAGCTGGGCCAGCAGAACTTCCTTGGAGGGAATGCTGGCCAGTTGCTTCACGCCGTTTGCGTCCAAGGCCTTGCCACCAAATGCACCGCCGCGTATCACCAATTTGTCGTTGGTCTTCGCGAAGTCCGCCACCACTTTCGCGGCGGCAACTGCATCCTGGGAAAAGCCGTAGATCAACGGGCCGGTCATCAGATCGGACACCACCGCAAAAGCGCTGCCAGCAACAGCACGGCGAGCCAGCGTGTTTTTGAACACGCTGAGGTTCACACCGTTGCTGCGCGCGACAGAGCGCAATCGGGTCATGTCAGCGACCGAGATGCCTCGGTACTCCGCCATCACGAGCGTTTGAGCTTTTGCGGCGAGGCCAGTCACATCACTGATGACGGCTTCTTTCTCACTGCGATTAAGACTCAAGGTCTACTCCTTCAATATGTGCCACACAGGCCGACGTTTCCGCCTGAGCCCAACACGGCACGCCACATTGCAGCGACCAACTGTTTCGGGAACCAAATCCACTTGCAGCGGGGTCGCCATCTGCGTTGGTTTTCTCTGATTAAGCGCAGTTACCACCTGCGCACCAACGGTCTTGGATGGCCTGCTTGCACCTTGCGGCACCAGCAGCCCACCACATCAGGTCGCCCTTTCAGGCAACCGGAATTTCCATCATCTCCAATGCACCTACGCGCTCAAGGATTGGGTGTCCACGCGAACACCCACACCCATCGTGCTTGAAACTGCAATCTTTCTCAAATAGACGCCCTTGCTCGAAGCCGGCTTGGCCTTGGTCAAGGCTTCGATCAGTGCGCTCAGATTACCCTGCAGCTTGTCCGTATCAAACGAGCGCCGGCCGATCGTCGAATGCACAATGCCAGCCTTGTCGACGCGAAACTGCACCTGCCCCGCCTTGGCGTTTTTCACTGCGGTAGCCACGTCGGGCGTGACCGTGCCGACCTTGGGGTTGGGCATCAAACCACGCGGGCCGAGGATCTGGCCCAGGGTACCAACTACGCGCATTGCGTCAGGGGCGGCAATGACGATGTCAAACGGCATGTTGCCCGCCTTGACCATCGCGGCCAGGTCGTCCATACCCACAATGTCGGCACCCGCCGCTTTAGCCTCTTCCGCCTTCGCGCCCTGGGCGAACACCGCAACCCGTTTGGTTTTGCCAGTGCCATTAGGCAACACTACGGCGCCGCGCACGACCTGGTCGGACTTCTTGGCGTCAATGCCCAACTGCACCGCCACATCGATGGATTCATCGAACTTGGCCGTTGCGCATTGCTTGACGATGCCGATGGCGTCGGTCAGCGGATACAGCTTGTTGCTGTCGATCTTGACCGGCACAGCCTTTTGTTTCTTCGTGAGCTTGGTCATTTAGACACCCTCTACATTCACGCCCATCGACCGGGCAGAACCAGCGATGGTGCGGACTGCCGCATTCAGATCGGCAGCGGTCAGATCTTTCATTTTTGCCTTGGCAATTTCCTCAAGCTGTGCACGCGTGATCTTGCCGACCTTGTCGCTGTGCGGCCTTGCCGAGCCTTTATCCAGCTTGATGGCTTTCTTGATCAGGGTCGTCGCCGGTGGCGTCTTGATGATGAAGGTGAAGCTTTTGTCGGCAAATGCGGTGATTACCACCGGCAGCGGCAGACCGGGCTCAACACCTTGCGTCTGGGCATTGAATGCCTTGCAGAACTCCATGATGTTCAAGCCACGTTGGCCCAATGCCGGGCCTATTGGTGGTGATGGGTTGGCCTTACCAGCTGGTACTTGCAGCTTGATAAAACCGACGATTTTTTTCGCCATGTTTTACTCCTTTCGGGTCATAACGCCTGTGCCGCCTTGTCTTTAGCGGACCGGGCTCCCCGGGGTTAACGACTCACTTCAGACATTCGCACCGAGTCGAAAAGCGCGAAATCAAAACCAGCCTCATGCCCGCCAGCATGGCGAACACGCCTTGCGTCGTCTAGGTCTTCTCGATTTGGGAGAACTCGAGTTCCACGGGCGTGGATCGGCCAAAAATCGTGACGGACACACGCACCTTGCTTTTGTCGTAATTGACGTCCTCGACCGAGCCATTGAAATCGGTGAACGGGCCATCTTTGACACGAACATATTCGCCCACCACAAACTCAACCTTGTGGCGCGGCTTCTCCGTGCCTTCCTGCATCTGGTTGACGATTTTGGTGACCTCCGCCTCAGAAATCGGGGACGGACGATTCTTGGCACCGCCCACAAAACCAGTCACTTTGTTGGTGTGTTTAACCAGGTGCCAGGTGTCGTCACCCATGACCATTTCAACCAGCACATAGCCCGGAAAAAACTTGCGCTCGGTGGTTTTCTTCTGCCCGTTCTTGACTTCAACTACTTCTTCCATTGGAACTAGGATGCGGCCAAACTTGTCTTGCATGCCGGCCCTATTGATACGCTCAACGATGTTGCGCTCAACCGCCTTTTCCATTCCGGAGTAGGCATGGACCACATACCAGCGCAAATCCGGGTTGGTTGCAGGCGCCAATGCAGGCGCTTCGGACACAGGAGTTTCTACATCGTCGGTCATTATTTTTTCCACCCCAGAATCAGGTCATAAAACACCCACTCCAGCGTCTTGTCGGTCAGCCAGAGAAACAGGGCCATCAATACGACGAAGCCAAATACATAGGCCGTCATCTGGACCGCTTCCTTGCGCGAGGGCCAGACGACTTTCTTGACTTCGCGCCAGGCATCCCGCCCGAACGCAAACAACTCTTTACCGGGCTCGGACGCGAAGAAAACAGCGATCGCAGCAGCCAGACCAACGAGCAAAGCACCCCACTGAGCGATTTGCCCCTGTTTTCCAAGCAGGTAAAACGAAGCCAGCGCGCCCACGACCAACACGGCAGCCCCTGCAAGCTTGGCCTTGTCTGCTGCGCTAACTACGGTTTGTACTTGTGACGTGGCCATTTTTTCTCTTGTCTCTACTGAACCGCTAATCCATGGATCCAAATGTGCTTTGAGCCCGGTTGCCCGCTGCAGTCATCACCGGACCAGGAGCCACCGCCTCCTCAAGAAGCTGGTGGCAGGGGCGGAAGGAATCGAACCATCAACCTTCGGTTTTGGAGACCGACGCTCTGCCAATTGAGCTACGCCCCTACTTACTCTTCAATCCGTCAAAGACAGGAGAAAAAGCCGTGCTTTTCCTGACCCGTCCCACCAAACAGCTACGCAATAATTTTCGCGACCACGCCGGCGCCGACGGTCTTGCCACCTTCGCGGATGGCAAAGCGCAGGCCCTCTTCCATCGCAATGGGGTTGATCAGCTTCACCGTGATGGACACGTTGTCCCCAGGCATGACCATCTCCTTGCCCTCAGGCAACTCTATGGCGCCCGTTACGTCCGTGGTGCGGAAGTAGAACTGGGGCCGGTAGTTGTTGAAGAACGGTGTGTGCCGGCCTCCTTCGTCCTTGGACAACACGTAGATTTCGCCCGTGAAGTGGGTGTGCGGCTTGATGGAGCCGGGTTTGCACAACACTTGGCCGCGTTCGACTTCTTCGCGTTTGGTTCCACGCAGCAAGATGCCTACGTTGTCTCCCGCCTGGCCCTGGTCGAGCAGTTTCCTGAACATTTCCACACCCGTGCAGGTGGTCTTCTGGGTGGCCTTGATGCCGACAATTTCGATTTCTTCACCTACTTTGACCACACCACGCTCTACCCGCCCGGTTACCACCGTGCCACGCCCGGAGATGGAGAACACGTCTTCGACCGGCATCAGGAAGGCTCCGTCCACCGCGCGCTCGGGCATGGGGATGTAGCTGTCCAGTGCATCCGCCAGTTTCATGATGGCTTGTTCGCCCAAGGGGCCTTTGTCGCCTTCCATGGCCAGTTTGGCCGAGCCATGGATGATGGGGGTCTTGTCGCCAGGAAAGTCGTATTTGTCCAGCAGTTCGCGTACTTCCATCTCCACCAGTTCGAGCAGTTCGGCGTCGTCCACCATGTCGCATTTGTTCAAAAATACGATGATGTAGGGCACACCCACCTGACGCGCCAGCAAGATGTGTTCGCGCGTCTGGGGCATGGGACCGTCCGCGGCCGAGCACACCAAAATGGCACCGTCCATCTGCGCCGCGCCGGTGATCATGTTCTTCACATAGTCGGCGTGCCCAGGGCAGTCCACATGGGCGTAGTGCCGGTTCGCCGTCTCGTATTCGACGTGCGCCGTGTTGATGGTGATGCCGCGTGCCTTTTCTTCCGGCGCCGCGTCAATTTGGTCGTAGCCCTTGGCTTCCCCGCCAAATTTGGCCGCCAATACGATCGTTATCGCCGCCGTCAAGGTGGTCTTGCC
>JANLPN010000252.1:0-13947 GCA_031367285.1 Betaproteobacteria bacterium | reverse complement strand
GAATCCGCGCAAGCTGCTCTCGATCAGGCTGCCTGCTGACGTTATTGACCGGTGGAAAGCAACCGGTCCGGGCTGGCAAACCCGCATGGCTGAGCGTCTTGGCACGGTTCGGTAGAGTCAGTAATCGCGGAGCCCCTACCTTTCCCATGACCCAAACCACCATCCAGACCCGCGACGGCCAATGCCCTGCTTATGTGTACCGCCCGACCGGCAGCGGCCCCTGGCCCGCCGTCCTCGTCTTCATGGACGGGCTCGGCATCCGGCCCGCCATGCTGGAGCTTGGCGAGCGGCTGGCGACCTATGGGTACTTCGTGCTGTTGCCGGACCTGTTCTACCGCACCGGCCCCTACGAGCCCATGGACCCGAAGACGATATTCGCCAATCCGGACAGCCGCATGGCGCTCATGGACAAGGTCAGCGCGCTCTAGACACGCGACAAGCGGGTGTGCGACACGCGGGCCTTCCTCGACTATCTGGCCAATGAGCCCGACGTGAAACCCGGCTGCATAGCCACCACGGGGTATTGCATGGGCGGCTCAATGTCGCTGGCCACGGCTGCGCTGTACCCGGACCGGGTACAGCGCAGCCTCGTACCATGGCGGGCAACTGGCTTCGGACTCGCCCGAAAGCCCGCACCTTCTCGCATCGAAGATCAAGGCCCGCGTCTACGTGGCCGGCGCGATCGAGGATCCGTCCTTCCCCGATGACATGAAGGCGCGTCTGGCAGCCGCCCTGACCGAAGCCGGTGTCGACCACTTGGCCGAGACCTATCAGGCCAAACACGGCTGGGTGTTCCGCGACACGCCGGTCTTCGACGCTGCCGCGTCGGAGCGCCATTGGCAAACCCTGCTGGCGCTGCTCGCCAGCAAACTGAAGCCGTAACGGGGCGCTCAGCCCTGCGCCGTCGAAGGTGCGCCAGCAGCCGCATCGCGCAGACGGTGCGCCACCACCTTGCCCTGGTCGAACTCCGCGCGCAGGCGACAGATGTCCTCGTCCGTCAGGCGCTCCGCGTTGCTGTAGTCGAGTTTCCATGCGGGATCGGTACTCCAGCGCAATGGAGACTGCACCGTCGTGCGGGGGGCCGGCGCCGTTTCAAGCAGCCGCAGCGCCAGTTCCAGCGTGAACTGCTGCGACGCCGGGTCGTTCGGCTTGCCGGCCGCATTGCCCAGCGGAAAATCGGAGAACACGAAACGCGGCACACCGACATATTCGACGATGTCCTTCGCACAGCCCATGACCACGGTGGCGATGCCGTTCTCCTCCAGCAAACGCGCCGTGAGGCTTACGGTCTGGTGGCACACGGGGCAGTTCGACACCAGAACCGCCGCGTCGACGCCGTCCGCCTTGCAGCGTGCCAGCACCTCCGGCGCATCGATGGTCAACGCCACGCGGTGGCTGCGGTTGGTCGGGATGCCGTGAAAGCGCGCGGCCACGGATCCGATGCGTCCCGAGGCCGCTGCCTGGCGCAGCGCGGCCAGCGGGAAGTAGCTACCGATGTCTTCGGCCGTGGTGTGCTGGAAGTCGATCGCCACATGCGATATGCGCAGGTCGTGGTCCCTGGCCGAGTCACCCGAATAGACCGTGTAGAACTTGGGCAGCGGGTTGTAGGCCGCACCCGGCCCCTGGTTGCCCATGCCCGGCTGGTACGGTGCGGCCGTGGTGACGATGGCCACCCGGCTGTGCGCCAGTGGCTTGCCCAGCGGGTGGAACGGCACCTCGGAATAGTGCGCCCACTCGTAGGGTGCGCCATACCCCAGCGCCTGGTAGTAGCTACGCACCCGCCGCAGGTAGGGGATGGGAACATCCGCCGCTGGGGCAAAGCCGAATCCCCCGCGTTCCTCCATCGGCGCGCGGACCGCCACCGGTGTCACCCCGGCTGCTTCACCACCCGCAGATACGGCTTGGGCGCCTTCCAGCCGGCCGGGAACAGCTTCTTGGCGTCTTCGTCGTTGACCGAGCCGGCGATGATCACGTCGTCGCCGTTTTTCCAATTCACGGGGGTCGCCACCTTGTGTTTGGCGGTGAGCTGCATCGAGTCCACCACGCGCAGAATCTCGTCGAAGTTGCGGCCGGTGGTCATGGGATAGGTCATCATGAGTTTGATCTTCTTGTCCGGGCCGATCACGAAGACCGAACGCACGGTGGCATTGGTGGCAGCCGTGCGGCCGTCGGACGTGCCGGCTTCTTCGGCCGGCAGCATGTTGTAGAGCTTGGCCACGGCCAGGTCGGTGTCGCCGATCATGGGGTACTTGGGCAGGTGGCCCTGGGTTTCCTCGATGTCCTTGGCCCAGTTATGGTGGTTGTCCACCGGGTCGATGGACAGGCCTATGAGTTTGGTATTGCGTTTGGTGAACTCGGGCTCGATCTTGGCCATGTAGCCCAGTTCGGTCGTGCATACCGGTGTGAAGTCCTTGGGGTGCGAAAACAGGATAGCCCATCCGTCGCCGATCCACTGGTGAAAGTCGATTTTTCCCTGCGTGGTGCTGGCGGTGAAGTTGGGCGCGGTATCGTTGATGCGTAGCGACATGGTGGTGTTCTCCTGGCAGGTGGTATTGGGGTGATTGCACGCCCGGGTGTTTGCCCACGGGCGAAGGCGCAGGGTACACCGTATGCGAGACGCGGACAAGACAGCTACCCGACATGAACTCATGACGCGCAGATATGATGCAGCGACAAGGCCAGAAATGGTAAACGTCGGCATGCCGGCTCGGAGGCACATGGAATGAACCGGATCGTAAAGGCGGGCCTGGCGGCGCTGGGCGCGGCGCTGCTTATCGCTGCCGCGGGAGCCGCGTGGTTCATCCACACCAAACAGCCCCTGCGCAGCGGCACGGTGGGGCTGGCGCAGCTTCAGGCGCCGGTGGAAGTGCGTTACGACGAACGCGGCGTGCCGCACATCAAGGCCGCCAGCGAAGCCGATATGTACCGGGCCCTGGGCTACGTGCAGGCACAGGACCGCTTGTTCCAGATGGAGATGGCCAGGCGGCTGGCGCGTGGCGAACTGGCTGAAATCCTGGGGCCCAAGCTGCTCGATATCGACCGCCTGTTTCGCACCCTGGGCATACGTGCCCATGCCGATGCCTATGTGCGCAAGCTGGACCCGCAAAGCCCCTCCTTCCTGGCGCTTGCCGCTTATCTGGACGGCGTCAACCAGTACCAGGCCAGCCACCCGGCGCCGATCGAGTTCGATGTGCTGGGCATACCGAAACGGCCGTTCACGCCGCAGGACACGATTTCGGTGGCCGGTTACCTGGCCTACAGCTTTGCCGCGGCCCTGCGCACCGAACCGGCCATGACCTATGTCCGCGACCAGCTCGGCGCCAATTACCTCAAGGTGTTCGACCTGGACTGGCACCCCGAAGGCGTGGTCACGGCCACCTCCGGCACCGCTTTGTCCAGCGCCGACTGGCGCTCGCTCAACCGCGTGGCCCAGGCCAGCCAGCAGGTGCTGGAGAACTTCGTGGTGCCCCCGTTTGAGGGCAGCAATGCCTGGGCCATAACGGGCGGCCGCACGGCCAGCGGCAAGCCGCTGCTGGCCGGCGATCCGCATATCGGGTACGCAGCGCCCGCCGTCTGGTACGAGGCCCACCTGTCGTCACCGGGCTTCGAGTTGTATGGCCACTTCCAGCCGCTCAATCCGCTGGCCTTGCTGGGCTTCAACCAGCGTTTTGGCTGGAGCATGACCATGTTCCAGAATGACGACATGGACCTGGTGGCCGAAAAGGTCAACCCGGACAATGCCAACCAGGTCTGGGTGCGGGGGCAATGGGTGGATCTGCAGGTGCGCGAAGAAACCATCACCGTCAAGGGCGCGGCACCGGTCACGCTGCTGCTGCGGCGCTCCCCGCACGGACCCATCATCACCGACGCCTATCCGGACAATTTTGGCAAGACACCGGTGGCCATGTGGTGGGGTTTTCTGGAAACCGAAAATCCTGTCCTGGACGCCTTCTACCAGCTCGACCGGGCCGACACGCTGGACAAGGCGCGCGCGGCGGCCAGCAAAATCCACGCGCCCGGCCTGAACGTGGTGTGGGCCAACGCGGCCGGCGACATAGCCTGGTGGGCGGCTGCGCGCCTGCCCCAACGCCCCGACGGCGTGAACCCGACCTTTATCCTGGACGGCAGCAAACCCGAGGCCGACAAGCCGGGCTTCTACCCGTTCAGCGACAACCCGCAGGAGGAGAACCCGGCGCGTGGTTATGTGGTGTCGGCCAACCACCAGCCCAAACCACCCAGCGGTGTGCCGGTGCCCGGTTATTACCACCTGCCGGACCGGGTGCAGCGGCTGGTGGACCTGGTCGGCGACAACAACCGCAAGGCCGATGTGGCGCTCAGCCAAGCCTGGCAGCTAGACGTTCGCACCACTTACGGGCCGCGTGTGCTCAAGCCCCTGCTGCCGGTGCTGCGTGAGGTGGTCACCGACCCGGCCGAGCGCGCCCTGCTGGACCTGCTGGCGGCCTGGGACGGCAGCCACACGACAGACAAGGTGGCGCCCACGCTGTTCAACCAGTTGCTGTACGAGCTGGCGCGCGGCGCCATGGCCGACGAGTTGGGCCCGTTGCAGTTCAAGAACCTGCTTGGCACCCGTGCCCTGGACCTGGCCTTGCCCAGGCTGGCCGCCGACGCCGACTCGCCGTGGTGGGACAACCGCAACACGCCGGCCGTGGAGACCCGCGCCGACACCCTGAAACTGGTCTGGCGTGCCACGCTGGACCATCTGCAAAACACCTTCGGCAAAGACCCGGCGCAATGGACCTGGGGTCGTGCCCATACGCTCACCCACAACCATCCGTTGGGGCAGCAGAAGCCGCTCGACAAATTGTTCAGCGTGGGGCCGTTTGCGGCGCCCGGTGGGCGCGAGATTCCCAACGCCATGGGCAGCAGCATAGGCCCTGCGCCCTGGGCCGTGACCTATGGCCCGTCCACCCGGCGGGTGATTGACTTTGCCGATACCGGCAAGGCCTGGGGCATCAACCCGGTCGGCCAAAGCGGCGTTTTGTTCGACACCCACTATCGCGACCAGGCCAGTACCTATATGGCCGGCGGCTACGTGCGGCAGTGGCTCAGGCCCGAAGACGTCGCCGCCAATACCCGCAGCACTTTGGCGCTGACGCCGACGCGTTAAGCTGCAGGCACTGACACGACATCTTACGGAGACACCACCATGACAGATTCCACTGCGGGCACGGCCCTGCAACTTCGTTCCCTCGTCAAAAGCAGCGGCGAGCTCGAACTCTCGCTGGTGCAGGTGCCCATTCCCGAGCCCGCGCCGGACGAAGTGCTGGTACGGGTCGAGGCATCGCCCATGAACCCGTCCGATCTGGGCCTGCTGTTCGGAGCGGCCGACCTCGGCTCGGCCAAGGCATCGGGCACCCCCGGCCTGCCCGTGGTTACGGCCACGGTTCCGGAGAAATTGATGAAGTCCATGGCCGGGCGCATGGACCAGTCCATGCCGGTCGGCAACGAAGGCGCCGGGGTGGTCGTCAAGGCAGGCGCCGATCCGGCCGCGCAGGTTTTGCTGGGTAAAACCGTGGCCATGATAGGTGGCGCGATGTATGCGCAATACCGGACCATGAAAGCCAAACAATGCCTGGTGTTGCCGCCCGGCACCACGGCCATGGAGGGCGCTTCGTGTTTCGTCAACCCGCTCACCTCGCTGGGCATGGTGGAGACCATGCGGCGCGAAGGCCACAAGGCGCTGGTGCATACCGCTGCCGCATCCAACCTGGGGCAGATGCTCAACCGTATTTGCATCAAGGATGGCGTAGCCCTGGTCAACATCGTGCGCAAGCCGGAGCAGGAAGCGTTGCTGCGTTCCCTGGGAGCGGTCCATGTGTGCAACTCGGGTTCACCAGGTTTCATGGACGAGCTCACCAAGGCCCTGGTAGCCACTGGCGCCACCATCGCCTTCGACGCCACCGGTGGCGGCAAACTGGCCTCGCAGATCCTCACCGCCATGGAGGTGGCCGCCAATACCACGGCCAAGGAATACAGCCGTTACGGTTCCACCGTGCACAAGCAGGTCTACATCTATGGTGGGCTAGACCGCAACCCGACCGAACTGAACCGCAACTTCGGCATGGCCTGGAGCGTGGGCGGCTGGTTGCTGTTTCCGTTCCTGCAAAAGATCGGATTTGACGCCGCCCAGAAACTGCGCGAGCGCGTGGTGGCTGAGCTTACGACAACCTTTGCCAGCAAGTACACGCATGTGGTTTCCCTGGCCGAGGCCCTGCAACTGGACGCGATTGCGGTCTACAGCAAAACCGCCACCGGCACCAAGTACCTTATCAATCCCCATAAAGGCGCTTGAGGCAGTCCGGAAATGACACCGCAAAACCTGCTCGAGTACTACGACTCGGGTCAAGCATGGGCAAAGGCGCCCAGTGCGGTCACCGGTTTCGACGTGCCCACCGCCTACCAGCGCGCCCTGGAGGTACGCAGACTGCGCGTGGCGCGTGGCGAGCGGCCACGGGGTTTCAAGATCGGCTTTACCAACCGCACCATTTGGCCGCGCTACCAGGTGTTTGCGCCGATCTGGGGAACCGTTTGGAACACCACGCTCTCGTTCTGCGAGGGGCAGGGCAGCGTGTCGCTCGCGGCAGCGTGCCAGCCGCGCATCGAACCGGAAGCCGTGTTTGGCATGCGGGCCACGCCGGCAGCCAACGCGTCGCTGGACGACCTGTTTAACGCAATTGACTGGGTGGCGCCTGGTTTCGAGGTGGTACACACCCACGCGCCGAACTGGATCTTTACGGCGCAGGATACCGTGGCAGACGGGGCACTGCATGCGCGTTTGCTGGTCGGGCGCAAGCTTGCGCTGCGGCAGATCGCGGCGAATGCCGGTGAGCTGGCTACTCTTTTGTCCGCTGCCCAGGTGAGCCTGCTCAAGGAGGACGCCGTTGTGGACCAGGGGCTGGGCGCCAATGTGCTGGACAGCCCGCTGCACGCACTGCACCACTTTCTGACCGAGTTGCGCCAGTGCCCCGGCGCGCCCGACCTGCTGCCTGGCGACGTGGTCACCACCGGCACCTGGACCGACGCTTGGCCGATCCAGCCCGGCGAATGCTGGACCGCGCGGTTCAGCGCGCCGCTACCGGAGTTGCGTGTTGCGTTTTGCTGACCCGGCCGCACGGGGCAAGCCGTTAGCGGAACAAGGGCCGGAAATATTGAAATGCATCCGTGTGGGCAAAAATGGAATACACCGCCCAGACCAGCATGATCACCGCGCCCGAAACCGTCACGCTCAGCCATGCTCTCCATAACACGCGTTTCGACTTTTGACGCAGCCTTGCGCCCTGGGTGAACTTTATGCCGCCCGCCCGGCATGTCTTGCAAAGGTATTCGTCGTAGCGGTTTTTGTGGCAGTCCCGTCGGGCCACGATCTTGCCGCAAGCCGCACAGGCTTTGGGTGCATCGGGATAGGTGGTGGGAAAAGTGCGCATTGCTGATTGTCCATGCTACGCGCCGACTGCATCCCGCCGCTGCCTATTTTTGCGCAGTATCGCGAATATTTGCCCGGCCGGTGCGCAGCCACAGTCGGGCCGCATCTGCCAGGTTATGGGCCGGTTTACTCCGCCAAAATCCAGCGCGCCGCCTTCTCCGCAATCATCAAGGTCGGCGCATTGGTATTGCCGCTCGTGATGGCAGGCATGACGCCGGCATCCACCACCCGCAAGCCGCGAATGCCGAGCACCCTGAGCCTGGCATCGACTACGGCCATGGAGTCGTCCACCGTGCCCATCTTTGTCGTCCCCACCGGGTGAAAAATGGTGCTGGCAATATCGCCAGCGAGTTTGGCCAACTCTTCATCGCTCTGGAACTGCAGACCGGGCCTGAACTCCTGCGGTTTGAATTTCCGCAGCGCCGGCTGGGCCACGATGTTGCGCGTCACGCGCAGCGAGTCGGCGGCGACCTTACGGTCTTCGGGCGTGCTCAGGTAATTGGGTGCGATGGCGGGTGCATCTTCGAAACGTGGGCTGCGGATACGTACCGTGCCGCAGCTGGTCGGGTTCAGGTTGCACACACTGGCCGTAAATGCGGCAAACGTATGCAGCGGTTGCCCGAATGCGTCCAGACTGAGCGGCTGTACGTGGTATTCCAGATTCGGATGCGGCATTTCCGGGGTGCTGCGCGTAAAAGCGCCCAGTTGCGACGGCGACATGCTCATGGGCCCGCTGCGCGACCAGGCGTACTCCAGCCCGATGGCCGCCTTGCCGAGCCAGGAGTTGGCCAGCGTGTTGAGCGTCTTGCCGCCCTGCACCTTGTACACCGCGCGTATCTGCAGATGGTCCTGCAGGTTGGCGCCTACACCGGGCAGGTGGTGTGCGACGGTGATGCCGTGACGCTGCAGCAGGTCCGCCGGGCCGACACCCGAGAGCTGCAGTATCTGAGGCGACCCGATGGACCCCGCGCACAGGATGACTTCACAACGTGCGGCCACGGTGAGCCTGTGGCCGCCTTTGCCACCCCGCACCACCTCGGCACCCGAGCAGCGCGGCGCCCCGTCCGGCCCGCGCTCGAACAGCAGCCGGCTGGCCTGGGCCTGGGTCCACAGGCTGAAGTTGCTTCTGCCCATCGTGGTAGGCCGCAGGAAAGCCTTGGCGGCGTTCCAGCGCCAGCCGCTTTTCTGGTTCACGTCGAAATACCCCACGCCGTTGTTGTCGCCGCGGTTGAAGTCCTCGGTGGCGGGGATGCCGGCCTGCTGCGCGGCCAGCGCAAAGGCGTCCAGCACATCCCAGCGCAGGCGCTGTTTCTCGACCCGCCATTCGCCGTGGGTCCCGTGAAAGTCCGCCATCGACGCATCGGTGCTGCGCTGCGCCGCGTCAAGCCGGTAGTGGCTTTCATGCGCCTTGAAATCCGGCAGGCAGTTAGACCAGGTCCACTGCTCGTCCCCGGTCAGTGCCGCCCATTGGTCGTAGTCGCGCGCCTGGCCACGCATGTAGATCATGCCGTTGATGCTGGAGCAGCCACCCAGGGTCTTGCCACGCGGGTACAGCAGGGTACGCCCGTTCAGGCCTGGCGAGGCCTCGGTGCGGTACATCCAGTCAGTGCGCGGGTTGCCGATGCAGTAGAGGTAACCGACCGGGATATGGATCCAGTGGTAGTTGTCCATGCCACCGGCCTCCAGCAGCAGCACCCGTTTGCCGGCGTCCTCGCTGAGCCGCTTGGCCATCAGACAACCGGCCGTGCCGGCGCCGATGATGATGTAGTCGAAAGTGTTGTCGGGGCTCACGCCTGTATCTCCCGCAGCAGCCAGCCCTTGAAGGCCTGCGCCGCTGCATTGGTCTGCGTGCCTTCAGGGGCAATCAGGTAGTAGGCCTCTTTCATGGGCAGCGCAAATTGCAGCGGCCGCACCAGGCGCCCGCTCTGTATCAGGCCATTGGCCACCGTGTCGTGCGCCAGCGACACGCCCAGGCCCTGCAATGCCCACTCCAGGCTCACGGCCCAGGTGCTGGCGCGGTGCACCACCGGTTTGCCCGCCGCGCGGCCAGGCGCACAGCCATCCAGCCAGCTGTCCCAGCTTTGCAAGGTGCCCGGCAAATCGAACAGGCGCTGTTGCAGCAAGTCGCCGACGCCGCCAATATGCGCCGCGACTTCGGGGGTGCAGACCGGAAACACGGTGTCGTGGGTCAGGCGCTGGCCGACCCGGCTTTCCCATTTGCCTACGCCAAACACTATCTCCACCGCCGCCGAACCGCTGGGCCGCTCCAGCGGCCAGATCGAGGTGGCGATATTGAGCTGCACCCACGGAAACTCGTCCATGAAACGGCCCAGCCGCGGCGTGAGCCAGAAGATCGCAAACGACAGATTGACATGCAGCTCCAGCACGTCGGGCGCATTACGCCCGGTCAAGACCGTCGTGCCTTCTTCCAGCATGGCAAAAGCGGCCTGCACCGTAGGCAGGTAACCGCGGCCTTCGTCGGTCAGCTCCAGCCCGCGCACGCGCCGGTAAAACAGCGTGCGGCCGACGGCGTTCTCCAGGCCCTTGATCTGCTGGCTGACGGCCGACTGCGTCATATTGAGTTCCTGCGCCGCCACCGTAAAACTCAGGGCACGCGCCGAGGCCTCGAAAGCACGCAGCCAGTTCAAAGGAGGAAGTCGGGACATGGGTAGGGTTCAACAGGTCATCGCCGGTCGGGCAGAACCGGCGCTCAATGCGCCACCGCCTTGAGCACAAGCGTTGCCAGCGGCAAATTGGCGGCCTTCCAGCTTTCGATGCCGCCACGGTACCAGCCAACCTGGGTATACCCCAGCTTTTTTGCGCGCAGGGCAGCGTTGACGGCCAACCAGCAATCGCGGTTTTGGCAGTAGAAAACGAGCGGTCCGGCAGGGTCGGGGCTGAGCAGTTTCAGCAGCCCGGTAAAACGTGCTTCAAACGCCTGGTCGGCTACGCTGTCTTCGAACGCCAGGCCACCGCGCAGCAGCGTGACAGCCGTGGGAATTGCATCGTTGACTCCCGCCCACACGTCAATCAGCACCGGAGCCGCGAGGCTTTTTAGCGCCAGTGCCAGCTCGCGTGTACCCACGGTCTTGATGCCGTCGATTTTCTGCGGTGTGATGTCCTGCATCTTCTGGAAACGCAGGCCGTTGGCGCTTGTCATGCCTCCACCGAACTCTTCGTTGGCGTAGAACTTTTCGGCCGGGGCGGCCAGTTTTGCCAGTGCCTCCGTGTGGCTGGCAAGGCCCCCTGTGTACAGGTAGCGCACGTCATACCCGTTGACGACCTGGGTTTCGCACAGGCGGGCAGGTTTGTCCTTGGGGTGGTTGCAGAGGTAAATGGCGCCCACGAACGCCTGTATCGGCGTATCGCGGTTGGTGCTGATGCCCCAGCCCGGCTCCGAAGTCGAAACGGCAAAAGCCCGGTGCTCCTTGCCGCCGGCAAATTCAGCGAACAGTTTGCGGCACGCCTCGGCGCCGCATTGTTTGTCGCTAATTTCCTTGAAATAGGCGCCCGGATCCACCAGCACCTGCGTGAGCTCCACACCGAGGACAGCCTGAACCTGCCTGAAGGCGGCCGGCAGGTTCAGTGGCATGAAGCTGTTGCTGGTCACCACCCCCAGACTCAGCGCGTCCTGGTCCTTGAATTCGCTGCAATCCTTGCGCAGCGTTTGCACGGATTTGCAGTGGTACGGTACCCGTTTTGGCAAGCGTGGCGCGTCAAACACGCGCAACAGGGCACCGGCGTCGTCCATGTCGTAGAGCGCCTGGTTCATTACGTCGGCGTTGAAACGTTCGGCCATGTTCTGTTTGTAGAAGGCGTATATCTGGGGCTGCGCCTGCGCATTGACGGCCTTGGTATCCTTGTTGTGGGCGCCATGGATACCGACATAGGTTTGCGCGGGCCGGAAAACATCGGAGAAAAAGCGCTCCCGTCCGCCCATGAACATGATGGAGCACGCCGATATGCAGGACCCGGCGGTCACGGTCTTTAAGCCGCGTGCGGCAATCAGCCGGCCAATCGCCAAGCCGGTCCACAGGTCGCCGCCCTGCGAATTGACTAAAGCCACGGTGTCTACGCCGGGTTTCTCAAACGCCTGCTGGAACCTGGCCAGGTCGTCTTCCACCGGCCCGGTGGCGAAAACCACATTGCCCTGCACTTCCACTTGCATGGCGTGGGCACAACAAGCCAGGTACAGCCCCATTAACACGGCGACAAGGCGTTTCATGATTGTTGTCCAGTGTTGGCTAGCATTAGCATCGCTAATCTTATAACGCGGGTTTGATCGTTTGTCTCCCCCTCGCGAATGGGGCAGACTGCACGCGACACGCGGCACATCCACTATCGGACAGACACCAACACATGCACAAACAATTCAAGATCGGTTTTATCGGCCTGGGCAATCTGGGCGAGCCCCTGTGCAATAGCCTGGTCAGCAAGGGTTTCGACGTCACGGTCACCGACCTGAACAAGGCCAATGCGCAACGCCTGCTTGAATCGGGCGCCGCCTGGGCCGACGACATAACAGGTGTGTGCCGCCACGCCAATGTGGTCATCACCGCCCTGCCCTCGGTGGCGGCGTCGCGCAAGGTGGTGGAAGGCCCGGGCGGTGTGTTCGACAGCCTGGGGGCCGGTGGCGTTTGGATAGAGATGAGCACCACCGACCTGCAGGACCTGCAACGCCTCGAAGCCCTGGCCCGTACACGCGGCATCGAGGTGCTGGAGTGCCCGGTGACGGGTGGCGTGCACCTGGCACATTCGGGCCAGATCACGGTGCTGGTGGGCGGCGAGCCGGCCACGGCCGAGCGTGTGGACCCCATCCTCAAGGCCATGGGCGGCGAGATCATCTACATGGGCAAACTCGGCAATGCCTCGGTGGTCAAGGTGGTGACCAATATGCTGGCCTTTATCCACCTGGTGGCGGCCGGTGAAGCCATGATGCTGCCGGCCAAATACGGCGTGGACCCGGACGCCACCTACCGGGCCATACGCGCCAGCTCGGGCAACAGCTTTGTGCACGAGACCGAATCCAAACTCGTCTTGTCCGGCAGCTACAACGTCAAGTTCACCATGGACCTGGCCTGCAAGGACCTGGGCCTGGTCAATGCGATTGCCGAAAAACTCGGCGTGCCGCTGGAGCTGGGCAGCCATACGCAGCAGATATTCCGCCGCGCGCGCGGCCTGTTCGGCAGCGAGGCCCAGTCTCCCGAGGTGGTGCGTATGCTGGAGCAGGCCTGTGGCCTGGAGTTGCGGGCGCCGGGCTACCCGACCGAACTGGTGGCCGAGTAATGGCCGCCCCCTTGACGCGCCGGGAATGGGTGGACAAGGCAGCCCGGCTGTCCATCGCCACCGGCCTGTTTATCGATGGCCGCCATGTGCCGGCCAGCGCGGGGGCAAGCTTTGAATGCATCAACCCGGCCACCGGCCTGGTACTGGCCCATATGGCCAGGGGCCAGGCGGCCGATATCGACATTGCGGTGGCAAGCGCACAAACTGCCTGGAACGACCGCCGCTGGCGTGGCCTGGCGCCACGCGCACGTATGGACGTGTTGCTGCGTTTTGCCGGCCTGGTGCAGCAGCACAGCGAAGAGCTGGCCCTGCTGGAAACGCTGGACATGGGCAAACCGATCAGCGATGTACTCAATATCGACCTGCCCGAGGTATTGAAGACAATCCGCTACTTCGCCGAATGCATAGACAAGATCGAAGGCGCGGTAACCCACACCGCAGCGGACGCTTTGCACCTGATCCTGCACGAGCCGCTGGGCGTGGTGGGTGCCATCACGCCGTGGAACTACCCGATGCTGATGGCGGTGTGGAAGATTGCGCCTATCCTGGCAGCCGGCAACTGCGTGGTGCTCAAGCCGGCCGAACAGGCGCCGCTGTCCTGCACACTGCTGGCCCAGCTGTTTGTCGAAGCCGGCGGGCCGCCCGGTGTGTTCAACGTGGTCAACGGCCTTGGCCCGGACGCCGGCAAAGCGCTCGCGCTGCACCCGGATGTCATCAAGCTGTCCTTTACCGGCTCGACCGCCGTGGGCAAGCTGCTGCTCGGTTATGCCGGGCAATCGAACATGAAACGCGTGGCGCTGGAAACGGGCGGCAAAAGCCCGCAGATTTTCCTGAATGACCTGTACGATCTGGACGCAGCGGTGGGGCGCGCCGTGGGCGGCATCTTCGACAACGCCGGCCAAGTCTGCAATGCCGGCTCGCGCCTGCTGGTACAGCGCGACCTGCATGACGAGTTCGTGAAGCGTTTTGTGGCGCGTGCCGCCGTGGCCTACCGAGCCGGCGACCCGCTGGACCCTGCCACCACGCTGGGGCCGCTGGCCAGCCATGCGCACCAGCGCGGTGTACTGGCGCGTATCGCCCGCGGCCAGAGCGAAGGCGCGCAGCTGGCCATGGGCGGCGCCGCCGCCGCCACAGGTTTTGTCACCGGCGCCTACGTAGTACCGACACTTTTCACCGGCGCCACCAGCCAGATGGCCATCAGCCGCGAGGAAATCTTC
>JANLPN010000221.1:0-2188 GCA_031367285.1 Betaproteobacteria bacterium | reverse complement strand
AGCAAGACCTTGGTGCCGCAATGCGCTTACCAGGGCGGCCCATTGGCGTCCACTTCGACGGCTCAGAGCGGAATATTCGGTGCGCTGCAAATCACCCCAACCGGAACACCAGGCCTTTATGACTACATCCTGTCGGGGGGTGGCCACAGCAACGACGGCTGGGCCCAGATTGACTTCAGCCTGGACTCCGTCAACCAGGGGGGTTACATCACGGTCAACGTGAGCGGGCTGGACGATGCTGCGGCCATTGGTGTCAATGGTTACACCGTGTACGCGGGATACCCCAATTCGGGGCCGCAATATGGGGACTGGTTTTTTCCGCAGAACACGGCGGCTTTTCAGATTGGTTATTCGTGGAGTGAAGCCACCAGCACCCCCTGTATAGCCGTCGATGCAGACGGCGTCTGCAGCGCTTATGGGGCGACGATCTACCAGAGCTTTTACGCCAATACCAAACTGCTGGATTTTTGCCCCGGTGGCTACACCCCGACCACCCAAGCCGCGCTGGCACCGATCGAATGTGTCGGTGATGGCCAGTGTTATGCCGCTTCACCTCAAGGCTACACGCCGTACAACATTTCAGGTTTCTTCTGCAATCCGGAGGGTAAATTTCTGATGAACCGCCGGGAAGGCAACGATGCGGCTGGCGCCAGCCTCTCCAGTCAAATGCCACTGCTCAGTGGTGCCAACAAGATTCAGGTGTATTGGGGCACCGGGCCTGGCAATGGCGGCGGCGGTGTCACGGTCACCGGTCAAATCTACAACGTGGCGCCGATCTGCACCACCTTGTGGAATGACGGCTGTGCCGGGATGCGCGCCGCGCAGTAGGGCCATCATGAAACACTTGATGGCCCTACTTGTTTGTCTGTGTGCGGCGTCCACCTGGGCGGAACCCAGTCTGTCGCCCAAGAGTTGTGTTCAAACCCGGCAGGACATTTGCGTCGACGCGACGCCCTGCAAAAGTGTCAGTGGTGTCACCACCTGCCTGGCCGGTGTGGCGCTGGCGACGGGCGCTGTCAACGTCAATGCTTCCTGCTGGAAATACGAGGCGACCTTCAGTTGTGAGGATACGGCTTCGGTGGACAGCTGCCAACCGATGCGGGATCGCAGTTGTGGTCAGATCGGCAGCACCTGCCTGTCCACGGACCCGGACGGCAAGTGTGTCTCGGTCGGAATGAGTTTTAGCTGCCCGGACAAGCCGCTCACGACCACCCAACAAACGGTTTGCGACACCGCGTTTTGTCAAAGCGGCAGCGGCTGTTTTGAGACGACCAGCAAAGCCGACAAGGACTTTGGCATTGCGGCGGCGATGGTGGAGGTTTCACGCGAGGCCGGTGTGTATGGCATCGAGGGTGGGCGCATAGAGATTTTCAAAGGTTTCAGGGAGGAATGCAGCGTCAAGGGCCTGGGCGGACTGGAGTTGAACAGTTGCTGCAACCCTTCGGGCGGGGGCGCTGGCTACAAAAACAGCGCCTTGATGTCGACGGCGCTGTCGGCCGGTGGGGGTGTTGCTGGCAGCCTAGGGGGATCGGTCGTCAAGGCCGGATCAGCCTATGTCTATGACGCCCTGTACCAACAGTCCGGCAGTGCCTTGATGGACAAGGCCTTGGGTGCCATGAACAGTGCCGCCAGCAATCTGGGCAGCAGCACAACCAATTTCGGGGCCTACGGCTTTGACTTCTCCTTTTCTGTCGCCAACGGTTTTGAATTTGTCGGCTTCGATCCGACCAGTTTTGCGATCTCCATCGCGATTCAACTGATCACCCAATGGCTCAGTTGCACGCCCGAAGAAAAGGTGCATGCCATGAAGAAAGGCCAGAACCTGTGCGTCTTTGTGGAAAGTTACTGCGCCAGCAAGATTCCGATCATCAACGTCTGTATTGAGGTCAAACAAGTGTCCTGTTGCTTCAACTCCATCCTGGCGAAATCGGTCAACCGCCAGGGCCGGGCGCAATTGGGCATGGCGATGAACCAGTGTGGCGGATTTGACCAGGCGCAGCTCAAGGCGTTGGACTTTTCCAGAATCGACTTGTCGGAATTCATCGCTACCTTGCAGATCACCCCTCCGAACATGTCTTCCCTGAACAACCAAGTCAGTGCGACGGTGCGGCAAAAAATCAACAGTTATTACAGGCCATGACGACATTCCCCAAAACGATTCCCAAGGCGTTTCATGTCTCACTTGCAC
>JANLPN010000178.1:0-4804 GCA_031367285.1 Betaproteobacteria bacterium | reverse complement strand
GACTCCGAGCCCGGATTGACCCGCGAGGTGGCGCGCGGCATGCGGCTGTTCGTGGCGGGTTCCGCGCCACTGCTGATCGAGACCTTTACGCAATGGCAGCAGCGCACCGGCCACACCCTACTGGAGCGTTACGGCATGTCGGAGACCGTGATGCTCACCTCCAACCCCTACCTTGCCGGTGATGGAGAGCGGCGCGGTGCCACCGTGGGTTTCCCCTTGCCGGGTGTGTCGCTGCGGGTGCGGGACGACGCTGGCCACGATCTGCCTGCTGGCGAGATTGGCGGCATCCAGGTGCGTGGTCCGAATGTTTTCCCGGGCTACTGGCGCATGCCGGAGAAAACGAAGGAAGAATTTACGGCAGATGGTTATTTCAAGACCGGCGACGTAGGCAAGATCGACAGCCTTGGTTATGTGAGCATCGTGGGGCGCAGCAAAGACCTGATCATCAGCGGCGGCTACAACGTCTACCCGGCCGAGATCGAGAGTTACATCAATGAGATCGACGGCGTGGCCGAGAGCGCGCTGGTAGGCGTGCCGCACCCGGATTTTGGCGAGGTCGGTGTTGCAGTCATCACCCTGGAAACCGGCAGCCGCGTTGAGCCGGAACAGGTGATTGCCCGACTCAAGTGGGTGCTGGCGAATTTCAAGATACCCAAGCGCTGTTTCGTGGTCGCCGATTTGCCGCGCAATGCCATGGGCAAGGTGCAGAAAAACCTGCTGCGCGAGCAATACAAAGGATTGTTCAGCGCGAATTGACGCCCGATCGCAGCCTGCCTGCGCGGGAAAATTCCAGCCTGAATTGGGGCTCTTAGCGCAGCACCAGCACCGGAATATGCGAGTGGGTCAACACAAGCTGGGTCTCGCTACCCAGTAGCAGCCGCTTGATGCCCCGGCGGCCATGCGAAGCCATCACGATCAGATCGCATTTGTGCTTTTTTGCAGCGCCGATGAGGGCCTCTGAAATCAGGTCCGACTTGACGGTGATCGCTCGCGCTTTCACGCCTTTGGCCAATGCTGCTTTCTGGACTGCGTCGACGGTTAACTGCGCAGCGTCGGCCCACTGTTTTTCTACCCGCGCCACTTCCGAGGCTTGCACCGCCATGCCACCCTCGAAATAGCTCATGGGGTAACGCGCCACCACCTTGACCGCCACCAACTCCGCGCCGGTCAGTGCGGCCAGGCCGATCGCGCTGGAGACCGCCTTTTTGGACAGGGTGGATCCATCGGTTGCGACAAGAATTCGTTGGTACATGTTGGTTCTCCTGATATCGGGTTGATCGGGGTGAGCTTACTTTCCCTTACGCAATACACCTTGATCCATATCAAGGCATCTGCACGCCCTGGCCACTACGCTTGAGCGCCATGCACAGTGCCGGTCTGGTTGCCCGCCCGTCTTCGTTGATTTTCCCGGTCACGGAGCCGGGTATCTGTGCGCCAGCGCACACAGGGGCGCCGGCAGCGGTGAGTTTGCCGGCGCCCCTGTCCATCCTGGACGACCCGCAGGAATGGGCGCAGTTCAGCCGGCCGGGCGCCGGTGGCCGCGGTGCGGTGGAGTCCAGCCTGGTAATTGAAGGCATGACATGCGCCGCCTGCGCCCTGCGTATCGAGGAGGTGCTGCTCGCAGTGCCCGGCGTATCCGGCGCGCGCGTGAGCGCCGCCAGCCACCGCGCCACTGTGCTCTGGCTGCCCGGAAAGGCACAACCCTCGGACTGGTTCGGCGCCATCCGCAAGGCGGGCTACGCCGCGCTGCCGGCCAACGATATCCATGCGAGTGAACAGCGCAGGCTGGAGCGCCACAAGGCGTTGTGGCGCTGGCTGCTGGCGGGCTTTTGCATGATGCAGGTGATGATGTATGCCTACCCGGCCTACGTGGCCCGGCCCGGCGATCTGACGGCGGAGATGGAGCAATTGCTGCGCTGGGCGTCCTGGGTGCTGAGCTTGCCGGTCATGCTGTTTTCCTGTGGACCGTTTTTCCGCAACGCGCTGCGTGACCTGTCACAACGGCGCATCAGCATGGACCTGCCGGTGGCGCTTGGCGTGGCCATCACGTTTGCCGTGAGTACCGCCGGCACCTTCGACCCCCAGGGCATATTCGGGCGCGAGGTGTACTTTGATTCCCTGACGATGTTCGTGTTTTTCCTGCTCAGTGGGCGCTGGCTGGAACTGTGCCTGCGCGACCGTACGGCCGGTGCGCTGGAAGCAGCCATGAACCGCTTGCCCGACGCAGTGCAGCGGCAGCGAGCGGACGGTACTTTCGAGTCTGTCACGGCGCGTCGGCTGCTGGCCGGCGACATCATCCGGGTTTTGCCGGGCCAGGCTTTTGCGGCCGACGGGACCATTGTGTCCGGCGACACGCTGGTGGACCAGGCGCTGTTGACCGGTGAATCGCTGCCGCTGGCGCGGGCAGTGGGCGCGTCCGTGGTGGCCGGCAGCCACAACCTCGCCGCGGCCGTACAGGTGCGTGTGGAACGCACCGGGGACGCGACACGGTTTGCCCAGATCGTGGCACTGATGCAAAGTGCCGCAAGCACCCGCCCGCACATCGCGCAGCTGGCTGACCGCATCGCCCGGCCGTTTCTCCTGGCCGTGTTGCTGGCAGCGGCGCTCTCCTGCGCATTCTGGTGGACGCGTGACCCGGGCCATGCCCTGATGGTTGCGGTGGCGGTGCTGGTTGTCACCTGTCCGTGCGCCTTGTCGCTCGCCACCCCGGTTGCGATGCTGGCCGGCGCCGGCAGCCTGGCGCGTGCCGGTGTGCTGGTGCGCCGCCTGCAGGCTCTGGAGACACTGTCCGGAATCGACAGCATCGTGTTCGACAAGACTGGTACCTTGACCCGCGACGCCATGGTGGTGCGTGTGGTTGACATGCGCCAGGGCATGGCGCCGGGGCAGGTGCTGCACATGGCTGCCGCGCTGGCGCAACATTCCCTGCATCCGGTATCGCGTGCGCTGGTGCTTGCGGCTGCGCAGTCGGAGCGACCAACCGGGTACACGGCGCGGGGAGTCGTCGAGGTCGCCGGGCAGGGGGTTCATGGGCTGCTCATGCCATCCGCCGGGGCCACACCGGCCGGCAGGTTGCGGCTGGGTTCCGAGGCATTTTGCGGGGCCCCGCCACCGCAGCCCGGCGCAGGCCATACCTGCCTAAGTGATGAAAGCGGCTGGCTGGCGAGCTTCGAGTTGGTGCAGCAAGTCCGCCAGGATGCCTCGGCCACCGTGGCGGCGCTGCGCCAGGACGGTATCGCCGTGTTCATACTGTCGGGCGACGACAAACATGCCGCGCTGCAGGTTGCCGGTCAGCTCGGGATCGTGAACGTCCAGGCAGGGTGCACGCCAGACGCCAAACTGGCTTTTTTGCGCGGGCTGCAACGGCAGGGGCGGCGGGTGGCCATGGTCGGCGACGGCCTGAACGACGCGCCGGTACTTGCCGGGGCCGACGTTTCGTTTGCCTTCGGGCAGGCAGTGCCGCTGGCGCAATCGCAGGCGGACTTCTGCGTGCTCGGGGAGCAGCTTGTGCGTGTGGTGCAGACACTGCGCCTGGCACGGCGCACCATGCGTATCGTGCGCCAGAACCTGGGCTGGGCCCTGGTCTACAACCTGGCCTGCGTGCCGCTGGCGGTGCTGGGCTGGTTGCCGGCCTGGCTGGCCGGGCTTGGCATGGCGGCCAGCTCGCTGGTGGTGGTGCTGAACGCGGCACGGCTGGCTGGCAGTCTGCAGGTGCAGGGGAGCGCTTGATGGAGATCCTGTACCTGCTAATCCCGCTGTCGGTGGTACTGGTCTTTTTTATTCTGGTCGGTCTGTGGTGGGCGATCCACCGTGGCCAGTTTGACGACATCGCGCAGGAAGGTGAGCGCATCCTGGACCAGCCCTGATAAGTTGCCTCGGGATTTCCGCGCCGCATTTGATATGTATCAAGGTGCCTCGCGGCTTGCCGGAGGAAACTTGGCGCTGATGAGAAAACGCCGGGCCGCCCCAAGTTTTCTTGCACCCCCTCGGGGGGCCTGGCGAAGCCAGGGCTGGGGGCGCTAAACAATCCGCAAGAGGAATCGACCCACATGATTTTCCCCAATACCAGGGCGGTTGCCTACAACGACACGGTGGTGCGCCAGTTCGCCATCATGACCGTGGTCTGGGGTGTCGTGGGCATGCTGGTGGGTGTGGTCATCGCGGCACAACTGACCTGGCCGGAGCTAAATTTTGGCGTCCCATGGCTCAGCTACGGCCGCCTGCGCCCGCTGCACACCAACGCGGTGATTTTTGCGTTTGGCGGCTGCGGCCTGTTTGCCTCGGCCTATTACGTGGCGCAGCGCACCTGCCAGGTACGGCTCTTCGGCGACAAACTCGCCGCGTTCACGTTCTGGGGCTGGCAACTCGTGATCGTGGCGGCGGCGATTTCGCTTCCCATGGGTTACACGCAGGGCAAGGAATATGCCGAGCTGGAGTGGCCGATCGACATCCTGATCACGCTGGTATGGGTGTCCTTCGCCATCGTATTTTTCGGCACCATCGGTACCCGCAAGGTGCGCCACATTTATGTGGCGAACTGGTTTTTCGGCGCCTTCATCCTTGCGGTCGCCTTGTTGCACCTGGTCAACAGCGCGGCCATTCCGGCCGGATTCATGAAGTCCTATTCGGCCTACGCCGGTGTGCAGGATGCGATGGTGCAGTGGTGGTACGGGCACAACGCGGTCGGGTTTTTCCTGACCGCCGGCTTCCTGGGCATGATGTATTACTTCATCCCGAAGCAGGCGCAACGGCCTATCTACAGCTACCGCCTGTCCATCGTCCACTTCTGGGCGCTGATCTTCAC
>JANLPN010000156.1:0-2146 GCA_031367285.1 Betaproteobacteria bacterium | reverse complement strand
GTCCACCAGCGGCTGGTACTTGTCGGCGATAAAACCCCGGCGGACCTTGTTGGTACGGGTCAACTCGCCGTCGTCGGCATCCAGCTCCTTGTGCAGCACCAGAAAGCGGCTTACCTGGCTGCCGGCGAGCAAGCTGTCCTGGCTCAGGTCGGCGTTGACCTTTTCCACGCATTCGCGGATCAATTGGTAGACCTCGGGTTTCTGCGCCAGGTCGGTGTAGCCGGCATACGCCAGGTTGCGCCGCTCGGCCCAATTGCCAACCGCCTCCACGTCGATATTTACCATCACACACACCTTCTCGCGCCCGTCGCCGTAGGCCACCACTTCCTTGATATAGGGGAAAAACTTGAGTTTGTTTTCCACGTATTTGGGCGCGAACATGGCTCCGTCGTTGGAGCCGCCTTTGATGCGGCCTACGTCTTTCACCCGGTCAATGATTTTCAGGTGGCCGTGCGCGTCCAGAAAACCGGCGTCGCTGGTGTGGTACCAGCCGTCGGCCGAAAGCACCTCGGCGGTTGCGGCCGGATTCTTGTAGTAGGCCTTGAGCAGCCCAGGCGACTTGACCAGGATCTCGCCGTTGTCGGCCACCTTGATTTCCACACCGGCAATCGGAATACCCACCGTGTCGGCCCGTGCCTCGTGGTCGGGTTGCAGGCACACGAACACCGCGGTTTCGGTGGAGCCGTAGAGCTGCTTGAGATTGACGCCGATGGAACGGTAAAACGTGAACAGGTCCGGGCCAATCGCTTCGCCGGCCGTGTAGGCCACGCGCACGCGGCTCATTCCGAGGTTGTTGCGCAGCGGGCCATACACCAGCCAGTTGCCAAGCTGGTACAGCAGGCGGTCGCGCATCGCCACCGGCTGGCCGTCCATGATGGCCGGCCCCACTCTTTTGGCCACCGCCATACAGCGTTGGAACATGGCGCGCTTTAGCGCACCTGCATCTTCCATGCGGATCATCACGCTGGTCAGCAGCCCCTCGAATACGCGCGGCGGCGCGAAGTAATAGGTCGGCCCGATCTCCTTCAGGTCGATGCTGACCGTGGCCGCGGACTCCGGACAATTCACCACGTAGCCGCAGGCCAACCACTGCGCGTAGCTGAAAATGTTTTGCCCGATCCAGGCCGGTGGCATATAGGCCAGCACTTCCTCCGAATTTGTCAGGTGGTCAAAGTCGGCACCTGCCTTGGCACGATTCAGCAGGCTGTTATGGGTGTGCACCACCCCTTTCGGACTGCCCGTGGTGCCCGAGGTAAAAAACATCGCGGCCACATCGTCAGGGCGGGACCGGTCCACCTCGTACGGCACCAAGCCCGGGTTCGAAGCGGCGAAACTTTTGCCGCCGGCCAACAGACTGTCAATGGACTGCAGACCGGGAGCTTCGTACTTGCGCAAGCCACGCGGGTCGTCGAAATAGATGTGCGCCAATTGCGGGCAGCGCTCGCGAATCTCCAGCAGTTTGTCGACCTGCTCCTGGTCCTCCGCAAACACGAACCGCACTTCGGCGTTGTTGATCGGGAACACACATTCCGCCGCCGCTGCATCCTGGTAGAGCGGGATCGGCACGGCCCCCAGCGACTGCGCGGCCAGCATGGTGGCGTACAGGCGCGGCCGGTTGGCGCCCAGCACCACCATGTGTTCGTCGCGGCGCAGGCCGGCCTGGTGCAGGCCACAGGCCAGTTGCTCGACCATCAATGCCAGGCCAGCCCAAGACAAAGTCTGCCAGATGCCATATTCCTTTTCGCGCATGGCAGCAGCCAACGGCCGCTCGGCGGCATGTTTGCGCAGCAATGCTGGAAATGTGGTCTGCAATCTGTCTCCCTCGATCCTGTGCCCTGACGCTCAACCCAACGCGATTTGGATAGGGGCGAATATAGAAAGATATTTGACGCTGGGATGTCGGTTCCACGACAATTCAGGGTTTGAGAGACTAGGGATTTCCCTAGGCTCTGGCTTCTTTGCCCCGCCATTGATTGATGTCAACCGACCTCTCCCTGCACCACCGCCGCCGCGCCCCGCACGCTACAGAACTGGTCGCCATACCCTGGCTGGCGGTGCTGGACAGCTATCAGCGGGAACGCGTCGTCCGGGAGCTCAAGGTAGGCGACGCTTTGCCCGGAGACCTGGTGTGCCGGGCTGGGCGGCC
>JANLPN010000155.1:0-32414 GCA_031367285.1 Betaproteobacteria bacterium | reverse complement strand
GGCAAGAGCGACCCGTCCGCGCCGTCTGAATCCATCGCCTACGAAGACGCCCGCGCCGCCTGGGACTGGCTGGCGGCCAGATACCCCAACCGGCCACGCTACATCTTCGGCCATTCACTGGGCGGTGCCATTGCCATCGAGCTGGCGAGCCAGGTGCAGGACGAGGCCGGCACCATCGTCGAAGGCGCGTTTACCTCGATTCCCGACGTGCTGGGCACCATGCCATGGGGCTGGTTGCCGGTGGGGCCGCTGATCACGCAGCGTTTCGACGCCGCCAGCAAAGTTGCCAACATAGGCTCGCCGCTGCTGGTGGTGCATGGCACACAGGACAGCGTGATAAAACCCGAGTTGGGGCGCAAACTGTACGAAGCCGCCAAGGAACCCAAGGAGTTTTTGCTGGTGGAGGGCGGCTCCCACCACAACACCAATGCCATAGGGCAGCCCCAATACCGCGCTGCCATCGCGCAGCTGTTTGGCCTGAAATAGGCGCAGCTGCAACGCTTGGCGTTGCGGGCGGATTCATCTGCTACGCTCAAGCGACATGTCCTCAACGCCCCCTGCAATCACGCCGCCCCTTGCCGCCCGCAAAACCTTGTCCTCAGGGACGGTGGTGCTGATTCTGTCGGCTTTGCTGGGCATACAGCCGGTCACCACCGACCTGTACCTGCCGGCCCTGCCCGCCTTGACCGAAGACCTTGGGGCAAGCATGCCGCAGGCGCAGCTAACGCTCACGGCCTTGTTGCTGGCTTTCGGGGTGTCGCAGCTGATCTGGGGCCCGCTGTCGGACCGGTTTGGCCGGCGCCCGGTCCTGCTGCTGGGGCTGGCGGCCTACATTGCCGCGGCCATTGGCAGCGCGCTGGCCGGGTCCATGGATTTGCTGATCGTATGGCGCACCCTGCAAGGCGCGGCGATGGGCGCCGGGGTGATGTGTGCCCGCGCAGTGATCCGCGACCTGTATGCACCCGTGGACGGAGCCCGGGTGATGTCCAAGGCCTTGTCCGGGCTGGCCTTGATCGCCTGCCTGAGCGCTCCGCTGGGCGGCCTGCTGGCAGCCTGGATAAGCTGGCGCGCCGCTCTGCTCGCGCTGGCCGTGTTTGGCGCCGCGTCGCTGGCCCTGATCGTGTGGCGCTTTGAAGAAACCGTGCCGCGCAGGAACCCGCTGGCGCTGCAGCCGGCCACGCTGCTGCGCAACTGGATAAACATCGCGCGCCATCCGACCTTTGTGGCCTATTCGGCTTTGTCGGCGGCCTCCTACGGGGGCTTGTTCACGTTCCTGGCGGCTTCGTCGTTTGTGTTCATCCAGGTGCTGCATGCCAGCCCCGCCGAGTATGGGCTGCTGACGTCGTCGATGTCTTTTGCCTACATGCTGGGCACCTTCATGTGCCGGCGTCTGCTGCTGCGCTTCGGCGTGCGCCGATCCGTCGCCATCGCCAGCGCCCTGACGCTCGCCAGCGGCACGGCCATGGGGGTTTTTGCGCTCGCCGGCCTGAGCAGCGGGGCGCATGGCGGCTGGTTCATCATGTTGCCGGTCTATGTTTTCATGCTCGGGCACGGGGTCCACCAGCCCTGTGGACAGAGTGGCGCGGTCAGCCCGTTCCCGCACAGCGCGGGGGCGGCTTCGGCACTGAACGGTTTCGTGATGATGCTGGCCGCCTTTGCCATGGGTGGCTGGCTGGGCACCCACATCGACGGCACGGTATTTGCGCTCACCAACGGCATGTGGTTCTGGAGTGTGCTGATTGCGCTGGTGGGTTGGACGCTGGTGCAAAAACACGGGGATCCGGCGCGTGCCGCAACTGGCCAAAGCTGATGGTGGAGGGCACCGTTGCCTGGCGCTGGCCGGCCCCACTGCTTCAGGAAAAACGGCCGCCGCCATGGCGGTTGCGCAGCGTTATCCGGTGGAGATAATCAGCGTGGACTCGGCCCTGGTGTATCGCGGCATGGACATCGGCACCGCCAAGCCGACAAGCGCCGAACTCGCGGCGGTTCCGCACCACCTGGTCAACATCCGCGACCCGCTGCAAGCCTATAGCGCGGCGGATTTTGTGCGCGATACCCAGCGCCTGGTCGCCGAGATCAACAGCCGCGGAAAGATTGCGCTGCTGGTCGGTGGCACCATGCTGTATTTCAGGGCGCTGCTGCAAGGTCTGCACGATATGCCGGCGGCAGATGCGCTGGTGCGCGCCGTGCTGGAACGGGAGGCGGCTGAAATCGGCTGGCCCGCCCTGCACGCCCGGTTGGCGCGGCTCGACCCACCCACCGCGGCGCGCCTGCAACCGCACGACAGCCAGCGCATCCAGCGTGCGCTGGAGGTGTGGCAGGTATCGGGCCGCACACTCAGCAGCTTCCATGGCGCGCAACAGGTCGCCATGGGCGGCCAGGCTTTCTCCGACCTGCCGCTGGTGTCGCTGGAACCCCTGCAACGCGCCTGGCTGCATGAACGCATTGCCTTGCGTTTTGATGCCATGCTGGCGGCGGGGCTGGTGGACGAGGTGCGTGCGCTGCGTTCGCGCGGCGACCTGGGCCCCGACCTGCCCTCCATGCGTTGCGTGGGTTACCGGCAGGCCTGGGAGGCACTGGACGGGCGTTGGCCGATGCAGGAGTTGCGCGACAAAGGCATATTCGCCACCCGACAGCTTGCCAAGCGTCAACTCACCTGGCTGCGTTCTATGCCGCGGCGCCATGTGCTGGCCTGTGATGAACCGGATGTGATTGACCGGCTGCTCGAACTTGTACCAACGCTGGTGGGCGCAGTGCCATGAGCCGCCGGGCCGCTCCCAAGGCGAATACCGCAATGCGCAGCATGGAGGGTACCTAATGAGAGCCCCCAGCCCAGCCGCTTCGCGTCTGGCCCCCGAGGAGGCTGAGGCCTGCGGCTCCCAAGCTGCCTGCGCAGCTTGGGACGGGCCGAAGAGCCGTTGCCTCTGGCAACGTGCACGACCAGAAAACTTGGGGCGGCCCGGCGTTTTCTCATGAGCCTTTTTGTGGAGCAATTGCGCAAGAACTACGGCGATGTCGCCGTGTTCCGGAACGTGTCGCTGGAAGTTGCCGCAGGTGAATTCGTGGCCATCGTAGGTGAGTCCGGGGTGGGCAAGTCCACGTTGCTGAATTGCATGGCCGGGCTGGACAGCTGGGACGAGGGCCGTGTGAGCTTGCAGGGAGTGGACCTTGGCGGCATGAACGACGAGCAACGCGCGCTGATGCGGCGCCGGCAGATTGGTTTTGTGTTTCAGGCCTTTCATGTTTTGCCGCACCTGGACGTGGCGCAAAACGTGGCCTTGCCGCTGATGTTGCTCCGACCCAAGGACCGGCATGCCGATGACCAGCGTGTACAGGAAATGCTTGATGCCGTCGGCCTGCAAGGCCTGGGCGCGCGGCTGCCGCAGCAACTCAGCGGCGGACAGTTGCAGCGCGTGGCAATAGCACGCGCGCTGGTGCACCGCCCTGCCCTGCTGCTGGCCGACGAACCTACCGGCAACCTGGATCCGGGCACCGCGGCGCGGGTCATGGACGCACTGATCGGGCAGACCCGGTCCCAGGGCGCGTCGCTGGTGCTGGTTACCCATTCCAGTGCTGCCGCGGCACGGGCTGACCGGGTGTTACATCTGAGTGCCACCGGCATAACTTGCTGAACCGACAATCGGGCCGCAAGGGCCACCCAAAAGCGGCTGAACAGCCGTCGGCAGCGGTTCGGCCTGCCTATACTAGGGGTTGGCCTACCGCCCCTCAAAGACCCTGCGATGACAACGCTGATCCGCTCCCAATACGAAGACTTCATGCGGCATGTGCACCACAACGGCACACCCAAAACCGACCGAACCGGCACCGGTACCCGAAGCGTATTTGGCTACCAGATGCGTTTCGACCTGAACGCCGGGTTTCCGCTGGTCACCACCAAGAAGGTCCATGTGCGCTCCATCATCCAGGAGTTGTTATGGTTCCTGACCGGCTCTTCCAGCAACCTGTGGCTCAAGGAGCGCGGCGTCAGCATCTGGGACGAATGGGCCAGGCCCGACGGTGATCTGGGGCCGGTCTACGGCGTGCAGTGGCGCAGCTGGCCGACCCCGGACGGCGGCCATATTGACCAGATCGCCGAGGTGCTCAAGACGCTCAAGCGCAACCCTGATTCGCGCCGCATGATCGTCAGCGCGTGGAACGTGGCCGACCTCGACAAGATGGCCCTGATGCCCTGCCACGCGTTTTTCCAGTTTTATGTGGCACCGTCCGCCATGCAGGGCGAACCGGCCCGGCTGAGTTGCCAGATGTACCAGCGCAGCGCCGATATTTTCCTGGGCGTGCCGTTCAATATCGCCAGCTACGCGCTGTTGACGCATATGGTGGCACAGCAATGCGAACTGGGCCTGGGCGACTTTGTCTGGACCGGTGGCGATTGCCACATCTACAGCAACCACCACCAGCAGGTCGAGCTGCAACTCAGCCGCGCGCCCTATGCCTACCCCACGCTGCATATCAAGCGCAAACCGGATTCTATTTTTGACTACACCTACGAGGACTTCGAGTTGCAAGACTACCAATGCCATGCGGCTATTTCAGCACCTGTGGCGGTGTGACGGTGCCGTCAACAACCCCAGCTGCCATGCGTGTCAATCTGATTTACGCGCGCGCGCGCAACGGCGTGATCGGGCGTGACGGCGGCTTGCCCTGGCATCTGCCGGAGGACATGGCGCACTTCAAACGCATGACTGCCGGTTGCCCGGTGGTCATGGGACGCAAGACCTGGGACTCCTTGCCCGCGAAATTCCGGCCCTTGCCCGGGCGCACCAATGTGGTCGTCACGCGCCAACCCGCCTGGCGCGCCGAAGGCGCCGTGCCGGCCACCAGCCTGGAGCGGGCATTGGCGATCTGCACGGCCATCCAACCGGCCCCCGCCGACGTGTGGGTGATTGGCGGAGCACAGCTCTATGCACTTGCCCTGCCCCATGCCCATAGTGCCAGGGTGACCGAGCTGGCACAGGATTTTGAAGGTGATACCCTTGCGCCGCCGCTTGACGCGGGCTGGGTTGAAACAGCGCGCGAGAGCCATACCTCGGCCAATGCAATGCAGTTTGCATTTGTCACTTACAACAACCAGAAACTCTTACAGGGAATTTGAAATGTCTGACCACGGTTTTCATGTACACGGCCCGCACGACCACGAACTGGAACATGCGGCGCAAGGCGGCCACGGCGCACACGATCAGGGCAGCGGCATGATTGGCCAGATAGCGGTCATCACCGCCATCATTGCCACCGTGGGCGCCATTTTTTCGTATATGGGCGGCGCTACCCAGGCCAATGCCGGACTGTACAAAAACAACGCCGCAATAAAGAAAACCGAGGCTTCCAACCAGTGGAATTATTTCCAGGCCAAGAGTACCAAACAGGCTCTGGCGGAACTGGCGCGCGATCTGGCGCCCGACGACAGGAAGCCGACCTACCAGTCCAAGGTGGACCGTTATGAAACGGAAAAAAACGACATCAAAAAAACGGCCGATAAACTGGAAGCCGATGCCACGCAGTGGGACAAACAAAGCGACGAGCAGATGCATCAGCATCACCGCTGGGCCCAGGCAACCACGGTGTTGCAGATTGCGATTGCACTGGCGGCGATTGCGCTGTTGACCCGGAAGAAGTGGTTTGAATACGGTATGTTCGCACTTGCGGCGGTGGGCCTGGTCATTGGTGGGTTGGCAGCCCTGCATTACTGAAAGCGGAGAGCTTTCTACAGCGGCAACGGCTCTTTGGCCGGTGCGCACAACCGGACACTGATAGGGGCATCACCATGAAACTAGCCACCTGGAATATCAACTCGCTGACGGTACGGCAGCCCCAGGTGGTGGAGTGGCTGGCCGGCAATCCGGTGGACGTGCTGGCACTGCAGGAAATCAAGATGACCGACGACAAGTTTCCGCAAACGGCTTTTGCCGATGCCGGTTACCAGGCGCAGTGGTTTGGCCAGAAGACCTACAACGGCGTGGCGCTGCTGACCAGGGCCGGCGCAACGGATGTGGTCAAGAACATACCTGGCTTTGACGATGCCATGTCACGTGTGATAACCGCCACCGTGGATGGTGTGCGGGTGATCGGTGCCTATTTTCCCAATGGCCAGGCCCCGGGTACCGACAAGTTCGAATACAAGATGTTCTGGTTGAAAGCGCTGCGCGACTGGGTACGCACCGAGTTGGCGCAATACCCCAGGCTGGTGTTGATGGGCGACTACAACATCACCTTCGATGACGCGGATGTGTGGGACCCGGTGGGTCTGAAAGACACCATCCACTGCACCGAGGAGGAGCGCTACCAGCTCCGCGCTTTGGTGGCGCTGGGGCTCACCGATGCGCACCGGTTGTTCGAACAGCCCCCCAAGAGTTATAGCTGGTGGGACTACCGTGACTTCGGATTCCGCCGCAACCGGGGCTTGCGTATCGACCACATCCTGGTGAGCGCGGCGCTGGTACCCCACGTGAAGTCGTGTGCCATCGACAAGGTTCCCCGCAAGAATGAGCGCCCCAGCGACCACGCCCCGGTGGTCGTCGAACTCGAAATTTGAACCCGGCTCGCAAGGGCGGCAATTTTGCGCCGGGCCGCCCCAAGCAAAATTAACCCCCTCGGGGGGCAGCGACGACACGAAGTGCGGAGCCCCGGTCCGCGCGGCAGCGCGGGACGCACGGGGGCAATATCACTCTAGGCCCAGTTCCTGGATTTTCCGGGTGATGGTATTGCGGCCTATGCCCAGCTTCTGGGCCGCCTCGATGCGGCGGCCTTTGGTGACCAGCAGGGCAGCAGCGATCATGCGGGACTCAAAACGGCGGGTCAGCATGTCCCACACTTCGGGCTTGCCGTGTATCAGCATTTCCATTGCCTCGGCACCCAACGCCTGTTCCCAGGCTGCCGCACCTCCGTCGGGCAGGCCCGGGCCCGTTGCCAAGTCGCCCGCTGGGTGAGCCGACAATGCCGCGTCATGCCCGGTTGGGGGGGGCACCACGGCCGCCGCAACTTCCGCCACCGGGTGCACAGGCAATGCCACATGGGAGGTTGGCACGGCTGCGTCCGACGCAGCCAGCACTTCCGGTGGCAAGTCCTTGGGTTCTATCACCTGCGCCGGCGCCATAACGGTCAGCCAATGACAGATGTTTTCCAGCTGGCGCACATTGCCGGGGAACGCAAACAGCCCCAGCCGCGCCAACGCGGCGTCGGTGATGCGTTTTGGCTCGATGCCCAGCTGGATGGCGCTGACGGCCAGGAAGTGGCGCGTGAGCATGGGCACGTCTTCGCGCCGTTCGCGCAGTGCCGGCAAACGCAGGCGGATCACGTTCAGGCGGTGGAACAGGTCTTCCCGGAACGCGCCCTCGCGCACGCGTTGCTCCAGGTCCTGGTGGGTGGCGGCGATCACACGCACATTGGTCTTGACGGCGGAATGCCCGCCCACGCGGTAGAAGTGTCCGTCGCTGAGCACCCGCAACAGCCGGGTCTGCAGGTCGAACGGCATGTCGCCGATTTCGTCCAGGAACAAGGTGCCGCCGTCGGCCTGCTCAAAACGGCCCCTGCGCATGGTTTGTGCGCCCGTGAATGCGCCACGTTCGTGGCCGAACAACTCACTCTCGAGCAGGTCTTTCGGGATCGCGGCCGTATTGATGGCCACGAAAGGCCCGTTGTTGCCTGCGCTGCCGCGCGGCGAGTGTTTGTGCAGCGCACGTGCCACCAGTTCCTTGCCGGTACCCGATTCCCCCGTGATCATTACGGTCACGTTGCTCTGGCTCAGGCGGCCAATGGCCCGAAATACATCCTGCATGGCCGGGGCCTGCCCGAGCATTTCGGGCGCGCCTTCGACATGTTGCTCAAGCACCTCTTCGCGCTGGCTCTCCTGCACCGCGCGGCGAATCAGTTCAACCGCTTTCGGCAAATCGAACGGCTTGGGAAGGTATTCGAAAGCTCCGCCCTGGAATGCGGACACCGCGCTGTCCAGGTCGGAGAAGGCGGTCATGATGATGACCGGCAGGCCTGGGTGTTTTTCCTTGACCTTTTCCAGCAAGTCCAGCCCCGAGCCACCCGGCATGCGGATGTCGCTCACCAGTATTTGCGGCCCGTCCTTGTCTCCAGAGGTGGCCAGAGCGGCCAGCACGTCACGCGCATTCGTGAAGCTGCGCGTGGCCAGGTTCTCGCGCAGCAACGCCTTTTCAAGGACGAAACGGATGGACTGGTCATCGTCTACGATCCAGATCGGCTTCATGTGTGTCGTTACCTCTCGGATCGCCAGGTTAAGCTTCAAGGAAGCGGTATCAGTATCTTGAAATCGGTTCGCCCCGGCACGCTGTCAACCTCGATCATCCCGTGATGCTGCTGCACAAAGGTTTGCGCCAATGTCAGCCCCAGCCCGGAGCCGCCTTCCCGGCCCGACACCAGCGGGTAGAAAATGCGATCCTTGATCGAGTCTGGCACGCCAGGCCCGTTGTCAATGACATGCAATTCCAGTGCCAACCGGTAGCGCTGTTTGGCAAATGTAGTTTGGCGGGCAATACGGGTGTGAAAGGTCAGGCAGGCGTCGCCCGCGGCGATCCTCTCCACCAGCGCCTGGCAAGCGTTCTGGGCAATATTGAGGACGGTCTGGATCAGTTGCTCGCGGTCAGCGCGCAACTCTGGAATCGAGGTGTCGTAGTCTCGCACCACCTTCAGTCCGCGAGGAAACTCGGCCACGATCAACGAACGCACACGCTCGCAAACTTCGTGGATATTGACGTCGCCCACCAGGTGTGGCCGCCGGTGCGGAGCCAGCAAGCGGTCCACCAGCGCCTGCAGCCGGTCCGCTTCATGGATGATGACCTGGGTGTACTCCTTGAGACCGCGGTCGATGATCTCCATCTCCAGCAACTGCGCCGCACCGCGTATGCCGCCCAGCGGATTTTTGATCTCGTGCGCCAGATTGCGGATCAACTCCTTGTTGGCCTGCGCCTGGTCGGCAAGCCTTTCCTCGCGGTCCTGTCGCGCCTGTTGTTCCTGCGGCAGCAGTTCCACGATGATTTCACCCCGCACCTCGGTCTGGGTGACGATCACGTGGACCGGAATCGGATCGTGGTTCAGGCGCTTGAGCCATGCATCGTAACGCAGTGCCGCGAATTGGTTGCCGCCCGCTCCCTGCAACGCGCTTTTCAGCGCATGTGGCTCCGTAAAACAGTCGGCGAACTGCGACTCTTCAATGATCCGCCGCGAAGTGCCCAGCGCATCTTCCAGCGCCGAATTGGCAAACAGCACCGAGCCGTCCGCCCGTACGACTGCAACCAGTGTGGCTAAGAGGTCAAATGAGCGCAAGCGCGCGGCAGCGGATGGGGAAATGGAAATGCAGGGCTTGCTCAAGCCCGCTATTTTGCGACGGTAACCCGGCCCAGCTCGCGCCGGATGCCGTTGATGTCGCTGTCGTTGCGTGCCAGGCTGGCCTTGAGCTCCGCCACGCGATCCAGGTATTTCTGGTAGTTGCGCGCCTCGTCACCGCGTTTCTCGGGCTCGCCGTTGTTGTATTCCCGGGTCAATTCGTTCTGGCGGGCCTCGGCCTTCTTGAGCTCAGCCTCGAGAATAAGCCGGGCATCGGAATCACGCGACTTCTGGTCCGAGGCATCGATGCGCGAACCGGCTTGGCCGGAGGCAAGAGGCGCGGCGGAGGCAAGCTTGAGCGGCTGACCCGCCGGGGCCTTGAATCCCTGTACCACGGTGAGGTTGCCGCCTTCGACCAGTTTGCAATGCGCCTTTTGCGCCTCCGACACGGTATTGGTGTACTCGTTGCCGCAGCGGTAAATCGGCCCTTGGGCATGACTGCCGGACACATACAGAGCGGCCAGCAGCGGGGTCAGTAAGAGGTGTTTCATGCTATCTCCACGCACCATGTAGGCAGGGACGGTCTGTCAGTATGCGTCAAGTAGCCCCAAAAACCAAACCAGGGCAATACCCACAAAAAAAGGGACGGCCCGAACCGTCCCTTTGTCACAACAGGCCGCGGTACCGGAAAGTCCGCAGCGCTGCCCGATCACAACGAGTAATACATATCGAACTCTATCGGATGGGTGGCCATGCGCATGCGCGTGACTTCGGTCATCTTGAGCTCGATGTAAGCGTCGATCATGGTGTCGGAGAACACGCCCCCCTTGGTCAGGAAGGAACGGCCCTTGTCCAGGTAGTCCAGCGCCTGGTCCAAGCTGTGGCACACGGTGGGCACCAGCGCGTCTTCTTCCGGCGGCAAATGGTACAGGTCCTTGGTGGCGGCTTCGCCGGGGTGGATTTTGTTCTCCACGCCGTCCAGGCCCGCCATCAGCAAGGCCGAGAAACACAGGTAAGGGTTGGACAAAGGGTCGGGGAAACGAGCTTCCACGCGGCGGCCCTTGGGGTTGGCCACGAACGGGATGCGGATCGAAGCGGAACGGTTCTTGGCGGAATATGCCAGCTTCACAGGAGCCTCGAAACCGGGCACCAGTCGCTTGTAGCTGTTGGTGCCGGGGTTGGTGATGGCATTCAAGGCCCGCGCATGCTTGATGATGCCGCCGATGTAAAACAGCGCGTATTCCGACAACCCCGCGTAACCGTCGCCGGCAAACAGGTTCTTGCCATCTTTCCAGACCGACTGGTGCACGTGCATGCCGGAACCGTTGTCGCCCACCAGTGGCTTGGGCATGAAAGTCGCCGTCTTGCCGTAAGAGTTAGACACGTTCCAGACCACGTATTTGAGGATTTGGGTCCAGTCAGCGCGTTGCACCAGCGTACTGAACTTGGTGCCGATTTCATTCTGGCCGGCACCTCCCACTTCGTGGTGGAACACTTCGACCGGTACGCCGAGCTGTTCCAGAATCAGCGAGATTTCCGAGCGTAGATCCTGTGTGCTGTCGACCGGCGGTACCGGAAAATAGCCGCCCTTGACGGTGGGTCTGTGGCCACGGTTGCCGCCTTCGATTTTCTTACCAGTGTTCCACGGCGCTTCATATTCGTCGATCTTGACGAACGAGCCCGACATGTCGGCGCCCCAGCGCACATCATCGAAAATAAAAAACTCGGGCTCGGGTCCGAAATACGCGGTATCGCCCAGGCCCGATGCCTTGAGGTAAGCCTCGGCGCGTTTGGCGATCGAGCGCGGGTCGCGGTCGTAAGCCTTGCCGTCGCCCGGTTCGACCACGTCGCAGCTCAGGAACATCGTGGTTTCTTCGTAGAACGGGTCGATGTTGGCCGTGTGGGGGTCGGGCATCAGCTGCATGTCGGAGGCTTCGATGCCTTTCCAGCCGGCAATCGAAGAACCGTCAAACGCGTGCCCGGAAGTGAATTTGTCTTCGTCGAAATGCGAGACAGGCACGGTTACGTGCTGCTCTTTGCCACGGGTGTCGGTAAAACGGAAGTCAACAAATTTGACTTCGTTTTCTTTCACCATCTTCATTACGTCAGCGACGGTCTTTGCCATCAAATACTCCTGTAGGGCGGTTGTTGAAATTGTGTACAAGGTGCAAACGCAGTTTTTGTGCCAAGGCCTTAGGCTCCGGACTATTCTGCCAAGCGACGTATTTTGCCCTGTGTTTGGGCGCCGGCCAATGCCGGCAAACTGACGCTACAGGCATGACAACCACCGGCACCGCCCCAAAAATGAGCGCAAAGCACCAATTAAGTGCAGCTCATTTTCGCACCAACTCGGGGCCAATGTTGGCGTCGAACTGCTTCAAACCGGTCAGCAGCGCAAGGTAGGCGTCACCGACCCGCGCGCCTTCTCCCTTGACGCCAAGCTCGATGTGGCGCCCATACTCCGGGTGGTCGACGCTGGGCAGGCTGAACACCTTGATACCGGCAAAACGCCGCTCAATGTCTTCCATCAAAGGCGTCAGTATTGCCTCCATGGCACCGAAAACAATCACCGATTTTTCCTCCCACGCGCTGCGTGCAAACAGGTGCGCATAGTGGGTGTCCAGCACCCACTCGATCATCGGCCAGGCCATGACCGGAAAACCGGGCACAAAATGCACGGCTCCATTGGCAAAGCCGGCCCCGGGCACTGCCGTGCAGCTGAAGCCGGGGATTTTGTTATAGGGGTTGGGGATGACGTGCGCTCCGGCCGGGAATACCCCCATATTCAAGCGGTGGATGTTGTCTGCGCGGACCGGCTCGTAGAGCACACCCTGCTCGCGCGCCGTATCCTGCATGCGTTCGCGTATCAGCATTTCGGCCTGCGGGTGCAGCTTCAGTCCGACGTCCAGCGCCTGCGCGGCGCACTGGCGCGTATGGTCATCCGGCGTGGCGCCGATGCCGCCGCAGGAAAAAACTACGTCCTCCGAGGCAAACGCCCGCCGCAGGGTCTGCGTAATACGTTGCGGCGCGTCACCCACATAGTCGGCATAGGCCAGTTGCAGGCCACGCGCGTGAAGCCGCTCAATCACCGCGGGCAAGTGTTTGTCGGCCCGTTTGCCGGACATGATTTCGTCGCCAATGATGACCAGGCCGAAGGCGGGCATGACATCGCGGGACGGGTCGGTATTTTCATTTGCCGGCATCGGGCAGCACTCCTTGCGGACTAGGGTCAGGGAAAGGTGCGGGTACCACGGGGGACGCGGCGGCTTCAGCACGCAAAGCCTGCAAAGCCGCGAGACAGAAATGCGCGAACCACAAAGCTGAAAATGCAAACACCAGCGTGTAGACCCAGATCGCGACCGGCATCAAAATAATAAACGCCACCGCGAACAGCGCGCCCGACGCCCACAACACGCTGGGGGCGGCGCCGAGGAACCCGGTCAACACGCCAATACCCAGCAGCCAGCCCCGATGGCGGCGAAAAATCTCCAGACGCTCCTGCCGGCTGGCGTGCTCCGCGAGTGCGTCGTAAGCCATCACCCGGTAGGTCAGCCAGCCCCAGATAAGAGGTGGCAGGATCAAAATCAAGGGAGGCACCAACCACAGAGGAATGGATACCACCAGCGCAATCAGGGCCAGCACGGTGGAACCCAGCGACCAGAACAGCGCCGCCAGCCAGGAGCCACCGCGTTTACGCTCAAGTTGCGGAAAACGCCGCTCCGCCACCAGCGAGACCAGGGCCGGCGCCATCATGGTCGCCACCACCAGCAGCGACACCAGCACCAACAACGGCGTCACCGTGAAGATGACGATCAGGGGTGCCAGCACCGGCTTGAGCCCACCCGCCCCTACGCCTTGCAGCCAGTCAAACAGCGTCTTGATCACGCTCGACGCCTCCAGCGCGCCACGCACCCAGTCCAGCGCCGCATCCCAGTACAGATACCCCAGGCCCAGCGCCAATGCAACCATCAAAATCAGGGGCAGGAACGACAGGGCAATGACCCGCGGGCGCACGCAATACGCCACTGCGCGCCAGAAGGAATCGAGGAACAGGTTCATGGCACAAGCATACCGCGCGATGGGCGCGGCGCAAGGCACGCGCCTGGCCCGCTCCCGTAGCCGCCGGCATCCCGTACCATGGCGGGCATGAACCGGATCGATATCGACGGCGCCAGGCTGGAGATCGTGCATATCGCCGCGCCGGATACGGCGACGCGGCGCGCACCGATTGTTTTCCTGCATGAGGGCCTGGGCTCGGTAGCGATGTGGCGCGACTGGCCGGCTGCCTTATGCCGCGCCACCGGGCGCGCCGGCCTGGTGTATTCGCGCCGCGGCTACGGGCGGTCTGACGCCACACCCAACTTCCGGGGTGAGCCGGCGCTGGACCACGCGGCGCGCAGCGGCCGGCTACAAGCCGACTATCTGCAGCACGAAGCGCTGGCGGTATTACCGGCGCTGCTAACCCGGCTCGAAATTGCGAACCCGGTATTACTTGGCCACTCCGACGGAGCCAGCATCGCACTGATCCATGCCAGCCGCTTACCGGTGACGGCGTGTATTGCCATGGCGCCACATGTGATGGTGGAAGATTTGTCGATCGAGTCGATCACGCAAGCCCGTACCGCCTTCGAGGCTGGGGACTTGCGCCAGCGCCTGGCGCGTTACCATGCCGACGTGGACTGCGCTTTCTGGCAATGGAACGACGTCTGGCTCAGCCCGGCGTTCCGTGGTTTTGACATACGCGAAGACTGTCGGCGGATCGGGGCGCCGGTGCTGGCAATACAAGGTACCGACGATCCTTATGGAACGATGGCGCAAATCGAACAGATCGACTTGCCGCCACCGCTGCTTGAGCGTGCCGTGCTGGAAGGCTGCGGGCACTCGCCGCACCGGGACCAGCCAGAGCACGCCGTACAGCTGATCTGCGACTTCCTGGCGCCGCTTGCCTGAACCGCGCTTGATCAATCAGGCGCTGATACCGGCCACGTCCTGCGGACGCAACCAGTGCCATTGCCCGGGCGCAAGGTCCGGCGGCAATTGCAAATTGCCAATACGCGAGCGGTGCAGGCCCTCGACCCGATTGCCGACGGCGGCCAGCATACGTTTGACCTGGTGGTACTTGCCCTCGGTCAATGTCAGGCGCAGATGGTGGCTGGATACGGCCTCACACGCCGCGGCGCGCACCGGTTTCGGGTCGTCATCCAGCACCACCCCTGCCAGCAATTTGCCAACCTGGGCATCGTCCAGCGGATGTTTCACCGTGACCTCATAAACCTTGGCCACGTGGTGGCGCGGAGAACTCATGCGGTGGATGAATTTGCCGTCGTCCGTCAGCAGCAGCAGGCCCGTCGTGTCCTGGTCGAGCCGGCCCACCGCCTGCACCCCTTGCACCGCGGCCTTCTGCGGCCGCATGCGCAGCGCGGGTGGCAACAGGGTATAGATGCTGGGATAGGTTGAAGGTTTTTGAGAGCATTCGGTACCTGCGGGTTTGTGCAGCATCAGATAGGCTTTTTCATGGTAGGGCCAGTCCACGCCCTGGACCCGAAAACGCAAGCCGTCGGCGATGAGTTCGGTTGCCGGTTGGGTACACAACAGCGGCTCTGCATCACCCGCGGCCGGGTAAATCCGCACATGGCCTTGCTGAACCAAGCCGGCGCACACGCGTCGGGTTCCGAAACCCTGGGAATAGAGAATTTCCTGCAACTGCATGGGACGAGTATCGCAAGAGCCGCGGCTCCACCCATTTCGTTACGCATCTTGCATCGCAGGTGGCGACGAATGGTTTGCGCCTGCCTACCATCGGTTCCTTTTGAAGGGATTCCACCTATGGCGATACAGTCACCGTTCTTCGGCAAGCGCGAAAACGAATCAGCCGTTTTGCGTCACGGCAACCCCGGCGTCCAAGCTCACGCCAACGGACACGCGGCAAGCAACGCGCCGCACAACGATGCGCCCCTTGCCGTGCCCCCTGCCCCGACACCGGTGGCCAGCAACGTGCCGGAGGGCGGCAGCAAACTGACGGTAGGGCCGAATATCAAGCTCAAAGGGGTAGAGATCACCGACTGCGACACGCTGGTGGTCGAGGGCCTGGTGGAGGCAACCATGGATTCTCGGGTAATGCAGATCTCCGAGCGCGGCGCCTTCAAGGGCTCGGCCGAAATCGATATCGCCGAAATTCATGGTGCGTTCGATGGCAACCTGACGGTGCGCCAGAAGCTGGTAATTTTTGCCACCGGCAAAGTCACCGGGAAGATACGCTACGGCAAGCTGGTGATTGAAGAAGGCGGCCAGTTGTCGGGAGAAATTGCTTTCGGCGCCGCAGTCAACGCGCGGCCCGTCACATTGGCGAAACCAGGCCTGCAGGTAGCATCCGGCGCATGACGGCGCGGGTTCCGGCGGACCCGCGCAACGGGGAGTGCGCTACGTATTTCTGATGCCCACCGAGGCCGCCTTTGCTGAAGCCGTGGCAGACCACATGTACCCGGCCGATAACAAGATGCCGGGCAGCGTAGACATCGGCATCCCGGGGTTTATCGACCGCGCGCTGGCCGGTTCGGACTTGCAGGTACCCACGCCTGGGTTACCGAGGTGGTCACCGACAACAGCTGCCCCTGCTGTCAAACCGTAGGTAAGTGAGCTCACCGCTGAATCGTCGCTGCTACCAATTTCAATGTCAAGCGATCTGAGTGTGGGCACGAGGTTTGCACGGCGGAGAATGCGCTGTTGGGGACGGCGCCGACGCTGGAGGATGCACGGGGTTTTTTGCCGGACGGTGGGCATGAACTTCTGTACGAAGTGGGAACCGGTCATTCGCGGTCATTGGCCGATGACTTGATCCTTGACAGACTTGCCGGGCCAACGACATCATGCGGTGCATGTTGACCAGAGCATACTGCGGCTGTGGCCACCTCGAACGCAAAGGCATTGATGAATAATGGCGGCTCTTCTCCGCGGGCGGCACCTGATGCCGAGGCCGAGCCTGCCTGACAGGGACTCCACCGATGCCGGCGACTTCGGGCACCACGATGCGCGCTGCGCGAACTGCAGGCTACCTCTATGAAAGGAACCGATATGACAGCGCCAGACACCTCTACCGAACTCGTTTTCGAACCACCAGGGCCAGGACCGTGGGCGCAAGATCCGGTGCACTTTCCGCGCCCAATGACGCGCTACTTCCAGGAGACGCATCCTCCCGCTTTCGAGACCGGCACCAACGACTTCGCCCGCTTCTACGGCATGCTCATCGACGGACTGCGGATAGGCTACGTGAACGGCTTCGGCTACAACCAGGTGCTGCCAGCGCCGGACGCGGAAATCCCCGCGCGGTTTCAACGCGCCGAAGAGGCCTATGCGCGCAGGCTCTGGCGCGAGCAGTTGCGGGACTGGGACGAGAATTGCAAACCATCCTCCATTGCGATGCACCGGGCTTTGCAGGCCGTCGATCCGGACCGCCTCGCCGACACGGAGCTGGTGTCCTACCTGAGGCGGTGCCGGGACCACCATGCGGCCATGATGGCCCAGCACATGCGCTTTACCGCCGCAGCCGTGCTACCTACCGGAGACTTCCTCGCACACGTCGGCGGCTGGACCGGCCTGCCACATTCCGACCTGCTCGGGCTGATGCGCGGCTCAGCCGAGGTATCCGCGGGAGGCTCGGACGAGATGGAGAGCCTGAAGAAGGCGTTCGCGCAGAGCCCGGCCGCTCGCGACATCCTCGCATCCACCGCCGATCCCGCGCAGGTGCTGGCGAGCTTGCGCGGCCTCGCGGGCGAGGCTGGCGCGGCTGCCTCGGGTTACCTAGACCTTGTCGGCAACCGGCTCATCGACGGCTTCGACATTTCCGAGCCTACGGCGCTCGAATTGCCGGATGCGCTGCTCAAGTCGATCCGCGTCGCGGTTTCGGGAGCAGCCCAGGCAGCCTCGGGCGTCGACGCCCGCACCTCCGAAGTCCGAGCCCAGGTCCCCGTGGCGCATCAGGCCGAATTCGATCAACTGCTCGGTGAGGCCCGCCTCACCTACCGTCTGCGCGACGAACGCGGTGTCTACAGTGACATCTGGGCCTCGGGCCTGATGCGGCGCGCCGCTTTGGCAGCCGGCCGGCGGGTGGCCAGCCGCGGTCGTATTGCCGCCGAGACGCAGATGCTGGAGGCCAGCCTCGACGAGATGTGCGCGCTGGTTGCCGGCAGCGGTGGCCCGAGCGCGGATGAACTCGCCCGGCGCGCTGCGTTCCGCGCGACCCATACCGCCAAGGACGCCCCGCCGGTCCTCGGCCCGAGTGCGCCGCCACCACCGGACCTTGCGGCGCTGCCGCCGGCGGTCGGGCGCCTGATGCGTGCGTTGTTCATCGCCCTTGACCATATTTTCGGAAGCTCCCAGGCGCGGAACGAGGAGAAGATCCTCTACGGGTTGGCGGCGAGCAAAGGCGTCTACGAGGGCCCCGCGCGCCGCGTTTCCGGTCCATCCGAGTTCGGCCGGATCGCCAAGGGCGACGTGCTTGTCACCGAGTCGACGACAGAGGCCTTCAACATCCTTCTCCCGCTCCTCGGCGGGATCGTCACCGACAATGGTGGACTGCTTTCGCATGCGGCGATTGTCTCTCGCGAGTACGGCATCCCCGGCGTCGTCGGGACCCGCGAGGCGACTGAACGCATCGCCGATGGCACTCGCGTCCGTGTCGACGGCGATGCCGGGGAAGTGAGGGTGCTTGGGTGAAAAAGGTCGTTACCTTTGCCAAGGCGCGTGAAACAACTCTGTATGGATCCAAGGCCGTCGGCCTGGGCGACGCAGAACGACAGGGCCTGGCCGTCCCGTCCGGGGTGGCGCTGTCAGGTGCCTTGGTCGAGGCCATCGCCTCGGGGAACAGCAAGGCCATTGAAACGCTGGCAAGGGCCATCGCTGCACTGGCTGCGCCGTTCGCCGTTCGCTCGTCCGCGGTCGATGAGGACGGCGCGGCGGCCAGTTTTGCCGGGCAGCACCTTACCGTGCTCAACGTGCATTCAGTGGCCGACGTCCCGGGCGCGGTTCGCGAAGTCTGGTGGTCCGCCAACTCGGACTCGGCCATCACATACCGCCATCGTGTCGGCCTCTTCACGCGGCCGAGTGTCGGTGTGGTGGTCCAGACGCTGCTCAATCCCGTCGTCGCCGGGGTCATGTTTACCGAGAATCCAGTCAGCGGCGCCGACGAGCGCGTGATCGAGGCCAGCTGGGGCCTTGGTGAAGCCGTGGTCGCCGGACTCGTCGTCCCGGACCATTTCCGGATCGACCGCGACGGCAAGGTGCAGGAGCGCAAGGCCGGGCGCAAGCGCATCGCGATCCGTTCGTTGCCCAGCGGCGGCACCTTCGAACAGCCGGTGCCGCCAGCACAGGTGAATCAGCTCTGCCTCGACGACGCCCAGCTCTCGGCCCTGGGCGAACTCGCGCTGCGGTGCGAGAAGATTTACGGGCCGCGCCGCGACATCGAGTGGGCGTTCCAGGACGGCACGCTCTACCTGCTCCAGTGCCGCGCCGTGACCACCGGCAAGGCGCGCAGTGAGACGCCACCGCCCGGACCTCCATCACGCGACCCAGTGGCCACCTTGCAGCGCGCGGCGCTGTTTTCCGACATGGACCGCAGGCAGGCCGAGCAGATCGCGCGGCTGCTCAAGGAACGCCGGTTCAAGAAGGGTGAGGTCGTCATCATGGAAGGCTCGGGGGCGGCGGCCTTCTTCATCATCGAATCCGGCGAGGCCACGGTCTCAAGCAAAGGCGTCCAGCTCGGAACGCTTGGCCCGGGTGACCATTTCGGCGAGATTGCCCTGATCGACGGCGGCCCCCGTTCCGCCACCGTGACCGCGGCGACCGACCTGGTTTGTCAGGGGCTCACTTTCTGGGAGTTCCGTCCCCTGGTCGAGCGCAACGGCACCATCGCCTGGAAGCTCTTGCAGGCGCTGGCGAAACGGCTGCGCACGGCAGAAGAAAGCTAGCATCCACCCCCCATCGTAGAAGCAGCGGGTGGCAAGCACGGACACCGCGGGCTGGCGCTTTAGGAAATTTGGATTTCAAGGTCAACCGCTTTAGCCGAGCGTCGCGACCATCTCAATCTTGGGAGCAATAGAACGCACGACTTTTTTTTGAAATCCGTGCCCGGGGTTGGATTGCCGACTTGAGACGATGAGCCCCATCTTCTCCAACATGGACTCCACTGCGGCGGTTGATGGCAGTCATCGAGGCGCGCAGAATTGACATCGTCATGCCCATCGCAGCTGGGTGATCGACCGAGGCATCCCCACCAAAGCAAGCCTGGCCAAGATGCGCGCCATGGGGGCGAGCTACCCGGTGGGCACGCCCAAGGGACGCTTGTCCAAGTCGGAGCAAGCCCTGCTGGCCCAGCAAGGTACGCGCGGGCGTGCAGGTCAAGCGGCTGGCGTCAATCTCGGTGCCGGTGGCCATCGCGTCTCCTGCAAATCAAGGCGCGTATCGGAATTTCATGCATTTTGCTACTCTTCCAGTAGCACAAAAATAACCGCAAACCCGGCTGTCGACCGTGCACAAGCCTGCCACTTGGTTACGTATCCTTCCTTACGCATCGCGGCGGCAGCAAACTCACGGTGGGCCCACTTCTCCCGCCAGCGCAACGCAGCGACGCTTCTCTTCTTGGCGGGTACTGTGAAATAGCTTGGCTGAGGCTCTTCTGCCTCAGCATGGTGCCCGCAATTTTCTGGTGCGCAGGGCGCATTCGGTGTTATATTCACGGCGCGGGGAATATATCTGATTTATTGATATAAATCAGATTGTTTGTTATTAAACAACAAGGCCCAGTGACCCTCTCTACCGCAGGGCGCATGGGTATAGGAGACATCGATGAAGACTCGTGCGTATGTCAAGTCGCTTGCTGCGGCAATCCTCGGGATTGGCCTGCTGGCGCTCTCTCCGGCAAGCCAGGCGCAGAACACCTTTTCCAATCTTCCACGCAACGAAACCTTGATCCTCGAGAACCCCGAGGGCACGATCAAGAACGCCGGCTGGTTCAACATCTGGGCCATCAGCGGCGGGGGCATTTCCACCGGCCTGCAACAGGTCGGGATGGACACCTTCTGGTACATCGACCCGGAAAAGGGCCTGGACGGCGTCTGGGACAACTCTCTGGCCGCCGAGAAGCCGATCTACAACGCGGACTTTTCGCAGATGACCGTGAAGCTGCGCAAAGGCATCTTCTGGAGCGATGGCGTGGAGTTCACGGCCAACGACGTCATCTACACGGTCGAGACGCAGATCAAGAACCCCGCCATGCGCTGGGGCGCCGTGTTGGCGCTGAACGTCGACACCGTTACCGCGCCTGATGCGAATACGGTGGTGTTCAAGCTCAAGAAGCCCAATTCGCGTTTCCATGCGGTCTTCACCGTGCGTTATAGCGGCGCCTGGATCATGCCCAAGCATATTTTCGAGAAGGTCGCGGAGCCGCTCAAGTTCGATTTCCCCAAGCCGATTTCGCTGGGCGCCTATGTGCTCAACAGTTACGACCCGGACGGCAAGTGGTACATCTGGCAGCTGCGCGACGACTGGCAGCGCACCTCCCTGGGTCGCTTCGGCAAGCCCGGCCCGAAGTACCTGGTCTACATGGATCCGGGCCCGCCGGACAAGCGTGTGATCGCCCAGCTGAATCACCAGCTCGATGTGGTGCATGACATCGCGCCTGAAGGCATGTTCGCACTGGCCAAGCAGTCCAAGACCTCCAAGGGCTGGTTCAAGGGTTTCCCGTACGGCCACCCCGATCCGACGCTACCGGCGCTGATCTTCAACCTGCAGAACGAGAACTTCAAGAGCCGCGACGTGCGCTGGGCGCTGGCCCTGCTGATCGACATCAAGGCCGTGGCCATGGCCTCGTACCGTGGCGCGGCGACTATCTCGGCCATCGGCGTTCCACCGACCGGCACCCATCCCGAGGTCTACCATGGCCCCATGCAGGAGTGGCTCAAGGCGTTCGAGATCGACACCGGCAAGCGCAAGTTCAAACCCTATGACCCGACCGTGGGGAAGCAGATCGCCGATAGTCTGCGACCTTCCATGGGCGACCAGATTCCAACCGACCCCAAGCAGATCGCATCCGCTTTCGGCATGGGATGGTGGAAGCCGAATCCGGTAGCGGCCAAGGAGCTGCTGGAGCGGGCCGGCTTCAGCAAGCGCGGCAACGACTGGTTCACGCCCGATGGCAAGCCCTTCACGATCCGCGTGATGGTGGAAGGTGACACGCGGCCCATCATGACGCGGGCCGGGTCCATGATCGTGCAGCAATGGCGCCAGTTCGGCATCGACGCCAAGGTCGATACCGCGCAGGGCACCATGCTGACGCGCCGCGGCGCAGGCGACTTCGACACGTTCATCGGCTGGAGCGTCGAGACCTGGGGTGGCCATCCCGACCTCTCGTTTTTCCTTGACAGCTGGCACAGCCAGTTCGTGGCCGCGGCCGGGTCGGCACAACCGCCGCGCAACTGGCAACGCTGGTCGAGCCCGGAACTGGACAAGATCGTCGAGGCGGTGCGCACCGTGGGTTTCGACGACCCCCGCGGCATTGAACTGGGCAAGGACTACGTCAAGCTGGCGACGCGCGAGATGCCCACCATTCCCATCATGGCCTACAACGTCTTCACCGTGATGGACGACACTTACTGGACTGGTTGGCCGACCTCGACCAATCCGTACACCAACCCGGTGCCGAACTGGGCGAACTCGCGCTATATGCTGGTAAAACTCAAACCCACGAAGTGAGGGGCACGGATTTTTCTGCTGCAGCCACCGATTCCGGGGCCGCGCCGCGACATCTTTGTTCCCGCTGAAGTGTCGTACTCAGTCCTCACAACCGCAGCCACGGGCGACTGACGACGCTACTGCCAGGATCCATCGATGCGCGCCTTTGCCCTGTACGCCCTGCAACGACTGGGCCAGTTCGTGCTGGTGGTTTTCATCGGAATCAACATCGCGTATCTGATCTCGCATGCCACGCCTATCGATCCGGTGGAACAGTCGGTTTCGGCGGCCACCTCCTTTGGACAGACCAGCCCGGACGCGATCAACATGCTGCGCGAGTCCTTGCGCGAACTGTATGGTGTGACCGGCACCCCGCTGGAGCAGTACGCGAACTTCTGGCGGCGCATCGCGGTGGCCGACTTCGGGCCGTCACTGTCGGCATTTCCCACGCCCGTCACGACGCTGATCGGACGGGCCCTTCCTTGGACCATCGGGTTGCTGGCCACGACCACGCTGCTGGCCTGGGTCGTCGGCAACGTGCTGGGTGGCCTGGCGGGGTACTACCGCACAAGCCGGTTCTTTCGTTTCCTGGGTGTGATCTCCATGGGGCTGCACCCGGTGCCCTACTACATCGCGGGTTTCGTGCTGATCGTGATCTTCGGCTACCTGTGGCCGATACTGCCGATCACGGGCGGCCGCGGCATGAACATGGGCCAGCAATGGGACCTCGACCATGTGCTGAGCATCCTGCGCCACGCCATCCTGCCGGCCGCCAGCCTGATGCTGATATCGGTCGGCGGCTGGTTCCTGGGCATGCGTTCGCTGGTGTCCAACGTGGTGACGGAGGACTATGTCACCTACGCCGAACTCGGTGGCGTGGCGAAGAACCGCATTCTCTATTCCTATGTGATGCGCAATGCGCTGGTGCCGCAGGTCACGGGCCTCGCCATGTCGCTGGGCACCATCTTCAACGGCGCGGTCATCACCGAGCAGATCTTCGGCTACCCAGGCATCGGGGCGCTGCTGGTAAGCGGGGTCTATGCCGGCGACTACGGGCTGGTGCTCGGCGTCACCACCATGTCGATCATCGGCGTCTCGGCGGCGGTGCTGTTGATCGACCTGGTGTATCCGCTGCTCGATCCGCGCGTGGAGGCACGCTAGGATGAAATTGCCCCAAGCTCACTTCGTTCGCGGCCCCCGAGGGGCGCCCAGTACCTTCGGAACGGCCGGGCGGTACTGACATGTGGCGCACCTTGCGGGACCTGCTGCGCACGAATATCGAATTCGCGGTCGGCTTCGCGCTGACCGGCATCGTGGTGGTGATCGCCGCCTTGTCGTTCTTCACACCGTATCCGCCGATGGACACCTTTGTCACGCCGCCGGACGTTCCGCCCGGCTGGCCGTATGTGCTCGGTACCACGAGCCGGGGCCAGGACGTGTTCTGGGAGCTTACCGTGGCGATCCGCAACACCTTGCTGTTCGGCATCGCCGTCGCGTTCATGAGCCGCATTATGTCGCTGTGCGTAGGGCTCTTGTCGGGCTACAAAGGCGGCTGGGTGGACCGGGTGCTGATGTCGATCAATGACACCTTCATCGTCATTCCTCTGTTGCCGATCCTGGTGCTGTTCTACTTCGTGATGCGCGACAGCATGACCTGGGGCTGGCTGGCCTTCATCATGGCCATGCTCGGCTGGGCTTACGACGCGCGGCTGATCCGTTCGGTCGCGATCAGCCTGCGCAGCCGCGAATTCACCCGCACTAGCGTGTTCTCCGGCATGAGCACGTTCGAGATCCTGCGGCGCGAGCACCTGCCTTATGTGTTGCCCATCCTGTTCTCGACCACGCTGAACAACATGAACTGGTCCATCGGCCTGCAGGTCACGCTGGCCGTGCTGGGCTTCACCGACATCAACACGCCGTCCATCGGCGGCATGATCTACTGGGCCAACCAGCACACGGCCATGGTGGCCGGCATCTGGTGGTGGATCGCGTTCCCGGTGGTGCTGGTCATGATGGTCTTCATCGGGCTGTACCTGCTGGCGGTCTCGATGAACGAGTTCATCGATCCGCGCAGCCGGCTCAGCCGCATGGGGAGCGGCCCATGAATACCGCGTCCTCGCCAGCACCGGTACTTTCGGTCCGGGGGCTCAAGGCCTATTACCGCACGCGCCACTTCGGTGTCGAGCGTGAGGTGCGGGCGGTCGACGGCATAGACTTCGACATCGCGCGCAACGAGATCTACGGCCTGGCTGGCGAATCCAGCTCGGGCAAGACGACACTGATCAAGACCATCGCAGCGGCGCTCAAGCCACCGCTGGAAATCGTCGCAGGCAGCGTGGACTTCGCTTTTGCGCCCGGCATCCTCCGCATGGGGCCGGACGAACTGGCCAAGGTGCGATGGCGCCACCTGTCGTACATCGTGCAGGGCTCGATGAGCGTGTTCAACCCGGTGCGCCGCGTGCGCCAGTCCTTCATCGATTTCGCGCTGCGCCATGTGAACCTGCCGCGCGCGCAGTTCGACCGCTTGGTGGAGACGCACTTGGCGCGGGTCCGGCTCGAACCGGGCATACTCAACGCCTATCCGCACGAGCTCTCGGGCGGCATGCGCCAGCGCGTGACGATCGCGCTGGCCACCATCTGCCGGCCCGACTTCATCGTTGCCGACGAGCCGACTACGGCACTGGACGTGATCGTGCAGAAGGACGTGCTCGACATGATCCGCGAGATCCAGCGCGAGATGGGCTCGTCGGTGCTGCTGGTCACGCACGACCTCGGCGTGCATGCCCATCTGGCCGACCGCGTCGGCATCATGTATGCGGGGCGTCTGGTGGAAGAGGGGCCGACGGAAGAGATCTTCCGCACACCGCGGCATCCTTACACCGTACACCTTGTTTCCAGCCTGCCACGCATCGGCGACGGCGCCGTGCGCAAGGGCCTTGAAGGCAGCCCGCCCAATCTGGCGGCACCGCCGAGTGGCTGCCGTTTCCATCCGCGCTGTCCGCGCGCGATGGACATCTGCCAGCGCGAAGTGCCGCCGATGGTTCCCATCGGGCCGGGCCACCGCGCCGCCTGTTTCGCGATTCACCCGGCATGACGGACGCCCTGCTCACCGTCGACCGTGTCGGCAAAGACTTCGTCCAGGGCGGCATGTTGTCGCGCACGCGCATACGGGCGCTGGACGGCGTGAGCTTCCGGCTGGAAGCCGGCCAGCCCGAAATCTTCGCCATCATCGGTGAATCGGGCAGCGGCAAGTCGACGCTGGCGTCCATGATCCTGAACGTGCAGAAGCCCGGGAGCGGGCGCCTGCTGTTTCAGGGCACGGACCTGAAGGACATCCGCAGCAAGGCCGCACGCATGGCCTTCATGGCGCAGGTGCAGCCCATCTTCCAGAACCCGTTCGAAGCCTTCAACCCGCTCAAGCAGCTCGACCACTACCTGTTCGTTACGGCGCGGCGCTTCGTGAAAGGGCTGGACGAAGCGGGGGCGATGCGCTGCGCCGATGAGGCGCTGGTCAAGGTCGGCCTGTCGCTGGCCGAGGTGCGCGGACGTTATCCGCATGAACTCTCCGGCGGCCAGCTGCAACGCGTGGCGGTGGCCCGCGCACTGATCCCGTCGCCCAAAATCATCGTCGCGGACGAGCCGGTCTCAATGGTGGATGCGTCGTTGCGCATGTCCATCGTGAACCTGTTCAAGACGCTGCGCGACGAGCTCGGCATCTCGATCATCTACATCACGCACGACCTCGCGACGGCCTACTACATCTCCGACCGCATCATCATCATGCAGCGCGGCAAGGTGGTCGAAAGCGGCGACGCCAGGACGGTGCTTGCCGATCCGCAACATCCCTATTCCCGGCAGCTCAAGAACGCGGTGCTGCTGCCTGACACGACCGCGCGTGTCCAACCCCGTAGTGGAGAGCCTTCCCATGCGTAACGCCAAAGTGATGATCGACCGCGACTTTGCGGTCGGCGAAACCGATCCCCGCCTGTTCGGTGCTTTCGTCGAGCATCTGGGCCGCTGTGTCTACGGCGGCATCTACGAGCCCGGCCATGCGACGGCCGACGAAAAGGGCTTCCGGAAGGACGTGATGGCGCTGGTGCGCGAACTGGGCGCAACCATCATGCGTTACCCCGGTGGTAATTTCGTCTCCGGCTACAACTGGGAGGACGGTATCGGGCCCGTTGTCGAACGGCCCAAGCGCCTGGACCTGGCCTGGTTCACAACCGAGCCTAACACCTTCGGCACCAACGAATTCGTCGACTGGTGCCGTGCCGCCAGCGTCGAGCCGATGTTCGCCGTCAACCTGGGCACACGCGGCGGCGATGACGCCCGCAACATGCTCGAATATTGCAACCATCCCGGCGGCACGGCACTGTCCGACCTGCGCCGTGCGCACGGCTGGGAACAGCCGCACGACATCAAGTTCTGGTGCCTGGGCAACGAGATGGACGGTGCCTGGCAGATGGGATCCAAGACCGCGACCGAATACGGACGCATCGCCGTGGAAGCGGCCAAGATGATGCGCTGGATCGACCCGCGCATCGAACTCGCCGCCTGCGGTTCATCGAGCCGCAACATGCCAAGTTACGGTGCCTGGGAAGACACCGTGCTCGAACACACCTTCGACCACGTCGAGTACATCTCGCTGCACACCTACCTCAACAACTACAAGAGCGACACGGCGGCCTTTCTGGCATGCCCCGACCTGATGGACAACTTCATCGAGGAAGTGGTGGCGATCGCCGATGCCGTGGCGGCCAAGCGGCGCTCGCCCAAGCGCATCATGCTGAGCTTCGACGAATGGAACGTCTGGTACCGCACGCGCCGTACGCGCAGCGACCGTGTGAAGGAAGGGTGGCCAATCGCGCCGCCGATCCTGGAGGAAATCTACAGCATGGAAGACGCGCTGGCCTTCGGCGGCGCTTGCATCTCGCTTTTGAACCATGCGGACCGCGTCAAGTCCGCCTGCTTGGCGCAACTGGTCAACGTGATCGCGCCCATCATGACCGAGACCGGCGGACCGGCATGGCGCCAGACCATCTTTCACCCCTTCGCGCAGATGAGCCGGTTCGGCCGCGGTAAGGTTCTGCGCGCACAGGTCACGTCGGACACCTATGCGGCCAGTTACTACGATCCGCGCGGCACCATAGAACAGTATTTCTCGATTCCCGCTGCGCCCTATCTCAAGTTGGCGGCCGTTACCGGCGCCGACGGCGGACTCAATCTCTTCGCTCTCAACCGCGACCTCCAGGGCGAGATGTCAGTCGAGGTCTCGGCGCGCGGCTTTGCGAAATTGAGAGTCGGTCAGGCGCAGCAGTTACGCCACGATGATCTGTCGGCCCACAACAGCAAATCGACGCCCGACAAGGTGGCCCCTACGGCACTCGATGGTGTGGCCATCGACGGCGAACGCATCCATTTGACGCTCGCGCCCGCCTCATGGAACCTCGTCAACCTGGTCTCGGCTTGAAAACGTGACAATGGGGTGGCATAGGGGGCGGATTTGGACGAACTGGACGACACGCGCGGCAATTTTCTCAACGTCAATCCGGAGCTCCAGTTCGAGGTGATCCGAGGCCTGTCTTCGCCCATCCGAATCCAGATACTGAAATTGCTGCGCCGCGCGGGGCCACTGAACGTGAACCAGATCAGCGAGACCTTCGGCCTGCCGCAGTCGACCATCGCCACCAACGTCCAGATCCTGCAGGAGTCCGGGCTTATCGACACCCAGACCGTCAAGGCGACGAAGGGCCAGCAGAAAATCTGTTCGGCGCGTTTCGACGAGATCGTGATCCGCCTGGATTCCGAGTCTACGCAGCAGTTCGACAATATCGTCGAGGTGGCCATGCCGCTTGGGCTCTACACGGGTTGTGGTGTCAGCGCACCATGCGGCATGTGTTCCACGCAGCGCGTGATCGGCATTCTCGACGTGCCCGAACTGTTCCTCGACCCCAGCCGCATGCAGGCGGCCTTGTTGTGGTTTGGGCGCGGCTACGTCGAGTACAAGTTCCCGAACAACGCCAAGATCCTCGATGCGGGCATCGAAGCCATTGAGTTCAGCATGGAGCTGTCCTCGGAAACACCGGGCACCAACGCCAACTGGCCCAGTGACATCAGCCTGTGGGTCAACGACGTGAAGATTGGCACCTGGACCTCGCCGGGTGACTACGGCGACAAGCGCGGCACCTACACGCCCCACTGGTGGAAGCTCGAAGGTTCTCAATACGGCGCGTTGACGACCTGGAGCGTTTCCGATCAGGGCACCGTCGTTGGGGGCCAGAAAGTCTCGGACGTGACCCTGTCCCAGCTGGCGTTGGCGGCGCACCACTCGATTCGGCTCAAGATCGGCATCGACGATGCGGCCACCAACCCCGGCGGCGTCAACATCTTCGGCAAGGGATTCGGCAACCACAATCAGGACATCCTGATGCGTTTGCGGTTGAAAAAGCAGGCCGCCTGATCAGAAATTGCCGTACTTCAAACATCTTCTGCGCGGTTGGAAGCGAGACGGCGCGGACGCCCCGTGCGCTGGCCCACCAAGCAACCAATTTCTTGGCCATCATGGGCCAAAAAAGGGAACATCACACTTAAGGCACGAGCCGGGAACCCACAAGCTTTGCCTCGGGCAAATCCCTTATTTCGCTCGCCGCCTTGACCAAGGTTCGCTTGTCGCCATCGATCAGCGTGTGCAGATCCCCGTCCCCAAAAAAGGACAGCGCACGCAAACTCTCGCTGGGCTGGAAGGTGGGCTTGAACATCTCGCGTGCGCTTGCCAGCCGCAGCGCGCCACTGCGGCCATAGACTCTGCTGCGCCACGGGAAGAATCTCCGTGCGGGGCGTAAAACGACCCGTTACGGAAAACTCCGGCGCGGCAGAGGTGGGACTTGTTCCAGTTCAGCCAGGCCCAGACGGTAATGCCAATAGGCCCAGGACCTTTCGTCAAATTGCCCTGCCTCGGCGTGCTGAAGCACCTCACGCAGAACTTCGTCTCCCACCTGGCGGGCAAGGGCTTGAATGTCGTCGTGGTCCCCGATATTCATGACCTGCGCGATCACGCGTTCGGGCATGGTCACTGACTCATCGGGTGTTTTTCACCAGATGTACTTGCTGGCAAACTGCTTCAAGGCGTTGCGGTCGATCTGGCCCATGGCCCTATTGTCCCCCAGCCTGGCGTGTGGCGAAACCATGCGTGACGGACGAATGGGAAGTCTGCGGCTGGCAGTCAAGCAGGAGTCAGCGGTGACCAGGAGTTTCAGTCCCACTCGTGCGGTGGACCAGCGGGTTACAACGGTCGATCCTGACTTCGCGCACACCGGCAAGAACCTATCGGTCGCCTTGCCTTCGACCATTGCCATCGATACACGCAAGGCCATCGATTCTCTCAACATGGGGTTCGTCCCCAACCACGATCAGACCACCTACAAGAAGACCGATGAGCCCGACCTTGACCTGGACTTCCTGACCTCGCTACACCGTGACGGAGACGCTCCGCTCCACGTACCCGCCTTGAATATCACGCTGCAGCCGTTGAAATTCATGGAGTTCTCGATGGAGGCGACCATACCAACGGTTCTCCTGTCCAGAACTGGCCCGATAGGCGCTGGCAGCTGCCTTCCCGCATATCGCAGCCGCAATACCGCGGTACCGAAGCACCGGAACACGCACAAAAGTCAAAAGCCCGAAAGTCTCCCAACCAGCCAGGCGGCCCCCTACTCTTTGACCACCACCCCAGACAAGCCACCCGCCTTGCGCCTGGCCTTGAGCTCCGTCCACTCCCGCACCTCCTGGTGAGCATGTTTGGCGAGTTCATCCATCTCGGCTGCAGATACGGTCGGCGTGGTCAGTTCCAGCCGGATGCCATTGGGGTCGAAGAAGTAGATGGAGTGGATGATGTGGTGGTCGGTGATACCCAACACTTCCACGCCGGCCGCTTCCAGGCGTGCCTTGGCCTGCTGCAATTCGGCCACCGAATCAACACGCAAGGCCAGGTGGTTGACCCAGGGCGGTGTATTGGGCGAGGGTTCGGCGGCGGTGTCGTCACCCAGGTCGAAGAAGGCGATGTGGGAGCCATCACGCATCTGGAAGAAGATGTGCACGTAGGGGCAGTATTCCCCGGTGCTCGGCACGTGGTCGCTCTTGATCACATGCACCAGCGGCAGGCCCAGCAGGTCTTCGTAGAAATGGCGCGTTTCCTCGCAGTCACGGCAACGCCAGGCAAAGTGGTGCAGGCCCCGCACTGGCACCGGGGCGGGTTGGACATGGGTGAAATCAATCGGCATGGTCAATCTCCTGCAAACTTCAAACCGAGCGGATCATGGTTGGCCGGGTCACCAAACAGCGGCCCGAGCTTGAAAATACCGCTAAAACGCAGGGCCGGTTCACCGTCTGCGCTGACCAGCCCCTGGCCGAACAGCAGGTTGCGCGTGGTGCGCAGCACCTGCGCTTCACCTTGCACCCAGGCACCGAGTTTGGCAGGGCCCAGGTAGTCAATCTGCAGGCTCACCGTGGGCAGAAAGCGCCGCTCACGGTCTCGCAGATACATCACCGTGCAGGGAACCAGCATATCGGCAAAAGTGGCCAGCATGCCACCATGGCACATGCCCATGGGATTGGTGTGGCGCTGCTCCACCCGAAAGCCAATCTGGACTTTTTCGCCGGTCCAGCGGCCATACAGCGGGCCGTTGAAAGCGATGAAATCGCCCATCACGGCAGCGGGTCGAAACCCCTCGGGAATGCCGCTCATAAGAATGCCGTGTCCAGGATCATGCACCCTATGCTAACCCCATGGGCTTGTAGAGTGACCGCGCGAAGCGCCGCAGTGCCATGCGCCCTGCGAGCGGTCCGCCGGCTCATGGCCCGGTGCGTGGCCGCTTGGGCTCCACGTCGGTCACATCCTGGAGGGGAGCGCGGCCAGCAGGTGGCGTGGCAGGTTCGCGCTGCTCCGGCTGGCCGGAGCGCGCGCGGTAGACGCGCCGGAATCCGCTGCGCGGGTCCATACGCACCACAAACGGCGCTACCGCCTGGCCGGTGAGCTTGGCCCACACAGCACGCAGGCCCCACAGGGCAAACAGAAGCGCGAAAACCAGGATCAGGCTGGCCGCGAAGATCGCCGCAGCCAGCACCAACACCAGCCGCAGCACGATCAGGAAAACAGTTTGCATGGGCGCATTTTCAGGCACCGCGCCCGTCGGCGCCAGCAGCATCGCACACGACTGAGCAAGCGCGCACGGCGGTCCTTGCTGCCGGGCTCAGTGAACCACCCGCTGAAAGCTGAACTGCCCCGGCGCGCGGATGGGGTCCACGTCCACCGGAATCACGGACTTGGGCAGGAACTTGCCTTCGAGCAACAGCTTGGACAGCGGGTTTTCGATACGCTGCTGAATAGCGCGCTTTAGCGGCCGCGCACCAAACACCGGGTCGAAGCCGACCTTGGCCAGCTCGGCCAGCGCGGCCGGCGACACCTGCAGCGTCAGGTCCATCTTGGCCAGGCGTTCCTGCAGCACCTTGATCTGGATCGCGGCAATCGCTTCGATGTTCTTGGCGTCGAGCGCATGGAACACCACGGTCTCGTCGATACGGTTCAAAAACTCCGGGCGAAAGTAGTTCTTGAGCTCCGCCGTCACCGCGTCCTTGATGTCTTCGCTGTCACGGCCCACCATGCTCTGGATGATGGGTGAGCCGATGTTGCTGGTCATCACGATGACGGTGTTTTTGAAGTCCACGGTACGGCCCTGGCCGTCGGTCAGGCGGCCGTCGTCCAGCACCTGCAGCAGCACATTGAACACGTCCGGGTGCGCCTTCTCGATTTCGTCCAGCAGCAGCACGCTGTAGGGCTTGCGGCGCACCGCCTCGGTCAGGTGGCCGCCTTCCTCGTAACCCACGTAGCCGGGCGGCGCGCCAATCAGCCGCGCCACCGAATGTTTCTCCATGAACTCGCTCATGTCAACGCGGATCAGGTGGTCTTCCGAGTCGAACAGGAAACCGGCCAGCGCCTTGCACAGTTCGGTCTTGCCAACGCCCGTGGGGCCCAGGAACAGGAAGGAGCCGGTGGGCCGGTTCGGGTCGCCCAGGCCGGCACGCGAGCGGCGGATGGCATTGGCGACCGCCGTGATGGCCTCGTCCTGCCCCACCACACGCTGGTGCAGCTTGTGTTCCATGAGCAGCAGTTTGTCGCGCTCGCCCTGCATCAGTTTGGATACCGGGATGCCGGTGGCGCGTGCCACCACTTCGGCGATTTCCTCCGCGCCCACCTGTGTACGCAGCAAGCGGGGTGCCGTACCCGGGCCCTTTTTGGCTTCCACGGCCTGGGCATCCTTGAGCTGCTTTTCCAGCTCGGGCAACTTGCCGTATTGCAGCTCCGCGACCTTGTTGTAGTCGCCCTTGCG